>CAYRJA010000114.1:0-9062 GCA_964424455.1 uncultured Bifidobacteriaceae bacterium
AAACAACCCTTTATTGTGGTTGATTCATAGTTCTAATGAACTTTTTGGGTTAAAATCTGTTTCAGTGGATAAAATTCATTCTGTACCGGCAAACCCATCGCCGACCGGCGAGGAAATGTTCAGAAAACTTTTTGAACAAATATCTGACTTCATCATGATTTCTGATTATGAAGGAAAGTTCTTAGACGTAAACGAAAGCATGTGCCGCTGCTTTGGATACACAAAGAATGAATTGATTGGAATGTCTGCAAGAGATTTGATTGAGAAAAAAAATCTGGAAGAGATACCGATGCAATTTAATGGGCTTAAAAAGAGAGAGGAGTTAAGAAGAGAAAGAAGAATGAGAAGAAAAGATGGAAGCATTATTGAAGTAGAAGTCAACCTAAGAAAACTGGACGACAACCGGGTTATTGCCATAGCCCGTGATATATCTGAAAGGAAGAAAGCCGAAATATTGATACAGCAATCAGAAGCCAATCTTCGTTCAATTTTTGACAGTACTGATACCCATTATATATTGATAGACAAAAACTTCAAAATACTTACCATAAATTCTCATGCAATAATAAACTCTAAACTGATTTATGGTAATTCTTTCGAAGTGGGCAAAAATGTTCTTGACTATATTCCTGAATCAAGAAAAGCCATAGGAGAAGAAACAATGAGGCGGGTTCTTTCAGGTGAAATCATGCAGGAGGAAAGGGAATTTAAGATGCCTGACGGATCTATGCTCCATGTTAGTTTGAAAGAATATCCTATAAAGAATGAAACGGGAGAAATAACCGGTATATGTATCAGCGCTGCTGATATTACCAAGCAAAAGAAAATAGAAACAGAATTAAGGGAAGCAGAAGTCAAGTTCAGAAGTTTGGTAGAAAAATCACCTTCTGGAATCTATATCATTCAGGATAAGATGCTCGTTTATGCAAACCCGATGTTTGCTGAAGTGCTCGGTTATACTCAGGAAGAAATTATTGGTAAAATATCTGTACTGGATGTAGTACACGAAGAATATCATGCGCTTGTGCAGGAAAAAATTCGTATGAGATTAGCCGGAGAAATTGAAAGTGTCAACTACGAATTAAGGGGGGTAAAGAAAAACGGAGAACTGATGTGGGGAGAAGTTTACGGCACTATTACAACTTACAATGGCAAACCTGCTATTATAGGAACGCTGCTGGATATTACAGAAAGAAAGAAATATGAAATTGAATTAAAATTAAGTGAGGAAAAATACCGGCTGCTTTTTTACAGCAATCCGCTTCCGATGTGGATGGTATCTTTTCCTGAGCTTCAAATTATTGATGTAAACGAAGCGGCTGTTAACCATTATGGGTATTCAAAAGAAGAATTTACTGCTATGCACGCAATAGAACTTCACCCTAAAAGTGAGTATGAACGGTTCAACGGGCTTTCTCAAATGAACTGGGCAGGAAGTAATCAGTTAGGCACATGGAAACATAAAAAAAAGAACGGAGATATTATCCATGTAGAAATTGTAACACACGGACTGATATTTGAACATAAGAAAATCGGTCTTGTTTATGGGAATGACATCACAAATATTATAAAGGCAAAAACAGATTTGCAACAGATGAATAGCCAACTCCGCAGATTTTCCGCCTATGTGCAGAAAGCACGGGAAGATGAGCGCAAGTATATTGCACAAGAGATTCACGATGAGTTGGGTCAGTTGCTTACCGGAATAAAAATGGATATGTCGTGGTTGAAGAAGAAAATAGATTCGGAACAAAACGAACTGACCGGCAGAGTAGAAAAAACAATAGAACTGACCGACAGAACCATTGAATCTGTAAGGAAAATAGCTACCAAACTTCGTCCCGGAATATTAGATGATTTAGGATTGGAGGAAGCTATTCGCTGGCTGGCAAATGAGTTACAAAATCAATCGAACATTATCTTTAACATTGAAAGTAAGCTGAGTGAAGAATATTTTTCACCAGAAATTTCCATTGCTGCTTTCCGTATTTTACAGGAGTCGTTCACCAATATTGTACGACATTCAAAAGCAAAAAATGTTTCAATAAAAATGAATACAGATAAAAACCACCTGTATTTAGAAGTAACAGACGATGGAATAGGATTAGCTCATGCAGCAGCAAGATTCGGAAAGTCGCTTGGTATTATGGGAATGACCGAGCGGGCATCCATGGTAAACGGCATTTTAAATATTACCTCAAACCAGGGGAAAGGAACAACCGTAAAAGTGACAATCCCTCTAAAGAAGAAAGACGAAACGAACGAACAATGAAAAGTGATATAAAAAGAATATTAATTGCAGATGATCATCCTATTATCCGGAAAGGACTGAAGCAAATAATAGTTGAAGAAATGATGGATGTGCAGGTGGATGAATCTGCTGATGGACTTCAGGCACAACAGATGGCATTGAAAGATTGCTATGATATCATCATACTCGATATTTCACTTCCGGGAAAAAACGGATTAGATGTACTCAAGCAATTAATAGATTCTAAGATTCACGGGAAAGTTCTGATACTCAGTATTTATTCCGAAGATCAGTATGGCATTCGTGCAATCAGAGCAGGAGCCGCCGGTTTTATGAATAAAGATTCAGCGCCCAACGACCTTATAGATGCTATTAACACCATACTGCTCGGAAGGAATTATGTAACTCCAAAAATTGCAGAGCAAATGGTGAACCAGCTTGCACACGGAAATAAACAGTTACATGAAACGCTCAGCGACCGTGAGTTTCAGGTAATGCTGTCATTAGCTTCCGGAAGAACGGTTAACGAAATTGCAGATGAACTTAATCTTAGCTCTGCTACTATTAATACTTACCGCGCTCGCGTGCTTGAAAAACTAAACCTTCGTAACCACGCTGAACTTGCACGCTATGTAATGCAGGAAGGACTTCTCCAAGGATAATCTGATTCAGATACAGAAAATTATCCATTTCTTGCTGCTGTGCCGGCTAATGCAGCATACTGATATTACAGAGAAGTTCTATACTTTTTCGTCTGTTTCGCATCTGATAACCCTTGTAATATTTTTTGTTACAATATTATCCTATACTCTTTTATAGCCATTGATACCTGTTGCTACGACCTTTGGATTTAGATATTAGTAGTATAATGAGCAAGGTAATAAAAGTTCTGATTGTGGAAGATTCAGATGTGGTTCGTGAGAAAATCAAAGAGCTGCTCACTGAACTGGAAAATGTTACAGTGGTGGCAGAAGCAGATTCATCATCAGTAGCCATTGAACTCGGCACACTGCATAAGCCGGATGTAGTGATACTTGATATTAAACTTATAGATAACGACAACGGGTTTACAGTACTTAGGAAATTGAAGAAAATTCTTCCCGGCATTATTACCATCGTAATGAGCAATTACAATTCTGTTCCTTACCGCCGTAAAATGGTAGAACTGGGAGCAGATTATTTTTTTGATAAGTCAAATGATTTTAACGAAATATCAAAAGTCTTTTCATGGATATAAGTAATGTCTTCAGAAATGATGAAATAAAAATATTATTAGTAGAAGATAATCCGGTAGATGTGTTGATGATTACACATACGCTTGAAATGGACTATCCATCAGTCAAAATTGTAACAGTAGAGCTAAAGGATGATTATATAAAGGCATTGAACTGGTCAGATTTTGATTTGATTCTCTGCGACCATTTTCTGAGCGATATGACATCATTGGATGCTCTTGAAATATTGAAAGAAACCGGGAAAGAAATTCCATTTATTGTTGTCACCGCCAGCGGTAGCCCTGATATTTCTTCTAAAGCGATAAAGGAAGGCGCTTACGATTACCTGCTGAAATCAGATACGCCTCATCTTACGATTACTGTAAGAAATGCACTCAATCATCATAAATTAAAAAGAGAAGTAGATACGCTGAGGAAAATGTATTAAGCCGGAATTGTTTCGGTTTAATCTTCTGTTACAACGGCTCCTCCTTTGTAAAGTTGTTTGCGGTATTTCAGAGAAGGCGATTGAATAAATTTACCTAATCCGAACTTGCTCCAATTTTCATCAACTGATTTTATGGTTGCTTCATCTGAAGCAATAATATTAGGCCATTCACGCTCAAAGCCATCTAACTCTTTTGTCTTTCTTGTGCCATCAAAACCAATATGAGAAACAAAGTGATTGTTTTCTGATTCAACTATGTATGAATCTCTGCGCGGGTCAATGTTGTTGGTAAAACGCCAGATGCAATCCTTAATATCTGAAGTGTCAACTGTATGCTCTAAGTAAATTATAAATTTTACCTGCTTCAAGTCTGTTACAGTAAACAGTTTTTGATTCAGTTCTTTGATATGATTCTTTCTGCTCTTCTCCACTGCAATAAAAACAACAGAAATATTTTTCTTCAGCAAAGAAGTGTTGATGCTTTTTATTTCGGGAAATAATTCTGACAACTTAATATCTGAGATGGAATCGCTCGCAGTATTACCCTCATTATTCTTTGATACTCTAAGTTCTTCTTCTAATTTTCTTGTAGCATCTATACACATTTTCCCACCGAAAGAAAATTTGCTGCTGCTGTGATCAAGCACATCCATCGGTCCCTGTGAAAAATAAATGTCCTGCTGCGGGTCAACATTTGTGCTGATGACTTTTGCTACTTCTTCATAGTTATGAATGTCAATATCATTATCTGTTATCACTAATATTTTATTGAACATCATTTGTCCGGCTCCCCACATCGCATTGGTAACTTTTATTGCCTGACCGGCATACTCTTTTTTTATTTTAACTATGGTAAGATTATGAAACACTCCTTCCACCGGCATTTCCATATCAATAATCTCGGGAACTAAAGCCATTTTAATCGGGGCAAGAAAAATTCTTTCCGTTGCCTTGCCTAACCACGCATCTTCCTGCGGAGGAATCCCCACTATCGTTGACGGATAAACTGCATTCTTTTTGTGCGTGATACAAGTGATATGAAACTTTGGATAATAATCTGCCAGGGAATAATACCCTGTATGGTCACCAAACGGTCCTTCGAGAATGTAATCTTCATTGGGGTCAACATATCCTTCGAGTATGAAGTCCGCATCTGCCGGAACCTGAATATCCTGCGTCAGGCATTGAACCAATTCCACTTTTTTCTTCCGTAAAAAACCGGCAAGCATATACTCATCCACATTATCAGGAAGCGGAGCAGTAGCCGCATAAGTATAAACCGGATCGCCGCCAAGCGCTACGGCTACGGGCATTTTCTTACCCAATTTTTTATATTCATTAAAATGCCTTGCAGACACTTTGTGTTTATGCCAGTGCATACCTGTTACAGTTGGACCAAAAACCTGCATACGGTACATTCCCGCATTTCTTATTCCGGTGTTCGGGTCTATTGTGTTCACAATGGGAAGTGTTACAAACCGTCCTCCATCTTCGGGCCAGCATTTCATTACAGGAAGTTTGGTAATGTCAGGATTCTGCATCACTACTTCCTGACATTCTCCCCTGCCCTTTTTCACTTTGGGCATCCATGAAGCTAACTGTGACAGTTGCGGAAGAGTTTTCAGTTTTTCAAGAATATTATCCTTTGGCTTCATCAAAGATTTAAACAACTCTTCAATTCTGTCTGCCACTTCATCCAACTGATTTATGCCGAGCGCCATGCACATCCGCTTCTCTGAGCCGAATAAATTAATCAGCAAAGGAAAGCCGGTTCCTGTATTTTCAAACAATACTGCCGGTCCGTTGTTTTTTGAAAGCCGGTCTATGATTTCGGTAATTTCTAATTCAGGGTTTACATATTCTTTTACCCTTACCAGTTCTCCCTCTTTTTCAAGTGCGGCAATAAAATCCCGGAGAGAACGATAAATCATTTTAGCTGCTAAGAGATTCTATATAAATTAAGTTGTAGCGAGGGAGGGAGTTGAACCCTCGACCTCCGGGTTATGAATCCGACGCTCTTACCAACTGAGCTACCTCGCCAACTTGAGGGCGCAAATATAACCCGATAGAAGTAAAACAGGAATATAAAATTCAATGATGAATCTTCTTTATTATAGTCTGGGATTGGAATAAGTTGAACATCTGCTAAAAAAGAGGTACTATCTTTTCAACAAGCATTTTCATTTTGCCATATTTCGTTTAGGTTTGTTGCATTAACAGTTATGAAATTCTTCACTTGTATTTTTCTATTGTTCCTGTCCCTCTCAATTAAGGCACAAACAGATTGGGATAATATTTTCACTCAGAAACTGAATAACGGATTGCTGTGCGTAGCAATAGAAAATCCGGCAACACCATTGAACACGATCGAATTAGTTGTAAAAGATGGCAGCATATATGAGCCGGAAGAGGAAAATGGAATTGCGTATCTGAATCGTTATTTCTTCTTTGCCGCTAACAAGGATTTACCGAGTACGGAGGATATGCAGCAACGGATTAAACAGTTGGGCGCTGTAACAGGAAGTACGGTAGATGAAGAATACAGTTCATTTTATATTACACTCACCAAAAGAAATCTTGACGATGGACTGAAACTGATGAACAGCGCCGTCCGGTTTCCGCTTTACCTTGAAGAAGACTTGCAAAGTGCACAGAAAAATGCGCTTGCTGATATTCAAAACAATAAGTTAAATACGGATTACCTTCTGTTACAGACGGTAAACCTGAAGATGTTAGGTGAAGATGCATCGCGAAAAAACATAACCGGGAATTTTAATGTCATCAGTTCAGTTTCGTTCGACAAACTGCTGAATCATCATAACCTGTTTTATACTCCTTCCAATTGTGTACTAATCGTTTCGGGAGATATTCGTCACGAAGAAATATTTCAAAAGCTGCAAAATGTTTTTGGCTCTTGGGAAAAAACAAATGAATTTCCTGCAGACAAATTTCCTCCGCCAAGTGTTACAGTTCCTTACTCATCTCAGATTGTGGTGGAGTCAACGGCTGCCTCTTCTCCCGTTTTTCTTTACTCATGGATGGCTCCTTGCATGAGAAACTCCCTGCAAATGACTTATGCAGCCAAAGTTTGGGCAGCCATGCTTTCGTCAGTAAAATCACCGTTTAATTCCACCTTAACCGGCAGCGGACTTATTCAGCAACTGAATGTTGAATACAGACCTGAAAAGTTTTTAAGCATTCTGAGTATCAGTATCATTCCGAATGTTTCTAAAATGAAACAGTGTTATGACAAGGTCAATGAAGAGTTGACAAAAACAAAACTCTACAGTTATTACTCAGAAGACTTATTAAGGGATGCAAAGAAACAGGTTATTGGAAATTTTGCTTTTCAGACTGAGAAGAACACTTCTCTATCACACTTTCTTGCTTCTGTAGTTGCCTCGACAGACCTCAGTTATTTCACTACCTATGAAGAAAACATTAATGCTGTAACATTAGATGATATTGTAGATTTTGCCAATCTTTTTATTTCAGGCAAATCTGTAACAACAGGACTCATCATTTCTCCTCAGCAGGAACAATCGCTGCAAACCGGTAATCTTTTTACCGATACTTTTTCACCTGAGCAATACAACATAAAATTCACTCGAAATTCAAGCGAAATAATCGGAGTTGAAAACAAAAACCTGATAACAAGTTTGATTCAGCTCATCCGCCTGAATCCTGATTTGCATCTGGAGTTGATTGCATCACAGGATGCTGTAGAAAAAAAGGAAACAGCAAAGGAGCGTTTTCTCTCCGTTTACAAAATACTGGAAGCCGGCGGACTCAGCGCTGCCGCACTTGATGACATGAAGGTTTCTATTTATATCCGGCATGGAAATTCTGACAGCGAAATCAGCAACAACATGTCTGTATATTTTAAAGCTGTAAAATAATGATGAAAAAGTTTATATCATTTCTCTTTTGTTTCCTAAGCTGTGTAGCTGTTACACAAGCGCAGAATGTGTTGCAGGGAACGGTTACAAATATGTCTAATGGCGAAAAGACAGCTATAAAGTTTACGCGCACTTTTTCTCAAAAGGATAATGTTTATTCTACTGATTACAAACTGACCGACACAAAAGGCGCTGTGATAGCTGTATTAAAAGTTGCTTACAATAAGCCCTCGGAAAAAATTAATATCAGAGTAATGTCAAAAAAAGACACTACTGCTTATGAATTCACCTATGCTGATTCACTGGGTAGCTTGTTCGGGCTTCATGGAACATTTTTAAAAGAACCTGTAAACAAATATGAAGTAGTGTTGTCGTTCCTCACTACAAATAAAACTTACCTTAAAGTACATCAGGTAACAGATAAGAATAAAGTAACACCAACACACTATCAGTTAGAGCGTGTTCTTCGCGATGACCTTACTCTGAACGAAGCCTTTTTAAAAAAATTAAAAACCCAGCCGTCCGGCAGTGGAAATATTGTTCAGCAATTTCATACAGATACAGGAAAGAAAAACATTCCTGTAATACCTACTCAAAAAGACACAGCAAAGCAACTGTCTCAACCGTCTTCTGTTACAGTTAAACCAACAACCGAAACTTTACAAACCGTAAGTCCCTCGCCTGTTGTTACACCATCCATTGTTCAACCTAAAGCCAAATTAACAGAAAGCAATGTAAAATTCTGGTCGTTGGATAGTTTGAAAGTGGTGCTAAAACCCATCAATAATCAAATTGTAAGTATTAAACTTTTTATTCAAGGCGGAACCTCTAACTATACGCTTGTAAAAGAAGGTATCGAGGGGCTTGCCTTGCAGTGGGTTATTAATGGGGGAACGAAAACAATGAACGCTGATTCCATAGCTCACCTGTTAGCTCAATCAGGAACCACCATCAACTACTTCTGCGGACTTGACTACAGCGTCATAAGCATGACCTGTACAAAAGAATATTTTAATGAAAGTTGGCAGGTATTTTCAAATCTTATATTGAACCCTGTATTTAATGCTGATGATTTTACTACAGCAAAAGAGCAGGTACTCAACGAAATACAATCAGAAGAAAGCGATCCTTTCACCTTCATGATGCGTAATGCGATGAATTTATTGTTTATCGGAAAATACTACGACCGCAACCCCATGGGATCGGCTTATTCCATTAACCGATTAAGCGCTGATGAAGTGAAGAAATAT
>CAYRJA010000115.1:0-9042 GCA_964424455.1 uncultured Bifidobacteriaceae bacterium
CTCTCCCTTTTTTTAATATTTTTCCCCATCATTGTGTTAATTTGCGTAAGTCCTATTCTAATACTTCTCTGCCTAATTCCGTCCATACACGATCAAAGTTCTTTTCGTACTCGTAAAAACTGGGCGTGCCTTCCAACTTTTTTAGTTGCTGGTACTTGCCTTTAGCAAGTTTTAAAAAATCAGTTTCGTTTATCATGAAGTTTTTTTTGCAAATATCCCCCTTTCTTATGTAAGCGACAATTTGGTATGCACCCGGTTCTAAATCAACCCTGAATTGAATACAGATAAATATTACTTTTGTGCTCCATGAAAATCAGGATAATCAACCATTCAGAAAATTCATTGCCGGCTTACGAAACCACCGGATCGGCAGGAATGGATTTACGGGCAAACCTTCCCCAATCCATTACTCTTCAACCGCTTGAACGCAAGCTGATTCCTACGGGACTGTTCATTGAATTACCTCAGGGATATGAAGCTCAGGTAAGACCCCGCAGCGGATTGGCAGCTAAAAAAGGATTGACAGTTTTAAATTCTCCCGGCACAATTGATTCAGATTATCGCGGAGAAATAAAAGTGATTCTGATTAATCTTTCCAATGAAGCACAAACGATAGAGCCCGGCGAGCGTATTGCGCAAATGATTATCTCCCGCTTTGAACAGATTTCATGGGAGCAGGTTCAGGAATTAGAAACTACTGAACGAGGTGCCGGCGGATTCGGACATACCGGAATAAAATAGTACAACATACAGCGTTTGAGTATAGCGCAAGACTTACTACACATTACTTAAGATTACGAATATGAATATAATAGTACCAATGGCGGGCATGGGGAAACGGATGCGCCCGCATACACTCAGCACACCTAAGCCGCTGATACCGGTTGCAGGTAAGCCCATTGTGCAGCGGCTTGTGGAAGATATTGCTGAAATGTGTTCTGATAAAATTGAAGAAATCGCTTTCGTAGTAGGAGATTTTGGAAAAGAAGCAGAAAATCACCTGTTACAAGTGGCGGAGAAGCTCGGTGCAAAAGGAAGAATCTATCATCAGGATATTGCATTAGGAACAGCTCACGCCATTCTTTGTGCAGAACGTTCATTGAAAGGAAATGTAATTATAGCTTTTGCTGATACTTTGTTCTATGCCGATTTTAAAATAGACAAAACCAAGGATGGAATCATTTGGGTAAACCGTATTGAAGATCCTTCTGCTTTCGGAGTAGTGGTGATGGATGAAAAAGAAATGATTAAAGAGTTTGTTGAGAAGCCTTCAACGCCGGTTTCTGATCTTGCCATCATCGGTATTTATTATTTCAGAGATGGAGAAAATCTGAAAAAGGAATTGCAGTATCTGATTGACAATGACCTTAAAATCAAAGGTGAATACCAGATAACTACTGCCCTTGAAAATATGCTTCATAAAGGCGCTCAGTTTACTGTCGCACAAGTGAAAGAGTGGCTTGATTGCGGTAATAAAGATGCAACCGTTTATACCAACCAGCGTGTTCTTGAACTGAACAAACAAAACAACATGGTTTCCTCCTCTGCAATAATTGAAAATTCAACCATCACTCCACCCTGTTTCATAGGCGACAAAGCAGTGATAAAAAATTCTTCAATTGGTCCGCATGTTTCTATCGGTACAGCAACTACGATTGAAAATTCACAAGTGAAAAATTCAATTATCCAAACTAACACTACTATACGAAACAGGGTGTTACAAAACTCAATGATTGGTCATTTCGTCTATCTCAACGGAAAAGGTGAAGAGGTCAGCATAGGCGACTACAGCACGGAACGATGAAATTTTTATCAGCATTCTCTTCTGTCTTTTGCAGCATCCTAATTGCTGTAACACTTTTCTGTTCCTGTAAAACTCAGGAGAAGTATTCTTTCGGAAAAAACGAAAAACTGAACACAACCGGAATTTCTGCAAAGACAGATAAAGAAATTGAGTCTGAAGAAAAATATATTGAAGCCACAAAAATGGAAATCCTTAGCAATCATCAGCAGGCATTAAACCTGTATAAAGAATGTTTGAAAGGAAATTCCGACAATGATGCGGTGTATTATGAGATGGCAAAAATTTACTATGAGCAAGGAGATTATAATAATTGCCTTACTAATATTAAAAATGCAGTGAAGCTGAACCCTTCCAACAAATGGTATCAGGAGTTGTATGCAGAAGCGCTTAGCAAAACAGGAAATCAGAAAGAAGCAGCAGCCGTTTATGGGAAGTTAGTGAAGCAACACCCTGACAATATTGATTATTATTTCGACTGGGCATTCTTCCTCGGCGCCAGCAATCAACCGCAGGAAGCAATCAACGCGTACAATATGATAGAATCAAAAGTCGGAGTGGGTGAACAGATTAGCATGGAGAAAGAACGGCTTTACCTGAGCATCGGTAAGCCGGACAAAGCTGCTGCAGAAATAGAAAAATTAGCTGCAGCATTTCCCGATGAACCAAAATATCTCGCGCTACTTGCAGATTTATATTCTACTACCGGCAATAAAGACAAAGCAATGCTGACATTGCAAAAGCTTGCCGCTGTTGACCCGGATAATCCGAATACGCAGTTAGCGCTGGCGGATTATTACAGAAGAAATAATCAGGAAGACAAAGCTTTTGAAGCGTTAAAAAAAGTATTTATCAGTCCTGAAATGAATATAGATGTAAAGGTGCAGATACTCGTCGGATACATTCCGTTTCTTGCTTCAAGCGAGAAAAGAAAATCTGAAGCTCTTCAATTGAGTGAAATATTAACCACTACTCACCCTGCCGATCCTAAATCATTTGCAGTGTATGGCGATATTCTCAGTCAGGTTGATAAATACAACGAAGCGCTGAAACAGTATCAATCTTCCATCCGGCTGGATAACGGAAAATTTTTAGTATGGCAACAAGTGCTGATGATTGAAGCTCATCTCTCTCTCTATGATAGTTTGATTAATGATGCAAACCTGTGTGCAGAATTATTCCCGAATCAGGGGCTGCCTTATTATATGTCGGGAGTTGCCAACTTGCAGAAGAAAAATTATGAAGCAGCGGCGAAAGGTTTCAATCATGCTGTTACAATCGGCAGCGATGACAATAAATTCATGTCACAGCTTTATGCAAGTTTGGGAGACGTCTATAATAAAATGAAAAATTATTCCGTTTCCGACAGTTGCTACGAACTATCGCTCACCGCCGACCCTAAGAATACATACACGATGAATAACTACGCCTATTACCTTTCTCTTCGCGGAGAAAAGTTAAATCGTGCAGAATCTCTCGCACAAAAGGCGGTAGAACTCGACCCTAATAACATCAATAACATGGATACTTACGGATGGGTATTGTATAAAGAGAAAAAATTTACCGAAGCAAAAACATGGATTGAGAAAGCGCTGAAGAGTGGAGCAGAAAAAAACGGAACAGTACTTGAACATTATGGCGATGTTCTTTATCAATTAGGCGATGTAACAGGCGCAGTGGAATATTGGCAAAAGGCAAAAGATAACAATGTAGAGTCTGAAACCATTGACAAGAAAATTGCAGACAAAAAATTATATGAGTGATTTCAGACGGCTGTGCGCCCAGTACCGCATATCAATATCAAAGGCAAGTTATGCTCTGCTGTTTATGTTGCTGCTTTTCTCCTGTAAAACTTACAGGCATACTACCGGAAAAATCACACAGATTAATTCAGCCGACACCACCGATGCGGCGGCGGTCAATTCAAAATTATTAGACAACATCTTTAACTTCGAGTGGTTTACCGGCAAAGCCAAAGTAAAACTGATTGACAGCACAAAAGAAGTTGATGTTATTGCTAACATCCGCATTCGTCGTGACAGTATCATCTGGATATCGCTTTCATCTCTCGGATTTGAAGGGATGCGAATAGTAATGAACAAAGATTCTATTCATATACTTGACCGCCTTAACAAAAAATATTATGTACACAGTTATTCATTCTTCGATACGATTACCTCTTTCACCTTGAATTATGAAACAATACAAAATATTATTACCGGTGTGCCTCTGTACTTTGATGAAAAAAAATTAAAAGCCAGGAAGGAAGACAGCGCTTATGTATTACTCTCTAACGGAAAGAAAAAGAGCAGCACTATTTATCTGAATCCTGATTACACTGTACTGAATATGGATTTGGTGGACAGTTCGCTCGGGAAAAGTTTAAAACTAAAATACAGAAACTATAACAGAGATAACCAAAAACCCTTTGCTTTGGACAGAGAATTGGAGTTGAATGATGCGAACAACACTCACTTGCTGATTAATTTTTCAAAAGTGATCATCAACCAGCCACAGAAATTCCCGTTCAATATCAAAGAGAAGTATGAGTAAATTGAAGTATGACATACCACACACCGCGCCTTGTTTCCAATCATCGCAAAATGTCAAAGGGTTATCAAAGCGGTTTTCATTATTGATTTTCTGCTTTCTCATTTCTGCCTCCTCATTCCTCCAAGCTCAAACTAAACAGGATTTAGAAAAGAAGAAAAAGCAACTCCTTACTGAGATTAATGAGATGCAGAAAGAATTAAATACGACCAGCAAGTCAAAAAAGACATCGCTTACTCAAATAAAAATCATTCAATCAAAAATTTCGCTGCGGCAGAAATTAATTGACAATTACAACGGTCAGATTGGTCAACTCAACAATGAGATTACCAAGACAAACACCTCTATTCAATCTCTTGACAACGATCTTGATGAGCTGAAAGCGAACTATGCAAAAATGGTAGTGTATGCTTACAAGCACCGCAGCGCATACGACCAATTACTCTTTATTTTTTCTGCCGAAAGTTTTAATGATGCCTTTCGCCGGTTTCTTTATTTGCGCCGGTACAGCGCTTACCGGAAATCGCAGGCAAATGTTATCAAAGAGACAAAAATTACGCTGAACGGAAAAGTAGAAACACTGAATACTCAGAAGAATACAAAAGCAAACCTGCTTACTGAACAACAGCAGCAAAAAGATGACCTGCTGAAGGAAAAAACAAAAAAGGATAATGCAGTAAAAAAGCTGACCGGGCAGGAGAAAAAAATCAAAGCAAATATTCTTGCTAAAAAGAAAGAGCAGGAAAAACTGAACAAGCAGATTCAGGAAATCATTAAAAAAGAAATTGCAGCAAGCAAATTAAAAGATACAAAAACAAAAAGCAGCACTACTAAATCCAGCACTGAAATAGCCCGCACCCCGGAAGTAATAGCCATGTCCAATAGTTTTGTTGCCAATCGCGGAAAGTTTCCTTGGCCTGTGGTGAACGGAGTAATCATTGAATCATTCGGCACACATCCGCATCCTGTACTAAAAAATGTTACTACAAAGAACAACGGAGTGGATATAAAGACTAATGCCAATGCTGCTGTGCGAACTATTTTTGAAGGCACTGTAGTGAATGTATTGGTAAACCCGGGTTATCATAAAGCGGTGCTTATTCGCCACGGAGATTATTTTACCGTTTACAGCAATCTTGAAACTGTTACAGTAAAAGCAAATGACAAAGTATCTGTCAAGCAAACCATTGGAACGGCACATACAGACTCTGATGAAAATGCAACTATCATTCATTTAGAAATCTGGAAAGGAACCACCCTGCTCAATCCGGCAGACTGGCTGGCAGGAAAATAATTTATTACTGTGTTACAGCTATTTCCTCTCGCAGGATTATTCTGCTTTGCTTTTAAACCTACCGCCGAGTCCTGCGCACACGCACAGAGCACAGTAGCAGAGGCTCGGCGTGGACGAAAAACAACAAAAAATTTGCTTAACCCGTTGAAAGGAAAAGCGATAATTTGTCTTGCTAAAATTTGTTGCTGTGCTTGCTAATAGATAAGTAAGCCGGGAAATCTGTAATACTATTTTTTTGGTTGTGCTTCATAGTAAATGATGAATGCGATAACAAACCCACAAAGTTTTTGAAATAAAAAAATATTTTTTTCAGTTATCCTAAACCTCAGTAATTACAGATATAACCTCTTAATTTATTTATTGTCGTAGGAGGGTTTCTGAAAATGAAAGCCCCATGGAACTGAATAAATGCAGGTATGGTAATTCATCTGAAAAGACGTGGGTGTCAGATTTTTTCATTACTGTAACAGTAAATCAATATTTTTGTTGAACAAATAATAAAATGAAAAAAGAATTGTCCCCCGAACTAAGAGAAAAACTACTCAGTACACTGAAAAACAGATTTGAGAAAAACAGAAACCGACGTAAGGATATTGAGTGGATTAAAGTTCAGACTAAGTTGGAAAAGAATCCGGAAAAGCTTTGGTCACTCCATGAAATGGAGATAACGGGCGGTGAACCGGATGTGGTTCAACTGGATAATAAAACAGGAAAGTATATTTTCATGGATTGTGCTGCTGAAAGTCCTAAAGGGAGAAGAAGTATTTGCTACGACCACGAAGCATTGGCATCGAGAAAAGAATTTAAGCCAAAGAACAGCGCAGTAAATATGGCTGATGAAATGGGTATTGAAATATTATCAGAGGAAGAGTACCGCCTGTTACAGCAGTCAGGTGTGTTTGATGAAAGGACTTCAAGCTGGATAAAAACACCATCCGCTATCCGAAAGTTAGGAGGCGCTCTTTTTTGCGACCGGCGGTTCAATACTGTATTTACATATCACAATGGCGCAGAGTCTTATTATGCAGCAAGAGGATTTCGCGGCTCACTTAAAGTTTAGCGCTGTCGGAAATGACATTTTCTCTGTCATTCCGACGAAGGAGGAATCCGCCAATAAGAAGTAGTACTGTAACCATAAGACAGATTCTTCGCTGCGCTCTGAATGACAGATTTCTCATTTGTGCTGACGAAGGAAGCATCTCTGTATTTATTGAGGGATACCTCGCTGCGCTCGGTATGACAGTATTGGACGGGCAAATTCTTCGCTGCGCTCAGAATGACAGTGAAAAGGAGAATAACAGCATTTGTAATTTTTCATTTTTCAATTTTTCAATTTTCAATCTCCGGCTCTGCGGAAGCTGAAATTATCCATCCCAAATTTTACTTTTGTCTTCCTCTGTTTCATGGTTCGCCTCCTTTCTTCTTACCGCTCTGCATTTTCAAATCTGAACCGAAATACATGGATTCTTGCTTTTGCTCTTTTTATTAACCGGAGCGGGTCAATGGTGTTGCTGTTCACCTCGCTGTACATGACCAAAGAACTGCATTTCTCTATTGCTACTGCCGGCATGGTAATGAGTTTCTACGGACTGGGCAGCGTACTGGGCAGTTATATGGGCGGCTGGCTCACTGACAGAAGAACTCCCTTCGAGGTAATGATATTTTCACTGATTGCCGGCGGACTTATCCTGCCGTTTGCACTGATTGCTGTAACACCTGTAACAATGGCAATTGTTATTTTCTGCTATGCCTTTGCAGCAGATATGTTTCGTCCGGCTAACACCACAGCCGTTGCCATTTTCAGCACGGCAGAAAACAGAACCCGCTCTGTTTCATTGGTGCGCCTTGCCGTTAACCTTGGTTTTTCCATAGGTCCGGCAATTGGCGGATTTGTGGCATCGCACCTTGGTTACAAGTTACTATTTCTGATTGATGCTTCTTCCAGCTTTATGGCTGCGGCTATGCTGTTTGCGTATTTACCCAGACAAAAAATCAAACGGGGATACAACAGCAATCCGGTGTTACAGGACAGAAGTGCTTCTGCTTACCGTGATTTTAAATACCTGTTTTTTATCTTACTCGTTGCGCTCTATGGTACTTGCTTCTTTCAGTTGTTTGCCAGTGTGCCTCAGTATTTCGATAAAGTTTGTCATTACAATGAGGATACCATTGGTTTGCTGCTCGCATTGAACGGCTTGCTGGTTGTGGTGATTGAGATGCCGTTAGTTGCTTCTTTAGAACGGAAGAAAAACTTCTTTTCATTCATCGTTGCAGGAGTGCTCTGCCTTCCGGTTGCATTCATCATTCTGCAATCAGGCGAAGGAATTATAGCGTGGGCGATAGTTTACACTTTTGCTATTACGATGGCAGAAATTTTAGCTATGCCTTTTATGATGAACTTTTCCATTTCAAGACCTCCCAAAGAACGACAAGGTCAATACTCTGCTTTGTACTCCATTTCATTTGGTATTGCCAACATTATTGCTCCGTCCGTCGGATTAGGTATAGCAGGAAGATTTGGTTTTGATGCCATGTTTTATTTTCTCATCGCTCTCAGTTTATTTGTAGCTTTAGGATTCCAGATAATAAAAAAAGAACTAACCGTACAGTAAATCATCTGTTATGCTTTTCAGTAACGCAAAAGAACAATTTCGTTTTACGCCTCAGATGGCAGACCAGCTTGCCGATTCAAGTATCAGCAAGACTTTTAAAGAAGGTGAAATCATACTGAATGAAAATGCAAACATCCGTTCCATTCCGTTAGTGATGAGTGGCAGTATGCGTGTGATGCGTACAGATGAAGAAGGAAAAGAAATTCTTCTGTACTATATCAAAGCCGGAGAAAGTTGTATTATGTCATTTCTTGGCGGACTTCATCACGATACCAGTAAGGTGAGAGCTATTGCGGATGAAGAAACGGAAATTCTTTTTGTACCCGTAGAGAAAGTATCGGAACTGATTCATCGTTCTCCCGAATGGCTTGATTTTATTTTCCGGCTTTATCACAAGCGGTTTGAAGAGCTGCTGGAAGTAATTAATGCCATTGCTTTTAAAAAGATGGATGAACGGCTGTTACAGTTATTAAAAAAGAAATCCGATCTGGCAAAAAATAAAACCATCATCACTACACACGAACAGTTAGCCAACGAGTTAGGTACTGCACGCGAAGTGATCTCACGCCTGCTCAAGCAAATGGAAGAACAAAAACTGATTCAGTTAGCCAGAAATAAAATTACGCTCCTGTGACAGGGTATTTCAATCTGACCTGCTGACGAAGGAAGCATCTCAGTATTTGCCTTGTCATTCCGACGAAGGAGGAACCTGCAAATGAGAAGTGGCACTGTAATACCAATTATAGATCATAAATAGTCTGAAAAGAAGACAGGTAAAATTCATA
>CAYRJA010000116.1:0-8876 GCA_964424455.1 uncultured Bifidobacteriaceae bacterium
CATTTCTAATGACCGTCATTAGGATTGGTGGTTCTATTGAATAATTTGGGATTAATACAGAACAGGGTCATTGGATATTAGCTAAGATGGGAAAACGGGTACTTCGCCCAGGTGGAAAGGAACTTACTATGAAACTGATTAAGAACATGGACATCCAAAATACAGATGATATTGTGGAGTTTGCTCCCGGACTGGGTTTCACTGCTTCCATTGCATTAAAAAGTAATCCGAAAACCTATACCGGAGTTGAACTGAACGAAGAGGTTGCTGCCAATCTGAAAAAGACCATTAACACCAACACCCGCAAAATTGTGATTGGCAACGCTGCCGATTCTAAGTTGGAAGGAAATACCAAGGATAAAGTTTATGGTGAAGCAATGCTGACTATGCACGCCGACCATGTTAAATCAGATATCATAAGAGAGGCACACAGGATATTAAAGAAGGGTGGGCTGTATGGTATTCACGAATTAGGTTTAGCGCCGGACAACATTGATGAAAGTGTAAAGTCAGAAATTCAGAAATCACTCTCTGTATCTATTAAAGTTAATGCACGTCCGCTGACTCAAAGCGAATGGGTTGAATTGCTAAAGAAGGAAGGATTTTCCATAGTAAAGATTGAAACCAATTCAATGAGTTTATTGGAAACCAAGCGATTGATTGATGACGAAGGTATGATGAGGGCAATAAAAATTTTCTATAATGTATTAACTCATCCCAAAGACATGAAACGCATACTGGCTATGCGCAGCACTTTCAGAAAATATCAGAACCATCTGAATGCAATAGCTATTGTTGCAAAGAAAGATTAGTGAACTGAAATAAAGAAAGCGATTTCCCTTGAAGTGGAATTTTTACATTCCTTTTGCTGCTCTATTGTCAAGAACAATATTTGTCATTCTACTGATACTGGTCAGACGATTTTGTTCATCATAAATTTTTATCTCCCACAGATGAGTTGTCTTTCCAAGATGGACAGGTTTGGCAATGGCATACACAAAACCCTCTCGTGTTGCCCTAATGTGATTGGTGTTTACTTCTAATCCAACACATGTTTTCTTCTCCAAATCAAGACACAAAAGTGAACCTAAACTGCCGAGCGACTCTGCCAACACAGCATTAGCTCCACCATGTAATATGCCGTGAGCTTGTTTTGTTTTTTCGTTCACAGGCATTTTTGCCTTAATAAAATCATCACCTATTTCCACTATCTCTATCCCGATAAAGTGGGGCATCGAGTTCTTGTGAAATTCATTTGTTGTATTGAGGTCAACCGGCTTGTGCCAAAGCATGCGCTTATAATTTAAGTTATTAAGACTGAGATTTTGCGAAGTAAGATTTTAAACTCTGAAATTGCAACAAAAGTTTGAATCTTCTTTTCAAATATAGTCGTGTTACAGTTTTATCCCTCAGAAATATAGAATACAAGATTCGCTAAGAAAGACTGAAATGTATTTTTATTTTTGACCTAAAGCATTCGTATGAAACAGTATTGGATATTATTGATATTATTTACTCTTATAGCTGAGTCCTCTTTAAGTCAGACATTTATTCAGGATGTTACAGTGATTGATGTGGTCAATCAGAAATTAATACCACATCAGACAGTTGTGATTAATGATGGTATTATTACCGCTGTTAAGTCAGCAAAGAGTATAAAAATTCCTGCTAAATCAGATGTTATAAATGGGCAAGGAAAGTATTTAATGCCCGGAATGACTGATGCGCATGTTCACTTTTTTCAGAGCGGCGGTTTATATACAAGACCTGATGCCATCAACCTTAAAAAATATCATCCTTACAAAGATGAAATTAACTGGGTTCATAATAACATGGAAGACTTTCTGCACAGATATATGTATTGTGGAATCACTTCCGTAATTGATGTTGGCGCTACATACAATTTTTTGAAACTACGCGATTCACTGCAGCAGAAAGAAAATTTGCCTACCGTTTATATGACAGGTCCGTTATTGACAACCTATGTCCCGGATGCATTCAAGAATTTAGGCGATAATGAACCTTTTAAATTAGTTACAACTGTTGAGGAAGCAAAGAAATTTGTTGAGGAACAACTACCCTATCATCCCGACTTTATAAAAATATGGTACATAGTTAGACCTGATAGTACTGGAAGCTATGTGTCCGGCGCTTTGAAAAACGAGACTATTATTAAAGCGATAATCGAGGAGTCACATAGAAACAATCTCAAGGTGGCAGTTCACGCAACACAAAGCATCACTGCACAAACTGCAGTAAAGAACGGCTGTGATTATTTAGTACATTATATTGATGATGAAGTAGTTTCAGATGACTTCATTAAACTGTTGAAATTAAATAAAGTAACACTTTGCCCCACATTGATAGTTGATGGCGGTTATGCAAAAACTTTTGGTCAAAAAATGATTTACTCCACTTATGATTTTGAAAACTCAAGCCCTGAACCAATAGGTTCAATCGAGGATTTAAAACACCTGTCTGATACAACTTATATACAAATGTATAAGAACAAGTTCAACTCTCCTCAGGTAATTTCAGCATATGGAAAGAGAGATTCAATAAGAAAAATTAATCTCAAAAAAATGTCTGATGCCGGTGTTATGATTGCTGCAGGAACTGATGCAGGAAACATCGGTACGCAACACGCCACCTCATTTCTTACTGAATTAAAAGCCATGCACGAAAGTGGAATGAGCAATTGGCAGACTCTAAAATCAGCAACTATCACTCCGGTTAAAATTTTAAGCAAGGATAAAAGCTACGGAAGTATTGAGCAGGGAAAAGTAGCTGACTTAGTCCTTTTAAACTCAAATCCTGCTGATGACTTAGACAATCTGAAAAACATAGATTTAGTTTTTAAAAAAGGAAAACAGATAAAAAGAGATTCACTGATAACAATAACACCTGAATATCTTTCTCAGCAACAGTTGAATGCCTACAACGCCAGAGATATTGAATCTTTCTTGCACCCCTATTCTGATAGTGTGAAGATTTATATCTTTCCAGATAAGTTGATGAGTAGTGGAAAGGAATCCATGCGGGAACAGTATGCAGCTATGTTTACGAAATATCCTGAACTGCATTGTGAATTAAAAAACCGTATCGTAAAGGGCGATTTTGTAATTGACCATGAAAGTGTTACAGGATTAAATCGTCCGGGAAAATTAGAAGCGCTGGCAGTTTATGAAGTAAAGAATGGAAAAATAATCAAGGTTTACTTCATGAGATAATCAAGCGGTTGCAGGTGATTTTCTGAAATAATAGTTGGAAATATTACAGTCCCCAGTAAGTCACGCCTTTAAACTTGTTACGGAAAATACCTTTTATATCCACTAAGATTCCACCCTTATTTAATCTTGAAAGAAAATAATCCTCTGTAAAATTCAGGTAATCTCTATGGTTTACTGCAATTATAATAGCATCATACTTTTTTCCGTTCGTGTGTTCTATTAATGAAAAACCGTATTCATGTTTTAATTCTTCAGAATCGGCGTAAGGATCTGTTACATCTATACTTACAGAGTACTGCTTCAGTTCGTTGATAATATCAGCTACTTTTGAATTTCTGATATCGCTGACATTTTCTTTAAAAGTAGCACCCATTACCAGTACCTGTGCCTTGCTTACATCCTTCCCTGCCTGAGTCATTAGCTGAACGGTACGGCGGGCAACATAAGGTCCCATGTCATCATTAATTCTACGTCCGCTGAGTATTACTTCGGATTCATAGCCGAGAGAATTAGCTTTGTAAGTGAGATAATAGGGATCAACGCCGATACAATGACCCCCAACAAGACCTGGAGTAAATCTCAGGAAGTTCCATTTTGTAGCGGCTGCATCCAGCACATCATAAGTATTGATTCCGATTTTATCAAATATGCGTGACAGTTCGTTCATCAGCGCAATGTTTACATCACGCTGAGTATTTTCAATAATTTTTGCTGCCTCTGCCACTTTAATTGATTGTGCCCTATACACTCCGGCTTTTACCACTATCTCATAAACCTTCGCAATGGTTTCCAAAGATTCAGCATCGCAGCCGGAAACCACTTTTGTAATCTTAGTGAGAGTATGTTCTTTATCTCCCGGATTAATTCTTTCAGGTGAATAGCCTAGTTTGAAATCGGTACCACACTTTAATCCTGAAAGCTTTTCTAAAACTGGAAGGCAATCATCTTCTGTGCAGCCCGGATAAACAGTGGATTCATACACCACATAATCTCCTTTCTTCAAAACTTTACCTATGGAAGTAGAAGCGCCAAGCACAGGTTTAAGATCAGGAACATTGTGGTCATCCACCGGAGTGGGAACAGCTACGATATAAAACTTTGCTTTCTTTAAATCTTCCAGATTACTTGTGAAAAGAATATCGCAACCTTCAAACGCTTCTTTTTCTAACTCATCACTGGGATCTATTCCCCTTTTCATCAACTCAACTCTTGATTGATTAATATCAAAACCAATCACAGAAATATTTCTTGCAAACTCTAATGCTATAGGAAGTCCAACATAACCTAAGCCAATAACAGCCAGTTTCTCCTCTTTCTTCAATAGCTTCTCGTATAAATTATTCATTGTATTATTTAATTTTCTTTACTTGATTATTTATTAACTGATACTGCTCTTTACTTTCAGGACAAACGGCAAAACCCTCTTTATCAAAATTTAAGCGATGCCCATACTCACTCATCCATCCTATTTGTTTTCCAGGGTTACCTACTATCAATGCATAGGGGGGCACTTCTTTTGTTACAACAGTTCCTGCGCCTATAAACGCATATTCTCCAATATCATGTCCGCAGACAATAGTGGCATTGGCTCCTATAGAAACCCCTTTCTTAACTAATGTTTTTGTATATTGACCTCTGCGTACTACCCCACTTCTCGGGTTAGTAATATTTGTAAATACCATAGAAGGTCCGAGGAAAACATCGTCTTCACATATTACGCCTGTGTAAAGCGAAACATTATTCTGTATTTTCACATTATTACCAATCACAACATCCGGAGCAACCATCACATTCTGTCCAAGATTACAGTTTTCTCCAAGCACTGCATTGGACATGATGTGGGTAAAATGCCAAACCTTTGTTCCTTTCCCAATCTTTGCACTATCTTCCACAATTGCCGAAGGATGTACAAAGTAATCTTTCTTATTCTCGCTCATTGTTTACTTTATATCTAATGCTTTTTTGAAATACTCATAAGTAATCTTCAGTCCTTCACTTCGATGAACTTTTGGAGACCATTCTAAAATTTTCTTCGCCCGGGTAATATCGGGTTGGCGCTGCTTAGGGTCATCAACTGGAAGTGGCTCGTAAATTACTTTCTGAGTAGTGTTTGTCAGTTTGATAATTTCCTCTGCAAACTGAGAAATAGTTATTTCATCCGGATTGCCACAATTTACAGGAAGATGATAATCACTGAAAAGTAGTCTGTAAATTCCTTCTACTAAATCATCCACATAACAGAAGGAACGTGTCTGGCTGCCATCACCATATACCGTTAAATCTTTTCCTGTTAATGCCTGATAGAAAAAATTAGGCAACACCCGTCCGTCATTTAATCTCATGCGCGGACCATAAGTGTTGAAGATACGGACAATACGTGTTTCCAATCCATGATAAGTATGATATGCCATCGTTATGGATTCCTGAAATCGCTTTGCTTCATCATATACTCCACGCGGACCTATAGGGTTTACATTTCCCCAGTAATCTTCATTCTGCGGATGAACCAATGGATCTCCATAAACTTCAGATGTAGAAGCGACCAGTATCCTTGCTTTTTTTGCAAGGGCTAATCCAAGCAGGTTATGAGTGCCGAGTGAACCAACCTTTAATGTCTGAATCGGCATTTTCAGATAATCAACCGGGCTTGCGGGAGAAGCAAAGTGAAGAATGTAATGCAGTTCACCTGCTACATGCACAAACTTTGAAACATCATGATGGTGAAACTCAAAATTCTTTAGCGGAAAAAGATGTTCTATGTTTTTCATGTCACCTGTAATCAGGTTATCCATTCCAATAACATGAAACCCTTCTTTAGTAAACCGGTCGCATAAATGTGAACCGATAAATCCCGCTGCGCCTGTAATTAAAATTCTCTTAGCCATTCTTTATTGCTAATGACGGCTTGGTAGAGAAAGACATCATTATTAATTAATTAAGGAAAATTTTGAGTGTGCAAAAATATCATTTTGTTCATATTTAACAGAGATTTGAACAAATGAAATTATTTAGGTCTATTCACATCCTGCTATAAAGAAGTGTAGAAATATACAGCAGAGTACAAAAAAATAACCCATCATGTCAACCATAATGGGTTATTCCCTTAAATATTTAAAGAGCTTATTCTACTACGAATGTGCCGTGCATGCTCATCCAGTGTCCGGGGTAAGTACATACAAATTCATACTGACCGGCAGGTGGTGCAGGGAAAGTAATTACTTCTGATTCTCCGGGTTTTAATACTTTACTGGTAACAAGTACATCAGCAGAACCGGGTTCAACATAACTGTTATCCAAACCTGCTTTTATTCCCGCAGTGGCAACTGCCTCTCTTTTGCCGCTATACACGATTACAAAATTGTGTTGCATTGCGTCACCTACTCCTTTATTTTTGAAAGTGATTTTAACAGTAGTACCTGCCTTTGCATGAATATCCGGAAGACTGTATTTCATGTCAGTCATAGTAGCGCCTACTGCATCTAAAGCGATTTCAGTTACAGGTGCATTCGGATCAATTTTAGTAGCGTCGTAAGAAGGCGCCGTAGGTTCGGGTGCAGTAGTTACAGCAGCAGTGTCTGTAGTTGATTCCTGCTCCTGCTGACTTCCTCCACCACAAGAGGAAAGAAAAATAACAGAAATAACTAAAATAGAAAGATGAGAGAATCTAAGAATTGTTTTCATAATAATTTTTTTTGCAAAATTAATTTTTCTTATCAATTGCGTGGGACTTTCTTAAAAAAACTTATATACAAATAACTGTCATTAATATTTTCCAATGTAAACATCGAAGATTATTAGTTTACAGCGCCTATAAGATACATTGCCAAGCACTATAGTTATTTAGCGATAGCTTTTACCTTTTTATATACACAATAATATAAAATTCAAAAGCATCCTGAAATGCAAGATGCTTTTGAAAATAATAACTTCAGTAATTGCTATTGTAAGTGTGATTTCAGTTTTTCTTCCAATACTGATTTTGGAACAACCCCCACTTGTTTGTCCACCAGCTTCCCTCCTTTGAAAAAAAGAATAGTTGGAATACTGCGGATACCAAAATCCATTGATACTTGTGGATTGTCATCCACATTCAATTTGCCGATTACTGCTTTGCCTTCATATTCTTTTGAAAGCTCCTCCACTATTGGTCCCACCATTCTACATGGACCACACCATTCAGCCCAAAAGTCAACCATTGCTACCTTCTCTGAATCTACTATTGTACTCTTAAAATTGTTGTCGTTAATTTCTAATGCCATTTTGTAAATGTTTTATCAATTTGTTTAATTTGTATATCTGCCTTTGACAAATATCAACACTTCAAACACATCATCAAACAAATAGTTCCGATTTTTTTTAACACCCTTTGGGATATAATTTTTTTTAGATATGCAATAGAATTATTTTGAATGTGTGTGTATTCAGAGGAATCTGGCTATACATAAGCAGGATATGTATTTATTAGTTGAAAAGACTAATAGCAGATTCAATTCAATTAAACCTTTCAGGATAACCACAGTCAGAGGATTTAATAATAAACACCTAATTTTACCTACTAATAAAAACTACCGGGATGAACAAGAAAATTTTAACTCTGCTATTTCTCAGCACAATTACAGTAGTATCATTCAACTCCTGTAAGAAAGACAAAAAAGAATCGCTGGATGCCAAGTTTAAACAATTTAATACTGACGCTAACAACTATAAAAGCGAATCAGACCAGGCGGACAACGACATCAATAACACACTCAAAGATATTCCGGGTATAAGTGGAGGGAGAGTGGAAGAAGGGTACTCCAGCCCTATGTGTGGTGTTACCATTGACTCTACAGAAATTGCACAGAAAACACTTATATTCAAATTTGACGGAGTAACTCCCTGCTTCAGTCCTTCGCGTACCCGCTCAGGACAGATTAAAGTTCAACTCACCGGTGGAAATTATTGGAAGGATAAAAACTCAGTACTGACCATCACTTACATTGATTTTAAAGTTACCCGTCTTTATGATAACAAGTCAATTAAATTCAATGGTGTTAAAACATTAACCAACCTTGAAGGGAATGACTGGCTTGGATTTCTACTTGGAACCAAAAAACTCCGTTACAGAGACCGTGCTTTCAATATCAATGTAGCTTTTGACGATGGCTCCACCGCCATTTGGAATACTGCCCGTATTACAGAGTGGAGTTATACCCCGGCAGAAGTGAAAATTTCTTTTGCTGCATCCGGTGATACAACAGTTAACGGATTCAGTTCAGTTGATTCATGGGGTGTGAACCGCTACGGACAATCATTTACTACTTATTACAACACTCCCATTGTTTCCAATACTTATTGCGGACTTTGGAGATTTATTTCCGGTGAGTTGATTCATAATGTGAACAATGCGGATTACACTTTAACTCTTGGTGTTGATCAAAATGGCAATCCCACTCCTTATGTTTGTGCTTACGGATTTAAAGTAGGTTGGGTAGGCGCCGGAGGAAAACAACAAAGTGTGGTATTGAGTTATTAAAACAACAAGTTCAAAATTCCCCAATTCAGGCAGATTGTAAAATAATCTGCTCCTAAAAACAAAACTGCTGTACAACTGTTATACCAATTATAAATCGTAGATAGTCTGAAAAGAAGACAGGTAAAATTCAT
>CAYRJA010000117.1:0-8747 GCA_964424455.1 uncultured Bifidobacteriaceae bacterium
ACGGATGCAATCCGGATTATTTGATTGCACCCGGTTGCAAACCGAGCGCAACGGAGGAATAAATTGGATGGTTGGTTAAACTGCTTGTCGGTCGGGAGACCCGACATGGGCGGGCTGTTACCAACAAGGGCGGAGATATGGATTTAATTGTGCATCCTAAACTTCAGAAACTTTCTGTTCATCCCGAGCGCCCAAATATTGCGGGCGGATTAGCGCTCTAAATTAAAAATAGGATTTTTAGAACAAAGATTCTTGCTGCGTATTGCGTTGAATCTTTAATGCTGTATTACTTGGTTTTTATAAAAAACTCCCTCAGGAGTTTCTATTCTTAGAATATAAATGCCTGCCGGAATATTTCCGGTATCAATATGGTCGCGCTTTTCGACAGCAACTACCAGCTCATCCAAAAGATTGTAAATTTTGAAAGAGGAAATTTGAATATTAGAAGAGTTGACATTTAAGTAATCAGAGCACGGGTTGGGAAAAATAGTAACCTTTTTATTATCAATTTCATTAGTATTATTTGTTGCTCTTACTGGGCATCCATTTTTGTTATTGAGCTTGCAAATTTGTTCTAAACTAATGTCAAAATAATATTGGGATGAATAAGTATACTTAATAAATGGGGCATTAGGAATACATTCTACTGAAGTTCCATAAAATTCGAGGGATTCCATTGTATCAGGCAAAATGGGTAAACATGTCAATGGAAAATTCATAAAACAAAATAAGTTTTTGAGAGTATTGGGAACTGCCGGTATATAACCTAAACTATTATTGTAACAGTATAAATTAATAAGCGAATCAGGAAGCTCAGGTAAATAATTCAAACTGTTCTGAGAACAGTCAATAAACTTTAATGAATTAGGAAATGATGATGATGGAAGAGAATGCATCCAGTTAGCATTGCATTGTAAATAAATAAGAGAACTTGGCAGATTGGGAATTGACTTAAGGTTATTACCTCCACAATTTAAAGTATCAATTGTATTTGGAAGTTGCGGTAATGAATCTAAATAATCTCCCCAACAATCAAAATATTTCAAAAATTTTGGAAGCGAATCCGGAAAGTTTGATAACTGATACATATTTGAGCAGTCAAAATGTTGGAGTGTTTGAGGAAGAGTTGGAAGTGTCGAATAAAAATTTTCAGAGCAGTTAAAATATAAAAGTGAATCGGGTAAAGGTGGAAATGATTTTATATCCATATAAGGTCCACCTGAACAACTAAGATATTTCAACTTCTTAGGTAAAGTCGGAAGAGAACTTAGTTCGTTGTAATCGCAATTTAAATATGTAAGTGAATTGTGTAAGGGAGGAAGAAGATCAATTGTATTATAGGAACAGTTTAAGTAGATTAAAGATTTAGGTATTTTAGGAAAATGACCAGTAAGGTTGTTATTGTTACAAACAAAAGTATCGAGTGAAGGCGGAAGACTTTGAAAATAATATAAGCAGACTCTGCTACAGATTAAAGTTCTAAGGTTATCAAAATATTCAATGCCGACTAGACTATGAATTGTATCGCCTCTCATATCAATGCGAGTCGTAGTAAGAATTTTTGAACAAGAGGTATCCATTAAATTACCACTCATACATGAAGAATAACCGTGATTATTCAACCAGCTAACAAAATTTGTATCAGGAATCTGCACCCACTGAGCATGAGTATTAAAGAAGAGAAATAGAAAAAGAAAATTGACACCTATTTTTTTCATCTATGCCTTACTATAAACTTTTCAGTTTTCAAACCATGCTTTGTTTGAGCATGAAAAAAATAAATTCCATCTGGTAAATATCTAACATCAATTAACTGCTTATTCCCTTTATTTTGAATTGAATAATTATCTAATATTTCTTGCCCTAAAAGGTTCCTAATACCCAAAGAGAATACATTTGAGGCAGTAACTTCTAAATAATCTGACACAAGATTTGATAGAAGAATTCTGTTTCGATTTACTTCAATGTCATCTGTTCCTGTTGGTAAAATAGTAAGATCATTACATACAATGTAAGAGCAATTATATGTGTATCTGGTGGTAAGGCAAACATGATAACCTCCAGGATGAAAAACTCTATTTACAGATGAAGCACTTGTGTCTAAAGAATTTCCATCACCAAAATCCCACTGATAAGAAATAATACCAGTTAAATTTCCTGTTACACTAAAGGTTACCCTTGTCCCAAAATTTATCGTATGAGAGAAGTTAACTTCGGCAACTGGGTTTACAACTATTTTATAAGCACTAGATGTATCAGAACAACTTCCATTTGTAACATATACTCTGTAATATGTGGTCTTCAAAGGTGTATTGTATAAAAAAGAATCTTTAGCCCCAATAATATTTGAAAAAGATGAAGTCGTTATTGAAGATTGCCATTGAATAACCCCAACGCTTCCATTATCAATCAAATGAGCAGGACCTCCCATAAAACAAATTGAATCCTTATCTGCTTTAATTATTCCGGCGTTGCATGTTTGAGCAAAAGTGTTTTGCCTTAGCAGAAAAAGAACTAGTAAACAAAGTTGAGAAACTTTTCTTTTCATAAATATAATTTTCCCACCAAAGTACAACAATTTACAAGACCTAATTACTCTGAACTTTTATCAATTCAAATCTACCGTCAGTTTCTTTCACTCTCGCCATCGGCATTTCTGTAGAATAAAAGAAAAGGCAAATCCAGTTTTCGGTTGCAGCGCGGTGTCCGTATTCCCTGTGCAGTTCTTCAGAGCGCTTGCCGTTGAAATCATATTTCGCTATAAACTTCCGCTGCAGTTGCGAGCCTTGCGGTACTACATCGCCGCCGTAAAAATATTTTTCATTCCCGGCTTCTATTATAAATACCTGGTGAAACTCTGTGTGTCCTCCGCCCGGCAACTTGTCAAACTCACTGACCGCATTTTCAATTAATCGTGAAGGAAAATTCATGGGATAAAAGTAGGTTTTTTAAGGACGAGGTAGGTGCAGAATATTATTACGGTGGAAAGGAAAACCCGAATAGATTTAAGGGTTGTAGAAATTAATAGCTCGCCGCTGTCCGGTCTCCTGACCGACAGCTAAAATGAATGGTAGTAGTTATATTTACTCTACATGAAGGAAACCGGTATTAAATATTTCTATTGGTTTGTTGGTTAAACTGCTTGTCGGTCGGGAGACCCGACAAGGGCAGGTGTGCTACCAACAAGAGCGCTGCACGGTTCACTTTGTGTAACCCCGACTTAGGCACATCTCACCGAAGTAAATTCCCCGCCGCTGTCCGGTCTCCTGACCGACAGCTAAAATGAATGGTAGTAATTATATTTACGCTATATGAAAGAAACCGGTATTAAATATTTTTTTACTGCCACCATTCTTAACTGGAAGCATTTGATGCAAACGGATGAACGGAAAAAGATTATCACTGACAGCTTGGAAACTTTAGTAACTCAAAAGAAAGTGACTGTTTATGCTTTTGTTATTATGCCCAATCATATCCACTTGCTTTGGACTATACATCCCGAATATAAACCTGCGGATATTCAGCGGGATTTTTTGAAATGGACTGCAAGACAATTGCTGAATGAACTTAGAAAGGATGAGCCGCATAAACTTTCTGAATATAAAGTTAAAACCGGTGACAGACAATATCAAGTTTGGGAACGGAATTCTTTAGGGATTCAGGTTTACAGTGATGAAGTAATGCTGCAAAAGCTGAAATATATTCATGAAAATCCGGTGGCTGAAAAATGGAAGCTAAGTGTCTTGCCGGAGGGATATAATTTTAGTTCTGCTTCATTTTATTTTTCGGGTGATGATACGAAGTGGAAGTTTTTAACTCATGTTAGAGAATAAATTGGTTTGTTGGTTAAACTGCTTGTTGGTCAGGAGACCCGACAAGGGCTGCAGAGACTTACTTCAATTAAAATTATTAGTGAGTAATTATATAAGTCCTTTAAACTCTTTTTGTATTTCTTCTTCGGTAGTATCAGAAAAATAAATCTTACCATTTTCAGTTCTTCCTATTTTGTGTGTAACACCATACGAAATTTTGCCATCTCTAACTTCCACTACTTTTACAAAAGCGACTTTATCTGGAACAAGAATTTGCTCATCAACTAATTTATGATGAAAGGCAACATTAATCTGGTCTTTTTTATACTGAATTGAAGGATAAAGTATGGTGTTAATTCCATCCTTATTATTATCGAAAAGAATATAGTGGGATATAAAAGAAGAAATAAAATGCCCAGAATCAAGAAAGGAATCAGTTATAAGAATGAAGAGTAATCGTTCAAGATTAAAATCCAAATTCTTCTCGTTACAATATTCTTTAAGTTTATCAAAGGATATCTCCTTACTTGTATTTATCCAACTTATACTTCCATTATAATTGTATAACCATGGAAGAATTTTGATCTTAGATGAATCATTAATCTTCCAAGATGAAATGTAAAAGCTATCTCCCTCTCTTGCGTTACATTCGTACAATGTAGTGGTAGGGTGCATTGAGGTATAAAGCACAGGATGCTTTTCCCAATTGCAGCGATTCCTGTAACAACATTTTTCAGGAGGATAACCTATCCATTCCAGTGGAATCACGGAATGCCATTCGGATTTAACCGCTCTAAAAAAATGGTTGTCAACTCTTGTTTTGATAGGAAAATATAAATAAGGAACTCTGCCTATTGAATCTTCCCATCTTTTAAGCATATCCTCAAAAGACACCTTTGATAAGTCTTCATTCTTTAATCTTATGAACCTTTCAACTAATTCAAAAACAGTAATTGACTCTTTCAAAATCTTCCGGCTTTTCTTTCGTATATCAACATCTTTTGCTGTTGCACTTTATCAATCACATATTTTGAAATGGCATCTTCTGTTACCAAATCAATCTCTCTTCGGGTAATTTTTTTCAGATCAAGATACATCTGCACATATTTCATTCCTACGGATTTAGGATTCTCAAACTCCACAATAATGTCAATATCACTTTGATCATTAATCTTTTCATTCGTGATAGAACCGAATAGAAACGTTCTCGATACAGGATGTGTAACGAAATAAGATTTTAGTGAGTTAATAATTTGCTGAGCCGATTGCATAAAAACAAAGGTAAAAATTATTTAGGTGAAAATAGTTGCTATAAGACCGGTATCGGATACGGAAGCCGGAGATACTAATATATATGTCAGTAATTTTACCTACTTAAAGAACCGAATAGATTATCTTGCAGCGCAATGGAAAAAATTATTTCCGTGAAAACACTGAGCGACTGGGATAAAGCGGCAACGGAATTACTCAACTATTGTAAAAACAAAAAAGTGTTTGCATTTTACGGTGAAATGGGGACCGGTAAAACAACTTTTATTCAGCGAATCTGTAAAGCGCTGGGAGCAAAAGCGAAAGTGGTAAGCCCCACTTTTGCGCTTGTCAATGAATATCACGGAGAAAATTTACCTGCTCCGCAACATCCTGTCCGTATCCTGCATTTCGACCTTTACCGCCTGAGAAATATTGAAGAACTGCTGGCTATAGGTGTTACAGAATATCTCGATAGCGGCGATTACTGCTTTATAGAATGGGCAGAACTGGCAGAAAGGATTTTACCCGAACAGACTGTTAAAGTGTTTATTGAATTACTGAAAGAAAACGAAAGAGAAATTAAAATTCTAACCTAATGGCAGAAGAGAAAAAAATAAAAGTAGCACAGGAACTTTCACGGTTTGCCCCAGTGCCCAAAGAAGCAGTTATGGAGTTGTCACGCAAAGGCAACAAGCTGTATATCGGTATTCCGAAAGAGCATCAGTTTCAGGAAAACAGAATCTCACTTACTCCTCAGTCTGTTTCCATTTTAGTTGATAATGGTCATCGTGTGGTGGTGGAAACAAAAGCAGGCGACGGCTCTCATCTTTTCGATACGGATTACTCTGAAGCAGGCGCTGAAATTGCCGATAGCGCAGAGGAAGTTTTCAAAGCAGATATTTTATTGAAATCTTCCCCTCCTTCTCTTGATGAAATAAAAATGATGCATCATGGACAAACCATTATTTCTCCGTTGCATCTTCCCACATTGAATGCGGATGTCATTCATCAGTTAATGACAAAAAAAATTACGGCGCTCGCTTTTGAATATATTAAAGACAGCTCCGATACTTTTCCGATTGTCCGTTCCATGAGTGAAATTGCAGGGAACACTTCCGTTCTTGTAGCTGCTGAATATCTCAGTAATCTGACTCATGGAAAAGGAATTCTGCTCGGTGGAATTACAGGTATTCCTCCGGCTACCGTAGTAATACTTGGCGCAGGCACCGTTGGCGAATATGCAGCCCGCACTGCAATGGGTTTAGGGGCAGAAGTCAAAATCTTTGACAACTCTATCTACAAACTAAAACGATTGCAGAATAATATCGGAATGAGAGTTTACTCCTCCATTCTGATTGTGGATGTTCTTGCAAAAGCTTTGCAACATGCAGATGTAGCCATAGGCGCTATTCACAGCAAATCAGGGAGGACTCCTGTAATTGTAACAGAAGATATGGTACAGAATATGAAAGCCGGTTCTGTAATCATTGATGTAAGCATTGACCAGGGCGGTTGTTTTGAAACTTCGGAAGTAACCAACCACGATAAACCGTTCTTTAAAAAGTTTGATGTAATTCATTACTGTGTACCGAATATTCCTTCGCGGGTGCCTCGAACTGCAAGTATTTCCATCAGTAATGTGCTTACCCCTTCTCTGCTTGAAGCCGGAAAACTCGGCAGCTTTGAACGGCTGTTACAGGTAAATGCCAATACAAGACACGGTGTTTACATCTACAAAGGTTCGCTCACCAACCTTCATCTGAGCCAACAGTTTAAGATAAAGTTTACGGATTTGGATTTATTATTTACTGCGTTTTAATTTAAGTATAATACTTTGCATACTGTAACACTGCACTAATATTTGAGATGAGTGAATTGTAAAGTTTACTTTGTAAGCTATTCAGTTATAAGAAACAGAATACGCGGCTTGTTGATATTTAACTTCCGGCAGTAAATATTCCTGTCTAATTAAAATTATTTTTGCTGTTGACTTCATTTATTCCTCAACCAATAACTTTGCCCTCTGTAAAAAAACAATAATGACTTCAATAGATGAATTAAAAAGAACAGCTACTCAGGTGCGGCGCGACATCGTACGGATGGTTCATGGCTGCCAATCCGGTCATCCGGGCGGCTCACTGGGTTGTGCCGATTTTATTACTGCATTATACTTCTCTATTATGGAGCACAATCCTAAGTTTTCAATGGATGGTGTAAATGAAGATATTTTCTTTCTGTCAAACGGACATATCAGTCCTGCGTGGTATAGTGTGCTGGCACGCAGCGGTTATTTTCCTGTTGCTGAACTTGCCACTTTCAGAAGGTTAAACTCCCGCCTGCAAGGTCACCCGACTACTCATGACAATTTACCGGGAATACGAGTGGCTTCGGGTTCGCTTGGTCAGGGATTGTCGGTGGCTGTTGGCGCTGCATTGGCTAAACGAATGAATGGTGATAAGCGCTTTGTGTATTCGCTGCATGGTGACGGCGAATTGGAAGAAGGTCAAAACTGGGAAGCAATAATGGCGGCTGCCCATTACAAGTTAGACAACCTCATTGCCACCATTGACTGGAACGGTCAGCAAATTGACGGACCTACCAGCCGCGTAATGGATTTGGGTAATCTTCCTCTGAAATTCAAATCATTCGGATGGAAAGTGCTGCGCATGAACGGAAACAATATAGAAGAAATTCTAAGCGTTATGAGCGAAGCCAAATCATTAGTGGGAAAAGGAAAGCCGATTGCCATCCTGATGAATACCATTATGGGTTATGGCGTGGATTTTATGATGACAGGTCACGAATGGCACGGTATTGCTCCTAATGATGAACAATTGGCAAATGCTTTGAAGCAGCTTCCTGAAACACTTGGAGATTACTGAGAGTGAAATTCCTAAAGCGATAAATAAAAGTTTGAAGTATTTTCTTTTTAAATGTTACAGTTTTTCATCTGCCGGTTTTTCGGTAAATAAGAAGTTAATACTCTTATCTTTTCTCTTCTTTACTTTTTTCCCTGTTAAAAATATTTTTTCGCAGAACAGCTACTCCCCCAGAGGCAGCCGTATTCTTATTCTGCTTGACGGGTCTGGCAGCATGAACGGAAAATGGAACAACGAAACAAAATTTGAAATAGCAAAACGATTATTGCTGCATGTAGTGGATAGTATTGAGAAAGCAAATCCGAAAGTTGAATTTGGCTTGCGTGTGTTCGGTCATCAGTATCCGAGAGGACAGATGAATTGTACCGACTCAAAACTTGAAATACCTTTTGCAAAAAAGAATTATACAAAACTGAAAGATGTACTGGGAAAAATTTATCCGAAAGGACAAACTCCTATTGCCTACTCACTACTACAAGCGCTAAATGATTTTCCAAAAGATTCTCTTTCTACTAATTCTATTATTCTTATCACCGATGGAATTGAAACCTGTAACGGAAATCCCTGCAATGTGGCAAAAGAATTTGAATCCAGAAGAGTATCATTAAAGCCATTTATAGTAGGACTTGGCATCGAAGACAGTTCAAAGCATTACTTCGATTGCCTTGGGGCTTTCTATGATGTTACTGATTCATATCAGTTTACTCATGTAATGGGTTCTGTAATATCTCAGGCACTGAACAACACTTCTGTTCAAATCAACTTACTGAATGCGTATGGCGCTCCTTCGGAAACAAATGTGAGC
>CAYRJA010000118.1:0-8735 GCA_964424455.1 uncultured Bifidobacteriaceae bacterium
ATGCCTCAGCAAAAACACAACTGGAGAATTCAGCGGCTTCGTTAAAAAACCAAAAAGACAACATGGAGTTAGCGTTACAGGTGTACAATACATCACGAATAAAATATGACACTGGAGTTGGCTCCAACCTCGAGCTTGTAACAGCACAGACAGAGTTGAAGGAAGCACAAACCAATTACCTGAATGCCTTGTATGAAGTGCTTGTAGCTAAAGTAGATTTTGAGAAAGCAACCGGACAAATAAAATAATCAGTTTAAAAAATATACTCTTCCAAATGCACAAACTATTTTCTATGAACAAAAGAATTATCCTGATGGGAATTGTAACACTTCTTTTTGCCTGCCAGCCGCAATCGTCGCTTGACAAGAAGAAGTCGGAATTAGATAAAGCAAAAAAAGAAATGGCAACTCTTGCGGACAAAATAAAAACACTCGAAGACGAAGTGGCAAAGCTGGACACATCTCAAAAACAACACAAGATGGTGGATGTACGGGTGACGCCTGTTGCTTTGCAGCCTTTCCGCAGCTATCTGGAAATACAGGGACGTGTAGATGCTGAACAGAACGTAACAGTAAGCCCGCAAGCTATGGGCATCATAAAAGCAATCTATGCACGGGAAGGCGATGTGGTAAAAGCAGGTCAGGTATTGGCAGAACTGGATGATGCGGTTCTCCGCCAGAGTATGTCGGAATTGAAGACCGCACTGGCACTCGCAACGGACTTATACAATAAGCAGAAAAACCTTTGGGATCAAAAGATTGGTTCTGAGATTCAATTTCTCTCTGCAAAAGCAAATAAAGAATCAATGGAGGACCGTTTAAAAACATTGAATGAACAGTTGGATATGTATAAAGTGAAATCGCCGATTAACGGAACAGTTGATGAAGTGGAAGTGAAAATCGGACAGGCTTCTGCGCCGGGTGTTCCAGCTTTCAGAGTAGTCAATCTGAACTCATTGAGAGTGAAAGCGGATGTGAGCGAATCGTATGCATCAAAAATAAAAGATGGAGATGATGTGATTTTGTATTTCCCCGACATTAATAAAGAAATTCATTCTAAAATTTCTTTTGCAGGGAAATCCATCAGCGCCATGAACCGCACTTTTGGTGTATTAGTCAATTTACAGAGCAGTCCTGATTATCACCCCAACATGATTGCTGTTTTAAAAATTGTTGATTACAAAACAGATGAAGCTATTGTGGAATCAGTTAATACGGTGCAAAACTCTGAAAACGGTAACTATGTTTTTATTGCTGTAACAGATGGTAACAAAACCATTGCCCGCAAACAAATAATAAAGCTGGGGCGAGATTACAATGGAATGGTTGAAATCACAGATGGTTTAAAAGTTGGTGATCGGATTATTACAACCGGATATCAGGATGTGGAAGATGGAGAACTGTTAAAACTGTAATTACATATATCCTGCTACAAGAACCGGCTAACCCTATATTAATTTATGAAAGACACAACCAAAGAATTTAAACCCAGCAGTTGGGCAATTGATAACAAAACGAGTATTTATGTAATGACGATAATCATTACAATCGCAGGATTAATCTCTTACATTAATATTCCAAAAGAACAATTTCCTGACATTGTTATCCCGACGATTTATGTCAGTACCATTTATCCGGGTACTTCTCCCGCAGACATGGAGAATCTGGTAACAAAGAAATTAGAGAAACGCCTCAAATCTATAAGTGGAATTAAAAAAATGACAAGTAATTCCATTCAGGATTTCTCCAATATTATTATCGAATTCAATACAGATGTGAATGTAGCGGATGCCAAACAGAAGGTAAAGGATGAAGTGGATAAAGCCCGACCCGACCTTCCTACGGATTTAAAAGAGTTGCCATCAGTTCAGGAGATAGATTTCTCAGAGATACCTATTCTTGATGTAAACCTGTCCGGTGATTATGATTTGAACAAGCTGAAGAAATACGCAGATGAGCTGAAAGACCGGATTGAGGGGCTGAAGGAAATTACACGCGTAGATATCGTAGGGGCGCTTGATCGTGAAATTCAGGTGAATGTGGATATGTACAAGATGCAGATGGCAACTGTAACACTTGATGACATTGACAGGGCACTTGCTTATGAGAATCTAACTATTTCCAGCGGGAATCTTACCATGGGCGGCATGAACCGTTCCATGAGCGTTAAGGGAGATTTCAAAGATGTTGATCAGATTAAAAACATGGCAATTTCTTCCATGTCTGGTGCGATAGTCTATTTGAAAGATATTGCTGAAGTAAAAGATGGATTTGCCGAAAAAGAAAGTTACGCACGGTTAGACCATGAAAATGTTATCACTCTTAATATTATAAAGCGCAGTGGCGAAAATCTGATTGATGCCTCTGATAAAGTGCGGGATGTTGTCAATGATATGCAAGAAAATGTTTTCCCCTCCAGGTTGAACATTACGCTAACCGGAGACCAGAGTACACTCACACGCGACATCCTTCACGATTTGATTAACACCATTATTATCGGTTTTATATTGGTTACAATCGTACTGATGTTTTTTATGGGAGTTACCAATGCTCTTTTTGTTGCTCTTTCTGTGCCGCTTTCCATGATGCTTGCTTTTTTGGTGATTCCCACTTTCGGATTCTCCTTAAATATGATAGTACTTTTCTCATTCCTTCTGGCTCTTGGAATAGTAGTGGATGATGCTATTGTAGTGATAGAAAACACGCACCGCATATTTGATAACGGGCGAGTATCCATTGTGAAGGCAGCGAAAACAGCAGCCGGAGAAATTTTCATGCCTGTTTTATCCGGTACACTGACCACGCTTGCCCCATTCATTCCCCTTGCTTTCTGGAAAGGTATTATTGGTAAATTTATGTTTTACCTCCCTGTAACACTTATTGTAACATTATTGGCATCGTTAGTGGTTGCTTATATAATTAATCCGGTTTTTGCAGTTGATTTTATGAAACCGCATCGCGATAAAAATAATCCACAGGTAATAGCAAAACGAAAAAGAGGATTGAAAATTTCTACAGTTGTCTTTTTAGCCATTGCAGCTATCTTTTATATCAGTGGCTCATTTGGCATGGGAAATTTTGTTGTAACACTGTGGCTGCTGATGCTGTTTGACAGGTTTATATTAGAAAGAGTAACACAAGGATTTCAAAATAATGTCTGGCCCAGATTTCAGAATTTTTACAGCAGGGTAGTTACTTATGCTTTAGAAGGAAAAAGACCGTATGCTTTTCTTGGAGGAACTGTAGTCTTGTTTATCTTTTCTTTTGTTTTGATTGGTATCCGCTCTCCCAAAGTTGTTTTCTTCCCTGAGGATAACCCGCATTTTGTTTATGCATATATAACAATGCCGGCGGGCACACATCAATCTGTTACAGATTCAGTTACAAAAATTGTAGAAAACAGAATCTACAAGGTTTTGGGCGAGGAGAAAGGAAAGAGAAATCCGGTAGTTAAATCTGTTATTTCAAATGTAGCAGTGGGTGCCACAGATCCGCAAAGCGGGGATAGAAGTACGGCATCTAATAAAGCAAAGGTAACTGTGGCATTTGTTGAGTTCAAAGATCGCAACGGAGTCTCTACCCAAATGTATCTCGACAGCATCCGTAAAGTAGTAAAAGGTATTCCGGGTGTTTCCATTACGGTGGATAAAGAAGCGAACGGACCTCCGGTGGGGAAACCAATTAACATTGAAATTGCAGGAGATGATTTTGACAAACTGATTTCAACTTCGCAGGGTTTAATTCATTATCTGGATTCTATTCAGATTCCCGGTGTAGAAGAACTGAAATCGGATTTGGTTTTAAGTAAACCGGAAATTATAGTTGATATTGACCGTGAGCGTGCTAACAGGGAAGGAATCTCTACCGGACAAATCGGAATGACATTGCGTACAGCGCTCTTTGGGAAAGAAGTCTCAAAGTACAGGGAAACCAATGATGAATATCCTATACAACTTCGTCTGCAGGCAGATCAGCGCAACAATATTAATACGCTGATGAATATGCAAATAACTTATCGGGATATGAATATGGGAGGCGCTATCCGATCTGTACCATTAAGCGCTGTTGCTTCTATTCGTTATGACTATACTTATGGCGGCATATCCCGCAAAAATCAAAAGAGACTTGTTACCGTTTATTCTAATGTGCTGGGTGGATTCAATCCGAATGATGTGGTGGCGCAGGTAAAAGCAGCAGTGACGAGCTATGAGATGCCAAGTGATATTACGGTTAACCTTACCGGCGAACAGGAAGAGCAGAAAGAAACAGGAACATTTCTCGGCAATGCGTTGCTCATTTCTTTAGGATTAATTTTTGTCATTCTGGTAACACAGTTTAATTCTGTCGGTAAACCCATAATTATTCTATCTGAAATTATATTCAGCATCATTGGGGTGTTAATTTGTTTTGCCATTACAAAGATGGATATGTCTATCGTAATGACCGGTGTTGGAATTGTTGCACTTGCAGGAATAGTGGTGAGAAACGGAATTCTGCTGATTGAATTCACTGACTTGCTGCGTTCTCAGGGGGTAGAACTCAAAGAAGCTATTATTGAAGCCGGTAAAATCAGAATGACTCCGGTTATTCTCACCGCAACAGCGACCATGCTTGGATTGGTACCGCTGGCTATAGGAGTGAATATAGATTTTGTAACCATGTTTACCGAACTGAATCCTCATCTGTGGTTTGGCGGTGACAGCGCAGCATTTTGGGGACCACTTTCATGGACAATTATTTTCGGATTGAGCTTTGCCACTTTCCTTACATTGGTGTTAGTACCTGTAATGTATTTACTTGCAGAGAAAATGAAAATGAGAGTAAAGAAATGGAGAGGAGGCACACCGGATAGTGAACAGTCAATACCCCTTGTTCCGTAAAACAAATAAATGAAATCTTACTATAACAAACCCTCTCCGAAAACCGGAGAGGGTTTTATTTTTTATCCGCATTTAACCAACTTAGCCAAACAAATTTTTCGCATGACTATACAGGAAGTACAACAACAGGTGGACGACTGGATAAAAACAACAGGAGTTCGTTATTTTAATGAACTCACTAATATGGCAATTCTTACTGAAGAAGTTGGAGAAGTTGCACGTATTATGGCGCGCAAGTATGGTGAACAGTCTTTTAAAGCATCGGATGAAGGAAAAGAACTGAGTGATGAATTAGCAGATGTGTTATGGATACTGGTATGTATCGCCAATCAAACGGGAGTAGATTTAACGGAAGCGTTGAAAAAGAACTTTGAGAAGAAAACTTCCCGTGATTCACTTCGTCATCAGCAAAATTCTAAACTGAAGTAATCAGAACCAACTGCTTCTTTTCTTTCGGGTGGAAGAACCTCTTGTTCTCAATCCCATAGAACCCAGTAAACTTCGGGTCAGAGTCCCTGCAATAGCTACTCCGATACTTCTTGCAACTGGACTTTTTAAAATTTTTTCAAAAGTGTCCTTTTCCTGTTTCTGATTTTTCGGAATAGTGGTTTCTGTATTTGCTGTAACAGTATTGTTTACTTCATCAATCTTACTTCTCAACATCTCATAAGCGCTTTCCCTGTCAACTACGGTACTGTATTTAGCAACCAAAGGCGACTTTGAATTGATTAAGTTTAGTTCTTCATCTTTCAGAATTCCCATTCTTGAAGCAGGCGGTTTCAGAAGTGTTGCACAGAGCATGGTGGGATTTCCTTTTTCATTTAGTGCTGTAATCGCTGCTTCGCCAATTCCGAGCGAGGTGAGCAAATCATCCACTTTGTAGAAATCTGTTAATGGGTAATTCTCTGAAATCTGTTTGATTATCTTCCTGTCAAGAGCGGTGAAAGCTCGTAAAGCGTGCTGTACTTTTAAACCTAACTGGCTTAAAACTGATTGTGGAATGTCCACAGGATTTTGAGTACAGAAAATAATACCGACCCCTTTGGACCGGATAAGTTTTATAATAGTTTCAAGTTGCTCCAGCAGGTCATTGGAAGCTTCTTTAAAAATCAAATGTGCTTCATCAATGAATACAATGAGTTTTGGCGCATCCAAATCTCCTTCTTCGGGAAAAGTATTATAAATTTCTGCCAGCAGGCACAACATGAAAGTGGAAAATAACTTAGGTTTATTCTGAATATCTGTCAGACGAACAATAGAAATCATTCCCTTCCCTGTTTCATCAATACGCAGCAGATCATCTGTATCAAAACTCTTTTCTCCAAAGAATAAATCAGCGCCTTGTTGTTCCAGTTCAATTATTTTTCTAAGTATAGTGCCGGTTGAGGTAGTAGAAATAGCCCCGTAGATATCTTCTGCTTCCCTTTTGCCTTCATTGGAAAGATACTGTAACAGTTTTTTAAAATCTTTAAGATCAAGCAACGGAAGTTTTTTGTCATCAGCATATTTGAACATCACACTTACAATTCCCTGTTGTGTATCATTCAGCCCAAGCATCTTTGAAAACAATACCGGACCGAATTCTGATACAGTAGCTCTCAGCCGGACTCCGTTCTGCTCGCTTAGCGATAGAAATTCAACCGGAAAAGACTGTGGAGTGTAGTCCATGCCAATTTTTGCTATGCGCTCCTGAATTTTATTGTTAGTAGTTCCTTGTGCTGTAATGCCGCTCAGGTCACCTTTTATATCCATCATCAGTATCGGAATGCTGTTAGCTGAAAGCCCTTCAGCAATAATCTGAAGCGTTATTGTTTTTCCGGTTCCGGTTGCTCCGGAAATAAGCCCATGACGATTTAATGTCTTCAGTGGAATTTTTACAAAATGATTAGTCAGTACTTCACTATCTAATATCGGCGCGCCTATATTTATTGAAGTGCCTTTGAAGGTATAGCTACTTGTAAACTGCTCTATGAATTGTTGTTTCTTGTCAGCCATAGTATGAGAAAAATAATTTTAAGAGGATAAATTTACTGTTTCGTCTTAAAGAATTTCTAATAACATTAAATACCTTTCACAGCAAACCTAATAGGATGTTACATTTATTTCTGTTCATTTCACTCTTCTTTAATGCCATAGTTACACCCGGAGATTTACTAACTCCATTCGAAAAAAGCAGCGGTAAGAGAACTACCACTTATGAAGAGTGTATCAGTTACTATAAAAAGTTAGATACATTTTCAGATAAGATAAAACTGATGGAATACGGAACTACAAGTATCGGTAAACCGCTGCATCTCTGTATTATCTCAAATAATAGAGTTTTTTCAGCCACAGAAATTCGCAAACAAAACAAGCGGGTGCTGTTTATTAATAACGGCATTCATCCGGGAGAACCGGATGGAATTGATGCAAGCATGATGCTGGCTCGCGACCTTGTTACAAAACCACAGTATGATTCACTGCTGAATCATGTAGTGGTGGTGATTATTCCGATGTATAATATCAGCGGAGTACTGAACCGGAGTTGCTGCAGCCGTTCCAATCAGGATGGTCCTGAAGAATATGGTTTCAGAGCCAATGTGCAGAACTTAGATCTGAACCGCGATTTTATTAAAAGTGATTCACGCGAGTCACAGATTTTTCAGAAAATTTTTACTGAATGGAAGCCGGATATTTTAGCCGACACCCATGTTACAGACGGAGCAGATTATCAATATACCATGACATACATTGCTACGCAGCACAACAAACTGCATCCTTTGCTTGCAGAGTACGAAATGAAAGACTTAGTTCCGTTTATGGAAGAAAAAATGAAGAAGAGTAACTATGAAATGTGTCCTTATATCACTAATCTGGAAGATACGCCCGATTCAGGAATTGTTGAGTTTATGGAAACGCCCCGTTACTCTACAGGCTATGCAGCGTTGTTTAACTGTATTGGTTTTGTGGTGGAAACACACATGCTGAAGCCCTTTGATCAGCGTACTCTTTCGACTTACCAATTTCTGTTACACTTGCTTGAAAAAACAAATATTGATTACAAGAAAATCGGAGAAATTCATGAGCAGGCAAATAAACAGATTGAACAACAAATCGAATTTCCGCTCAACTGGAAATTGGATAAAACAAATTTCACTTATCTGAATTTTAAAGGATATACGGCTAAGTATAAACCGAGTGATGTTTCCGGTCAGCCGCGATTGTATTATGACAGGCAACTGCCTTACGAAAAGCCGGTAAAGTTTTACAACTTCTATACAGCTTATGATTTTGTTCAGAAACCCAAAGCGTATATCGTTCCGCAGTATTGTGAAAAAATTATTTCATTGATGAAATTAAACGGAGTAAAATTGTCACAACTGGAAAAAGATACGACTGTAACAGTAGAAGTTTATCGTATTATGGATTATAAAACTTCAAAACACCCTTATGAGTCGCACTACATTCATTATGATATTGAGGTAAAAAGAGAAACACAGCCGATGAAATATTATAAAGGAGATTACATCATTTACACCAACCAACCGGAGAACCGTTACATCATAGAATTACTGGAGCCACAGGGAGAAGACTCATTTTTTGCATGGAATTTTTTTGATGGAATACTTACGACAAAGGAAGGGTTTTCAGCTTATGTGTGGGAAGACCGGGCATTTCAACTGTTACAGAACGACTCAACTCTGAAAAAGAAGTTTGAAGACTTTAAAAAGAACAATTACAGTTCAGGTGTAAGCACACAGGAACAACTGGATTTTATTTACCAACATTCGCCATACTTTGAAAAAAGTTTTCAGAGATATCCTGCAGGGCTTTCGGGTCTAAAATAATTGATAGTCAAACTTTAAGTGGGTATAAA
>CAYRJA010000119.1:0-8712 GCA_964424455.1 uncultured Bifidobacteriaceae bacterium
ATTCATTATTTCTTTACCGATTGTGGTGAATACTGCAATTATTCATACACCCAATATTACAAACTTATTTTTCCGTTCAGCGCTGTGTAACAGTTTGCTCAAAGTCGTTGCAATTAGACTATATCCTGATTAACCCCGCACACGATACTTTTCTTTCTGCTACATTTGCGGACAAAGAAGAAAACGGTTAAGGGTTTGAGAAGTTCTTATATCCTACACCTTACACTATAGCCCTTTTGCCTTTATGAAAAAGATTAAGATTGCTCTCATCCGGGAAGGAAAGATACCACCGGACAACCGCGTGGCTTTCAGCCCTGAACAGTGTGTATGGCTGCACAAAAGTTATCCCGAACTGGGAATGACGGTTCAATCTTCTCCGGACAGGTGTTACAAAGATGCAGAATATCAAAAAGCAGGAATAAAAGTAACTGGAGAAGTCAATGATGCCGATATTTTAATTGGTATTAAAGAAGTTCCGAAAAAGCAACTGATTGAGGGGAAGAAATATCTGTTCTTCTCTCATGTGATTAAGAAGCAACCACATAATCGTGAGATGCTGAAAGAAATTATCAGGAAGAAGATTACTCTGATTGATTATGAATGTTTAGTTTGGGAAAACGGCGAACGAGTTCTTGGTTTCGGTCATTTTGCGGGAATAGTAGGCGCGCATAATGCATTTCTCACTTATGGAAAGCGCTACAAGCTGTATGATTTAAAGCCGGCAAATAAGTGTGCTGATTACAAAGAACTGCTTGATCTGTATAAAAATATAAAACTACCTCCTATAAAAATTGCTGTAACAGGCACCGGTCGGGCTGCACGCGGAGTTTATGAATTACTCGACAAACTAAATATCCGGATGGTGAGTATTCAGAACTACCTCACTAAGAATTTTGATGAGCCGGTTTATGTAGTGCTGAATACCGCTCAGTTGTATGAGAGGAAAAACGGGAAATCTTTTGTCCGCGATGACTTTCATAAACATCCGGAGAATTATGATTCTGCTTTCCTCCCATTTACCAAAGTAACCGATCTTTTTATTAATGCTATTTTCTGGGATCCGCGCACACCGCCCTTCTTCACAATAAAAGATATGCGTTCACGCGATTTTAAAATCAAAGTGATTGCAGACATTACCTGTGATGTGAACGGTTCTGTTCCGGCTACCGTCAGAGACACCTCCATTGACGACCCTATCTTTGGTTATAATCCTGTTACAGAAAAAGAAGATATTCCTCACCAGCCGCAGGTGATTGATGTGATGGCAGTAAGTAATCTGCCAAATGAATTGCCCCGCGAAGCTTCTACTGAGTTTGGTAATAAGCTGATTGAATATGTAATGGAAGAATTACTAAAGCAGAAAAGCGATATTATTGACAGGGCAACAATTACAAAGGATGGGAAACTGACTGATCGGTATTCTTATCTGTCAGATTATATCCTTTAAGGAGCGCTCTTGATATTGAAATTGTAGTAATCATTATTCTTTCCGATGTCGTCATGAACTGTTACTACTTTTATTACAACATAAATATCTGTCTTTACACTTCCGAGTTGGGTAATGATAATATCATCTTCTTTGACATTGTCAATTATGTCTAAAGGAATTCCTGATTTGAATGCACTGATAACAGTGGACAAGGTGGCATTAGCATAATCGAAACTATTGTACCGCACAAATTTTCCTCCGGCAGGTGAATACCAAACCCTTGATATAGTTGTATCACTCCCTGATTTATCCTGAATGTCTCTGAGAGAAGAATCCGTAACTGCCGATTGTTTGGGCAGCCTTAGTTGTAAATCAAATGCATCTTCTGTAGCGACTACCAAAGGATTATTTGCGTACATTCTGTTATTTGAATACTCCTGATATAAAGCTTCCGATTCAATAATCAGGCGCTTTACGCCTGTACCTGTATTTCCGTTTTCAGCAATGGCATTGAATGAAAATACTACTGATTTGCCGGAAACTGTTGAAGGAACTTTATATTGAAAAAGATAAGTAAACTTCTTTGAAGCAAATGAAGTGTCAAATACGGTAGTCTGATATCCGTTATCGGGATGGCTTGTGATATAAAAACGATTCATATTATCATCACACCTTACTGTAACAGAAATTGAAACCACATCTCCCACTTTCCCTTTTATATATAAATCATCCGGTGTAAGGAACACTACGGGCGTAGCGGTGGATTTATCTTTTTTACAGGAAGAGAAACAGATGCCTGTGAGAATAACTGAAAGGAAAAGAATCTTGTGCATGTATCTCATAATAAAATAATCGCCACAAGAATACACTATGTTAAGCTTGCTGTATTCCTGTGGCGAATATTATTTATCCACTGATTAAGTGAAGATTATTTCGACTTAATCTTGAATGCTTTTGCGCGTACAGTAATCATCTGCTTGCGTCCTAAAAACATTCTGTTGGTTTTTTCTTCAGTGGCTAAAGGCAGAACAAAATCTGCATCGGGTTTTTGCATTAATGCATCGTAAAGAGCATTGTTATACCCACGACTTACTACGCCGGTAAGGTTCAGTCCTCCGACAGAAGGCGTGTAGTATTTTCTGCCTCCGACCGGAATGCCTAATGCATAATATTGGGTTGCGCTTCCTGTAACATCTCCAACATATTCCAAATTGTCCATTGTGAGATTTACCTGGGTATTTAATCCGGAAGTTGCAACAGTTTTACTCATCATAGTGCAGGAGGAAGCAAAAACCACCACTCCCAGTGCAACTATTAAATTCATTATTTTTTTCATAGAAATTGGTTTTGTTATTACTATTTAAACTTCCTCTTATTTACCAAAATAAATATTTGCTACAATTCTTACATCAGCATTGGTATCTGCATTAAAGAATTTTTTGCTTGCTTTACTGTAATACTGTGCACCATTGGGGTCGTTATCCAATGTAACATACTCGCCAGAAGTTGCAACTGTTCCAACCTGGTTGTCATATTTAACTTTTGTTTTTCCGTTGAACTCCCATTTTGCATTCCATCCCCATTCCAAACCCAATGAGATTGGAAGATGAGCAACGAAAATATTAAATCCAGCAACACCACCTAAACCAACAGTAGTATTAGGAGTGCGGGAAGTCATGTTGAAGTGATCATTGTTTTTGTATTCAACTTCGCTTACTTGTTTTTTTGTTCCGACGCCAATATATAAGTCAGCGCCTAAGTATGCATCAAAGAAGTTAGCGGGGCTGAAGTGTTTCTCAATACCGGGTACTAATTCAATTTTACGATCAATATCGGCATCTTTAGCAGTTGATACGCTATACATTTCATTATACACGCCGCCTGCATCTACAACGGCAGAAGAATCTAACCCTGTACCGGATGTTTTAACATTGTTGGAATAAATTCTCAAACCAAGACGATAAGCAACATCATCAGTTTTGTAATACTTGAAGGTTAAAAGCTCGCCTGTTTTTAAATTGTTAAAATTGTAAAGATGAGCAGAACCTGTATCGGAAGTACGAAGTATTGGGTTATCACTTGATGATCTGCTAAGAGGCAACCCAAAAGTGAAAGCCATGTTACCGGCTTGAGGCCTTCCGCCGAGTTTTTCGACAGAGCTTTCATTTTCTCTCGTTGTTAATTGTGCGTAGCTACTAAAAAATCCCATAGCTAAAGCAAGCAGTAAAATTGATTTTTTCATAGAATTTGTTTTGAGTTTTAAGAATTTTCGTCAAATGTAATTAAGCAAATACAAAAATGCTAATTAATTATATCTACACAGCTATGTTGAAAGTGTAGTACTTTCTCAACATTTTTTGCTAAAAGGGGGAATCCGTTTCTTTTGAAATTTTTGAAAAAACCAATCTATCCATTAACCGTGGGAAAAATTTATTTAGAAATACTACCATTTTCCCTTGTGTAGAGAGAATCAGTGTTTTTTTCCTTTTTAAAATACCTTTAAGAATTTCATCCGCAACTTTTTCTGCTGTCATCAGCTTTTTCTCCTCTAATGGAGATTCTCCTTGCTGTTTTCCGTCTTTATCCAAAGCGGTTTTTCGAATATTGGAAGCGGTATAACCCGGACAAGCCACCATTACATGCAGCCCGGTTTTTAGATTTTCAATTCTTAATGATTCGAGAAAACCATATATGGCAAATTTGCTGGCTGAATATCCGGTTCTTCCCGGCAGCCCCTTAAAACCTGCAATAGATGAAACTCCAACAATACTCCCTTTCACTTTCATGATTTCAGGGAGTGCATACTTTGTACAATAAACCGTTCCCCAGAAATTAATATCCATCAACTGCTTTATTACTGAAATATCTGTGTCCTTAAAAAGTGCACGCATAGAAATGCCTGCGTTATTTATAAGTATATCAATTCTTCCAAACTCTGCCAGTGTTTCATCAATGATTCTTTTGCAATCTGCCTGATAGCTTACATCTGATTCCACTCTCAAAACTTCTACTCCGGTCATTTTTCTGATTTCTTCTGCTGCACTATAAAGATTAGCGCCATTGCGTCCTGTGATAACCACTTTGCTTCCGCGCTTTGCAAATGCTATGGCACACGCTTTTCCGATTCCTGAAGAACCGCCGGTTACAATTACTACTTTATCTTTTAGTGAAATCATGTTTTTTTCTTCGCTTCAAAAATAACAACTATCCATACTCAGAACTTAAATTTTCACAATGACAAGAGTTTTCAAGCACCTCTCAACACTCTTAGATTATTAAGCGAATGTGATACATTTGCATAAACTCTTATTTCTATGAAGAAGAATCTTATCCTTTCATTTTTACTTATCGCATTTATTTCGCTAATAGCATTTACTTATAAAGCCCAGCAACAACCACCCAAGTACAAAAATTTACAAGTTCTACCTCAGGACATCAGCAAAGTTGAACTGGATTCAATTATGGATGTTTTTAAAACCTCTTTGGGTGTGAAATGCTCTTTCTGCCATGCACGATGGGAAGATTCAACTAAGAAAGGATTGGATTTTGCAAGCGATGTAAAACCTCAGAAAGAAACTACCCGTTCCATGATGAAGATGACGGCTCAAATCAATGAGATGTTTTTTAATCCGGATCATTCTACCCGCCCCGATACCATTCATACAGTGATATGTTATACCTGTCACCGGGATTTCCCGACACCGGATTCGAAAAAACTGATGGAGGAATTGGATCAGATGCAAATGTCCGCACCGAATAAGTAGTTCTTATTCTCCTTTAAACACCGGCTTTCGCTTTTCAATGAAAGCTGTAACACCTTCCTTGTTGTCTTTGGAACTGCCTGCAATTTCCTGGCAATAGGATTCGTATTCCAAAATATCCTCCAAATCACTATGGAAAGATTTGTTCAGCATCTTCTTCATCAAACCGATAGCTTTAGTGGGAGCAGTAGCATAGTAATCAGTGATTTTTTTTACTTCAGCATCTAACTCCTCCGGTTTCACCACACGGTTTACCATTCCTAACTGTAACGCTTCCGCAGCAGTAACTTTTGTTCCCATAGTTGCCAGTTCAAAAGCTTTTGTAGAGCCAACTATCCGTGGAAGAAAATAAGTAGATCCTGAATCCAATACCAATCCAACATTTATAAACACTTCTATCAATGAAGCATTTTCAGAAGCGATAATTAAATCACAGGCAAGAGCCAGCGAACATCCCGCTCCTGCCGCTACGCCATTGAGCCGCGCAATAACCGGCTTAGGCATATTTCTTACCGCCCGGATAATCGGGTTGTATCTTTTATCTAATGAATCTTTAAAACTGCGGACACCACCGGCTGCCGCCGCTTTCAAATCCTGACCGGAGCAAAATGCTTTTCCTGCTCCCGTAATTACAAGTACTCTTGCTTCTTTATTTTTATTTACCTCTTTCAGCGCATCCTGCAACTCATAGCTCAGTTCATCATTAAATGCATTGTAAACATCAGGGCGGTTTAGTGTAACAGTTGCAACACCTTCTTTTATATTAAGCAGCAAAGTATTAAAACTCATAAGTAAAATTTTGGGTGAAGGTAGCAGATTTGAAAAATATTAATGTCCGGTATGAAGATGTGTTCTATGTTAGTTTTGCACTTCTGAAAATTTGATGTAACACTGCACCCTTCTTTAGCTTGCCGTGTTGAAATATCGTATCTCTTTCTTAACCGAAAGAGAAGTTTGAATTAACATTGTTACAAAATATGGATAGCAGGTTTATAGATTATGAAGGAAGCCGGATACATTATCTTGTTTTCGGTGAGGGAGAAAAGTTGCTGTTTTGCTTTCACGGATTTAATGAAACAGCAGAATTATTTTCAGTGCTTGAACCCTCATTAAAGAAAAGATATAAAGTAATATCCATTGACTTGCCGCTTCATGGAGGAACACAATGGCAGGCAGGAAGATTTTTCCTGAAAAGTGATTTAAAAAATATTCTGACACTTCTGCTACAGCAGTTCGGTTATTCCAGATTTTCACTGATGGGTTATAGTATGGGAGGGAAAATGGTGGTTACTGCTGTAACACAATTTCCCGGTAAAGTGGAAGAGGTTTTTCTGATTGCACCTGATGGTTTGAAAAAAAATGTCTGGTACAATTTATCGGTCTATCCCAAATTTGGACGGAAGTTGTTTTACAGAATGATTTTACATCCTGAAAAATATTTTCTGCTGATAGATGTTTTGACCTCGTTAAGACTACTTCCTTCTTCTATACAAAAATTCCTGCGAATGCAGTTGGAAACAAATGAGAAGCGACAAAAGGTGTATGATGTCTGGATAACTATAAAGGATTTTGACACAGACAGAAATGAAGTCAGACAAGTACTCAACCAATTCAATATAAAGTTATTTTTGTTCTATGGTCAGTTTGATGCCGTCATTAAATCAGAATCAGGGTACAGATTTGTTAAAGGAGTGAAGCAGTATAAATTGAAGGTGTTGCCCAAAGGTCATAATCTGATGAAAGATTACCTGAACAATGCAATAGAAGAAGCCCTCAGTGAATCATGAATATTTACATTTTCATTATTGTAACACTTACTGCTTTTTACGGCGGCATGATGTTGTTCTATCATCTGGGTTGGCTGAATTTAAAAGAATGGAAACCGGAGCAGACAAAGAAAAACACTAAGGTTTCTGTAATTATTGCCGCAAGAAATGAGGAAAGCAACATCGGCAATTGCCTCCATGATATACTGTTACAGCATTATCCGGCTGATTTGTTTGAAGTGATAGTGATTGATGATTTCTCAACGGATAAAACTGCTGAGATTGTAAAAGGGGTTTCCTCTCCTCATATCAAACTGCTTCAACTGAAAGACTTCTTATCTACTCAGGAAAACAGTAGCTCAAAGGATTCCAACCAGAAAGAAACTGTTGCATACAAAAAACTTTGTATCGAGTGCGGTGTAGAGAATGCAACCGGAGAATTGATTGTAACAACGGATGCAGACTGCCGCATGAACAGTCAATGGCTTTCTGCAATTGTTTCGTTTTACGAATCAAGCGGCGCTCGTTTTATTGTCTGCCCTGTAACATTTACAGATGACAGCACTTTCTTTGAAAAAATTCAAACGCTTGATTTTCTCGGACTGATGGGAATTACCGGCGGCGCTTTGTCTTTTCATTTTCCGGTGATGTGCAACGGAGCAAACCTTGCCTATACAAAAAAAGTTTTTAAAGAGGTAAATGGCTTTAAAGATATAAGCAACCTCTCATCCGGCGATGATGTGTTTCTTATGCAGAAGGTCAATCAAAAATATCCTCAGTCTGTCTGGTATCTAAAGAGCAGTCAGGCGGTTATACAGACTTTTCCGCAGCAAACGCTGAAAAATTTTCTTCATCAGCGCATACGATGGGCTTCTAAGAGCGCTTCTTATGCAGACAAAAGAATCACGGTTATTCTGGCTTTGACTTATCTTTTCAATCTGATGATTGTCTGTAACCTGATTATCTCCTTTTTTGACATCAGCTTTCTTCAGTTGTTTTTCTTTCAGTTAGTAGTAAAAATGGGTACTGAATTTTTCTTTCTGCTGACTGTAACACGGTTCTTTCGCCGCCAAACCTTATTAACATTATTTTTACCTGCACAATTACTTCATATTATTTATGTAGTGGTAGTGGGATTGTTAGGAAATTTTACTTCATACAACTGGAAAGAAAGACACACACGATGAGCACATTCAGCGAATTGGAATTTGAAATAATGGATGAACTTTATTTTCTGAGTTCATTCCGGCAGATAATGACAAATACCGGAGCAGACGGTAATGAGTTAAAGAAGGCGATACTTCATCTGTTACAGCAAGACTTTATTCAGCAACACATATACAATGAATCTCTTCATGATTTTGAGAAGATGGATTATTATGATGAAGCAAAAATAGAGTCTGCTTCTTATGTGGCTACCAGAAAAGGATTGATGGCGCATAATATGAATGGCTGATGATTCGCGATTGTAAAATATTCTATGGCTCATCCGATGTTTGTCATTCCGACGAAGGAGGAATCCGCTCATTCATTGTGTCATACAGACGAAGGAAGCATCTATACATTTAATGATGAGATCCCTCGCTGTGCTCGGGGACAACATAGAGTGAGCCGATTCTTCACTTCGCTCTGAACAACAGCGGTAGTCAAGGCTTTCGGGTCTAAACTCTAAGGAGATATTGTCTGAACTCGTCATTTCGTGACGCTCGTAGTCGTTTTCTATTGACACTCATTTTATATTTCTTATCAAGAGCCA
>CAYRJA010000120.1:0-5521 GCA_964424455.1 uncultured Bifidobacteriaceae bacterium
TCAAACGGTAATAAAACTTATTCCCCTATTTTTGATTCATGCAACAACACCATTAGTATTTGTCAGTATATTTGAAGCGACTTTATGATGTTTGAGTAAGTATAGCCTACTTGACAATCTGTATCATGTAATGTATGCAAAGAAAAAGAGGTTAATCGCTTTACAGTTTAAAGCGATTCAGATTGAAGTTGATTTAGCAATTTCTTTTGGAAAACAAATTCAGGCAACTATTGTTTAAAGCATGTATAGCTTATGCTTATAGCCAACCCCAATAAACTTCTTAATGAAAAATAGTTCATCTCTTCCTAACGCTGAAACTATCAGTACGCAGTCATTTCCTAAATCGAAAAAGGTTTTTGTAAAAGGGAAAATTCACGACATCAATATAGCAATTCGTGAAATTGAAACAAGCGATACTGTAACACCTAAATCAGAGAACGGCGAAAAGGTGAAGATTACAGCAAATAGAAAAAAAGAAAATGATAACAACAGGACATGAATAACCAAATACTGTTTTCCGAAAGCCAGAAGTTTAAGCAATGGTGGATTTGGTTAATTATTCTGAGTATTAATCTGTTTTGCTTCTTCGGTGTTTATAAGCAAATTATAGAAGGACAACCGTTTGGCAACAAACCGATGAGCGACACAGGGCTTATCATCACTCTTGTAACCACCTTACTGGTAACCTTTTTATTTATTAACACTCACCTTGATACGCTAATTAAAGAGGATGGAATTTATGTTCGCTTTTTTCCGTTCCATCTTAAATTCAGGTATTACGCATGGGACTCAATAACCAAGTGTTACATCCGGCAATATTCAGCTTTGAGAGAATATGGCGGATGGGGATTAAGAATTGGTCTTTTTGGAAAAGGAATAGCTTATAATGTGTCAGGCAATAAAGGACTTCAGCTTGTTTTCAATGACGACAAGAAATTACTCATAGGAACAAACAAAGCAGAGCAGTTAGCTGAAACATTAAGCAGAGCAGGACGAATAAAGCAGCGATAAAAAATCTGATGGTATAGAAATTATCAATACAGTTACAAAACAAAATACTATTATTGACAAATAGAATACAATATGAAGGTTGTAGTTATATCCGACACAAGTGAACTGGAAGGAGAACATGAAATGCTTCATCAGATGTTTGAAGCGGGGCTTGAATTTTTTCATGTCAGAAAACCTAAATATTCCACACCGAAACTGCGCGGTTATTTAGAGAAAATAAATCCTCAATACAGGAACAGAGTTGTAATACATACACATCACGAATTGGCGCTTCCATTTCATCTGAAAGGAATACATTTAACAGACAGGCATCGTAAGAAAAGATTTTTACAGACATGGTTTACGCTTAAATACCTTCGCTATAAAAGACCAGATATAGAAGTATCAACCTCTTTGCATTTAATTAACAGCATCATGCGCTATAATCCTGAGTTTGATTATGTTTTTCTCAGTCCCATTTTTGACAGTATTTCTAAAGTGGGATATAAAAATACTTTTAGTGAAGCAACACTTCGCGATGCACTGAAGAAAACGAAATACGAAGTGGTGGAATTGGTCGGTGTTAAGTTTGTTGTTTTGGAGAAAGTAATAGATTATGGATTTAAGGGATTCGCTTTACTCGGCAGTATATGGACAAATCCGGACCCTGTTAACGAGTTTAAAAGGGTGATGGAGAAATGCAGGCAGATTGAAAATATACCTTAGGTTTTATTCCTGATACAGCTACTTCAGTTTTGCGGTGTCCGCATTTTTTAATCCTTTCGTGTCCGATAACTCGGCTAATATTTCTCCGATAAGAATAGGTGAGGATACACGAACCGGAACTTTGTTTTTGTCATCTGTTACATACACAGTCATTTGCTCGCCGCCTTTAAAAATGGTTCCTTTAATTAACAAGGGTTTGAAAAGTATGCAACGGTAAGTTCCTGATTTTGCTTTTAGCGTTTCTTTACCGAGATAGCGGATGTAAAGCGGATAAATGGAGTCATCAAGAAAGATTGTAACAGGAATAATGTCATTGACTTTATATTTTGAGAAGTCAATGCAGCGGGCATAATAGATTGCTGATAGTACATCCTGAATGCAATTCGGCACATCATAAGTCCCATTGGTAGAAGTGGCTTTGCCTTCACTGTGTTTGAAAGTAACATTATTGTAAATCGTGTAGCCGCCTTCATATACATCACGGACAAACTTCTGCGGCTGAAGTGTTACAGGGTCAATATAACTTTCGTATTTGTCACGCACTTTGAAAAACCAGTCGTAGGATTTGTAAGTTTCACCATAACCGATGGCGTGATAGCAGGTTTTATTGTTGTATTTCGATTCTTCTAAAGTAAAACTTGCTTCACCGGCGCTTAACCAAACGGGTCCCCACTTAAAAGCAATTTTGTAAGTTAGTTTTTCTCCCGGCTGAAATGAATTGTTGGTTACAATACATTCATTTGTTTTTGGCTGTGCAAACGCAGCAACTGTAACAGCAAAAAGTGAAATCAGCAGAGTGAGTTTTTTCATTTTAAGTTGTTTTTTGTTCTTTCATCAGAATCAGAATTAATCCGATAACCGATGGAACAATCAGGTTCAATAACCAAACACTGAAAGTGGCGGAAAGAATTCCCAGATTGTTCTGTGAAACATAGTTAAGAAAAAACAATGCCACATTTCCACGAATGCCTAATTCAGCAATAGCAATGGAAGGAACAATGGTTTGCACTAAAAAAATTAAAGCAATCAAAATGAACCCGTTTAACAATGAAATCTGAACTCCGAACAAATAAAGCAACAGCAGGTATTGAACTGTGAAAGTGATATAACGAAAAAGTGACAGACTCAGTATAATCAGCAATTCATCAAAGGAATAATGCCGGATTACTCTCAGGTAAGAAGTCCATTTCCTTAGTATCGGAATTTTTTCCAACCTTATTTCAAATAAACTGATATTGAAATAGAGTAACAGAATAAGAACAAGCAACAACACCGGCAATACTAATAACAGGTATTTCAGGAAGAAGGGATTATTATGGAGTAATGGAAATTTCAGCATAAAAAGAACCAGCGCAATAGTCCCCATCAGGAATGTGGCAAGAATCTGACCGAGACTGCCGATAAGTGTTACAACAATTGCCCGCCAGATGTTGGTGTTACGGATGTAAAATAAGCGACCTGCATATTCGCCGATTCTGTTTGGCGTAAAAACACCGTAAGTCACACCGCAGAAAATTGCTTTGTAAGAATCAGCAAAACTTACTTTGTCAATTTTGTTAATCAGCTTCTGCCACTTCAGCGCTTCTAATCCCCAGTTGATAAACATGAGAACGAAGGTTAGTAACAGTAAGAAGCCGGCATGAGAAGAGATATTCGCATTAAACAATTCAATTGTCTTTTGAAGTTGTTCTTTCTGAAAAACCTGTTTGTAAATAGAATAGGATAGAAGAAGCAGTGTTGCGCTCTTAATAATGAACATCCACCTCCTGTTTATCTTAAAAGTGTTAAAAGAAAACTTCATTTACGGCGAGGTAAAACTATACTTTTAATCCCGCTAAAGGAACAGATTACTTCACTTAGACAGTAATGACAGAAACGAAAGAAAAAATAATTCTTGGAATAGATCCCGGAACAAATGTGCTGGGTTATGGTTTGCTGAAACTGAAAAACGGGAAGCTGCAATTAATTGAAATGGGGGTTATTCATCTTTCCTCTCTGCCAAATCACCATGAGAAGCTGAAGAAAATATTTTCACGCTTAAAAGCAGTTATTAAAAGCTATAAGCCGGATGAAGTGGCAATTGAGTCGCCGTTCTTTGGAAAAAATGTTCAGTCTATGTTGAAATTAGGAAGAGCGCAGGGTGTGGCAATTACGGTAGCAATGACGGAGGAACTTCCCGTCTTTGAATATTCACCTAAAAAAATAAAGCAATCTATTACCGGTAATGGCAATGCTTCAAAAGAACAGGTGGCTGCCATGCTCAAGCAACTGCTTGCATTGAAAAACACTCACAAATATTTAGATGCAACAGATGCGCTGGCGGCTGCCGTATGTCATCATTTTCAAGCGAATAATTTGAAAGGAGGAGAGAAGAAATTTTCCGGATGGAAAGACTTTGTACAAGCAAATCCAAAGAGGGTAAAAGGATAAGTTTATTTTGCAGTAATACTAATCTGCGCTATTCATCTTCACACGAAATGCAGAGGGTAATTTTATTTATTTTTGCCGCACTCACATAGTATTCCCGATTCTAAAAAATTGTTACGGATTATCTTTTGAAATTCAAACTTCTCTCTGCCGACAAACACTCTCACGCGCGAGCCGGAATCATTAAGACCGGACATGGAAGTATTGAAACTCCCATCTTTATGCCGGTGGGGACAGTGGGTTCTGTGAAAGCAGTTCATCAGCGTGAACTGAAAAAAAATATTAAAGCACAAATCATTCTCGGCAATACTTATCATCTGTATCTGCGCCCGGGAACAAAAATTCTGAATGAAGCAGGCGGGCTGCATCAGTTTATGAACTGGGATAAACCGATTCTTACTGACAGCGGCGGTTATCAGGTTTTTTCACTTGCTCACATCCGGAAGATAAAAGAAGAAGGTGTTACATTTCAGTCGCATATTGATGGCTCCAAACATTTATTCTCACCTGAAAAGGTGATGGAGATTCAGCAGTTTATCGGCGGAGATATTATCATGGCGTTTGATGAATGTCCGCCGTATCCGGGCACACATACATCAGTGAAAGAATCCATGCAGCTTACTCACCGGTGGCTGGAGCGATGTGTGGATTACATGAAGAAGAATGAGCCGAAATATAATTATACCCAATCCTTATTTCCGATAGTACAGGGAGGCGTTTACAAAGATTTGCGAAAAGAATCAGCAGAAAAAATTTCTTCCTGCAATTGTGAAGGCAACGCCATAGGAGGATTAAGCGTGGGCGAACCGGCAGAAATCATGTATGAAATGACGGAACTTGTCTGTAATATTCTTCCTGAAGATAAACCCCGCTATCTGATGGGCGTAGGAACTCCAGCAAATATTCTGGAATGTATCGCACTGGGAGTGGATATGTTTGACTGTGTGATGCCTACGCGCAACGGGCGCAACGGAATGTTGTTTACCACTCAGGGAATCATAAACATCAAAAACAAAAAGTGGGAAAATGATTTTTCACTGTTAGATGAAGCGTTGGATAATCAGGTAAGTAACTTTTATTCAAAAGCATACCTGCGGCATCTTATGGCAGCGGATGAAATTCTTGGTTTGCAAATTGCAAGCGTTCACAATCTCAGTTTTTATCTTTGGCTTGTGAGCGAAGCACGCGAAAAAATCATAGAGGGTACTTTCAGCAAATGGAAAAATAAAATGATAAAACAATTTTCTCAACGGCTCTGATTGTTATGATGAAAAAACGCCATCTCCTTTTTTTATGAATATTGCAGAACCCTTGCTGTGTCTCAAATGACAGATAAGATATAATGAACTTCCGCCTTACTATTATTGACAAGTATATT
>CAYRJA010000120.1:5531-8465 GCA_964424455.1 uncultured Bifidobacteriaceae bacterium
TATTATCCGGAAATTTCTGGGCACTTATCTGTTTACGCTTGCCTTGTTCATGGTGATTACGATTGTGTTTGATGTAACAGAAAAATTAGATGACTTTATTGACAGTAATGTTTCTCTCTATACAATTATTTTCACTTACTATCTCAACTTCATTCCTTATTTCGCAGTACTCTATACACCGCTGTTTCTGTTTGTAGCAGTAATTTACTTTACTTCCCGCCTTGCAAGCAATTCAGAAATTGTAGCTATACTGAATGCCGGGGTTACCTTCCGGCGGTTTCTGGTTCCCTATTTTATTTCGGCTTCTATTGTAACAGCATTCAATATTTACGCAAACCACTGGCTGCTGCCGGCTGCCAATAAAGTCAGAATAGGTTTTGAAAATACTTACATCAATTCTCCATGGTACACTTCGGGAAACAATATTCACATGCAGATAGAGAAGGGATTGTTTGTGTATATGCAGAACTATAATTATTCAGACAGTTCAGGGTTTCGTTTTACGGCAGAAAAATTTGTGAATGGAAATCTGATATACAAAATCAAAGCAGATAAAATTGCATGGGATTATCCTTCACGAAAATGGCGGGTGCAGAATTTCACAGCAAGGCATATTGGCAAAATAACAGAAACACTTCATAAGGGTAAGGACACTTTGATTGCTTACAACTTTGCGCCGCGCGATTTCGGAAGAAAAATCGGAGAAGTGGAAACGCTGAATGCAAGAGAACTGAATCATGTAGTTGCAGAAGAAAAACTGAAAGGATCTGAAGATGTTTCATACTATGAAATTGAAAAATATAAGCGGACTGCGTTTCCTTTTGCCATATTGATTCTTACGCTGATAGCCGTATCTATTTCTTCACGAAAGGTGAGAGGAGGAATCGGGCTTCATATTGGTTTTGGAATCGCACTCAGTTTTACCTACATTTTATTTCAGCAGTTCTCTGTTACATTTTCCATTAACGGTAATTTACCTGCATGGCTCGGCGTATGGATACCGAATTTTATTTTCCTGATTATTGCATTGTATCTGTATAAGAAAGCGCCTAAGTGATTTCTTATTGGCATAAGTGAAAAATACTTGCGACAGCAAAGATTTTATACTTATATTGTACAGTGATAAAATTGAATACATGAGAGAGAAATTCTCCTTATGGACTATTGTAATAATATTGTTTTTTATATCCAAAGCTTATGCTCAGACAACTGTAACATTAGAATCCGGCTCAAATGGAGAAGATGCTTCAGTTCAAACAGATTTCCCGTCAACAAACAAGGGGAATGGAAGTAACTTTCTTAGCGCTACTTGGACATGTGGAGGTAATTTATGTCTTGATAGAAGTTTAGTTCAATTTGATCTATCTGCTGTACCCACAGGAGCAGTTTTAGTAACTGCTTACTTGTCTTTATATGCAGATAACAATTCAGTCCTTGGATATAACGGAACGCCAACTTATGGAAGTAATAATGCGGCGTGGCTAAGAAGAGTTACAAGTACATGGCAGGAAAATACTGTAACATGGAATAATCAACCTACTACAACAACAATAAATCAAATTACTCTTTCTCAAAGTACCTCTACGTCACAAGATTATCTGAATATAGATGTAACTAAATTAATTCAGGATATGCTTGCTAACGGAAATAACGGCTTCATGTTGATGCAGAAAAATGAAATCAATTATTATAACAGCTTAATTTTCTGTTCGGGTGAGCACCCTAATTCATCCAAGCATCCCAAATTGGTTATCACATATATTGATTGTTCTTCTTCAGCAGGAGTAATTTCTGCGCTTCGTGATACTATATGTGCCGGCACTCCGGCAAGTTTAACTCTTACAGGAGGCATAAATACGCTTCAATGGCAATCTTCCACCACGGCTGCGGACTTTACCAATATTACAGGAGCCAGCGGAACTAATTTTATTGACATTCCCTCTCAAACTACTTTTTACAGAGTAGTGGCGGGAAGCGGAAGTTGCATAGATACCTCCGCTGCTTACAAAATAGTGGTTAAGCCCTCCCCACAAACAGATTTTACCTGCAGCAGTTCGGGCTTGCGCGCTGTTTTTACCTTAACCGGATACTCCGGTGATATTACAGTATATCATTGGGATTTCGGAGACAGCAGCAGTTCTGTCAGAGCTAATCCCAACCACACTTATGACTCGCCCGGCAGTTATTATGTTTGTGTTACAGTTTACAACGGGTCTAACTGCTCCTATACTGTCTGCCGCGATATTTCTGTTTATCCGGTTGGAATAAAGCCCGTTTTGTTGCAGCGTTATTGGAATATTTATCCGAATCCATTCAACAAAAGTCTTTTTATAAAAATTGAAAATGACAATGAGCGAATCGAAAATATTCAGGTATATGATTTACCGGGAAGAATGGTGTATAATGAATCCTTCAAAGAATTTGAGTCTTATAACGGTTTCAAAGAGATAGAACTCTCAGATTTATTACCGGGCATCTATTATCTTAAAATAAAGACTACGATTGCAAATTATTTTCAACCGGTAATAAAGTATTGAATTCACTAATAAGAAGGAGTGATTAGTTCCTGCGGGTGCATGAATAATTGCAGGGATTACTTATGCCGTAGGCATAAGGGCTTGGTAAAAAATCCAATACAGACACTCCTGGAGCGTCCCGAAGGGACGCAATAACCTTCTCGTTCAAGTTATTACCAAAACTTTGCTCCTACGGAGCAATATAATTGTTGCTGCAAATATTCATACACCCATTCCTGCTGATTTCTTATTGGCACAAGCGAAAAACACTTGTACCGGTGAACTGTAACACTTTTAAAAAAGAATCAGAGTCTTTTATCAAAACGGCACATCTTCTTCTGCACCCTCATCCCATCTTTTCGATTTCCTCTCCCGCAGGGTTAATCCTGAGCGTGGGTTTAAAAGCAAGGCAGGATAA
>CAYRJA010000121.1:0-8402 GCA_964424455.1 uncultured Bifidobacteriaceae bacterium
GGATTCACCGGTTCATGGAACAGAGAAATATGCTCGGAGAATACAGTGGCTACCTATCAGTTTTTTATGAAAAGGACAGGAACATTAAACTGGAACTCCTATCCGGTAAATTCACCGGCGCCACCCATCAGTCCTTATCTGAAGGTAAACTGGTTAGGCAGGAGCTATGAGATGTCCTGCTATGTGAAGGCGAACTATACATGCAATGGTTATGTAATAGGCGGACCTGCCTCAACGGTACAGACCATTACTACGCTTTCGTCGGGATGCAGAGAGGAAGAAATGCTGACACCTGAAACACCTTCCACACAAATCATCTCAGCGGACAATAGTGAGGCAATCAGCATTTACCCGAATCCGAACGGCGGACAGTTTGCATTAGACATCAGCCGCTTGAGCAATGATGAAGCAGAGGTAAAAACAGAAGTGATGAATGTATTAGGACAAACAGTTCTGACAAATATTTCTACTGTAACAGACGGACACGGCAACCTGTACCTCCATTTGCCGGAGAGCGCTGCGGCAGGGACATACTTTGTTCGTGTTACAATAGGCAGCAATATTTACACTGCTAAAGTGAATGTGAGCAGATAAATTTTAGAGTGCGTGTAGAAAAAACAGCGGCTGCCGGAAACGACAGTCGCTGTTATTTTTATGTATATGGTGAAGATATTTTCTTTTACCTGACATGCGGAAAGCATACGCCTGATAAAGGAAAGAGCAATTACAAAAAGTACTTTCGAAGTTCCTCTTTTTTGTTAGGGGCAATGGCAATCTGAACATTATTGTTGAGTATAACACTTCCTCCATCACTTTTCGTAAATCGGGCGACATGGGAAAGATTAATAATGTGTGATTTTGAGATACGCAGGAATCCTTCGTTTACTAGGAGTTTTTCAAACCATCCTAAATTGTAGCTGGAAAGTAAGGTTTTGTTCCCGACTAAATATATCTGAGTGTAGTTTCTTTCACCCTCCAGATAAATGATGTCTTGTGTATTGATTACCTGATAACCTTCTGCGTCAGGAATAACCAGTTTATGAAGTTTACCGGACAGGTTACTGTAACTCTCCATCAATATCTTTATTTGTTCTTCCCGGTTGCCTTGTTTATTTTGAATCAGTTCAATTGCTCTTTGTACTACTGTCTGAAGTTCCTTTTCTGAAATGGGTTTTAACAGGTAGCCGATAGCAGCATGTTTAAAGGCATCCAGTGCATACTCATCATGAGCAGTTGTAAAGATGATTTCAAAATCGTAGTTCTTTACCTTTCGTAAAAGGTCAAAGCCGCTTCCATCAGGCATTTGGATATCGAGAAAAACAATTTGCGGAGCAATCTTTTGAATTTTATCTAAGCCGGTCTTTACATTCTCCGCATACCCGGCAATTTCAAGTTCTGTAAAATTCTCTTTTAATAAAACCTCAAGAGTTTTTCTGTTTCGTTCTTCGTCATCAATAATTAATGCTTTAATCATACGCGGATGATAATGGAATACTTATTTCTGTTTTTGTGCCGAGAGCATTACCTGCTTCGTCGGTAAGATCGGTTATAAATATAGGCAAACTTTCTTCACCTTTTTTATTCATTAATTGCAATCGGGTCTGAGCAAGTTGGGTAGCAACAGAAAGTCCGGGTATGGATTTGAAGCTATTTAGTTCTTGTGCTCTTTTTCTGCCCACTCCATCATCCTGCACAATACATTTAAGTGTTCCGTTATCTTTTCTGAACTCAATAGTAATTTTCCCCTTATTCTCTTTGTGACTGATACCATGAATAATACTGTTCTCTACAAACGGTTGAATGATTAACGGAGGAATAAAAATATTCTCTGAATCCACATTAACAACTTTAATAATTTCATAATCGAATTTGTCATTGAAACGGAGTTTCTCCATTTCAAGATACAGCCGCAGTGTTTCTATTTCTTTCGTTAATGAGATGGTTTTCTTTTTTGTCTGTTCGAGTACAGCTCTTGTAAGTCGTGAAAAGGTAACTAAGTATTCTCTTGCCTGGCGGGGTTTATTTTCCAGAATCAAACTCTGTATAGAATTCAGTGAGTTGTATATGAAATGCGGATTCATCTGTGCTCTTAAAAGTTTCTGTTCTGTTTCAAGAGTGGTGATTTGTAATTCATTCTGTTTGTTGCGCAATCCCACCCTGAACCTGTTGAAGAGCAATAAGCCGGTAATAAGTAACAGCAGGGTAATGGCAATAATTGAATTACGGATATTTTTTTGCTCGCGGATTTCCAAATCTTTTTCCCGTTGAGCACTGCTGTATTTTAAACTGTCAGCAACAGTCCGTTTTTCAAATTCATATTTTGCCTGTGATATGGCAGCATTATCCCTGCTTTCTTTTATTTTCATTGAATCCTTCACTTGATCATATAACAGGAACATCTGGTATGCTTCCTTCCATCTGCCCTCGCTGGCTAATATTTTCTGAAGCAGCAAAGAAGTTATTCGTATCACATCGGTGTAGTTTTTTTGTTTTCCAATTTGTAATGATTCTTCTGCCAGTTGTCTTGCTTTTTCCGTTTTTCCCTGAGCAAAATAAATGCTTGCAATATGAGTAACAGAGTAGGCAATCATCTGTTGGTCATTTAATTCCTTTCTCAGTTCAAGACTCTTTGAGTAATAGTCCAACGCCTTTTCCAAATCGCCTTTCTTCTCATAAATAGCGGCGATATTGTTATAGACACCGGCTATTCCATTCTTATCATTTAAACTTTTTCTTATGTCAATACTCTTAAAATAATAATTCAATGCTGTAACAGTATCTCCCTCCTGCTGGTAAACCGCAGCAATATTATGCAGCGCTGTGGCTTCGCCTTCTCTGTTTTTCGTTTCCATGCATAATGAAAGTCCCCGTTGAAAATTCTTCAGTGCATTGGTATTATCTTTTAAATAGTAACAATAGATTACACCAATATTCATCACAGAGTTGGCAATGGCATTCTTATCTTTAATTTCTTCATTCAGTTTCAGACTTTTGTAATAATAGTTTAATGCATCGTCTAATTTTATTCTCAGAAAATAGCAGTATCCAATATTATTTAAGGAAGTAGAGAGCAGCGACTTGTACTTTATGATAGCATCAGGAGAAACAGAGCTGTTATTCAGAGCATATTCTGAAATCAATCTTGCCTTTTGAAATTTGTTTAATGCCGAGTCGGGATGATTGAGCAGCAGTTGTTTCCCCCATCCATTATATGCCTGAGCAACAGATGAATCAGATAAATTATTTTTGATAACCTGTTTTAATGAATCAATATTCCGTTTGGGTTGAGAAAATATATTGACAGAAAAAAAGACAAGAAGTAAAACATTTAACAGGCATGCCCTTAAAATGCTAACCCTACTAAAGCGAAGTGTTTTCAAAATCTTTGTATAAGAGTAAAGTAACTAATCCGAAAAATCAATACAATATTAAGTATGTTCTTTCTCTCATTTATTTTTTTTGGTAAATCAGATTGCCGTTTTGGTAAATGAACAATAGATATGATTGTGCATATAAATTAGGTGTGATGAATTCAATGACAAGGTTTTCATAACTGCTAAAGAAAAGAATTTATTCTGTAACACTTTCTTATTTATCTTCATACAATAACCAGATGAGGTAGGCGTGTTATTTTTTTTATAGCTGAATAAGAATACCCTGTTTCACCCTCGGCTATCATTTTGATAAATCAGAATGGTTTTTTGATAAGCCATTTAGTTGAACAGGATAAATGCATAATTATTTTTATATATTACTCGTAACTTTACGGATGAATCATTAATTACTCAACTCAACCATCATTCTATTATGAACAAAAAATTACTTGCTGCAATATTCTTATTTCTGATTTTTTCTTTTGATAAGTCCTTCTCTCAAAAAGTTTCAGGTGGAAGAACTTTTGCATTCTCCATCCACAGTGACAGCACCCTATGGGCTTGGGGAGAAAATACATGGGGTAATCTTGGAAATAATACAAACACACCAAGTAAAGTACCTATACAGGTTCACGGTGAGAACAATGTGGGTTTTCTTAAAAGTGTTGTAGCAGTGGCAGGAAACGAATTTTCGGCTATCGCATTAAAAGCTGATGGTACCGTTTGGGCTTGGGGAAGTAATCATTATGGAGAACTTGGTGACAACACTTCTACCCAAAGAAAGACTCCTGTTCAGGTTCACGGACCCGGTAATGTCGGATTTCTTACAGGGATAATTGCTATTGCAGGTATGGGACATCATTTTATTGCACTACGGAATGACAGCACTGTATGGGCTTGGGGAAATAATGGATATGGTCAACTTGGGATTAACTCTACCGTTGGCGGGCTTAATGGAGTAGGAAGCATGTTGCCTGTCCAGGTAATGGGACCAGGCGGAGTAGGATTCCTTACTGGTATCGTGGCGATTGACGGTGCCTTTGCACATAACATAGCATTAAAGGCGGACGGTACGGTATGGACATGGGGAGAAAACGGAAATTTTGAAATAGGCGATGGAACACAAATACAACGATGGACACCGGTACAGGTTCATGGACCCGGCAATGTGGGATTCCTCACAGATGTTATAGCTGTTACAGCAGGAAATGATAATTGCCTTGCCCTAAAATCCGACAGTACTGTATGGTCATGGGGATATAATTTAACAGGCGGATGTGGAATAGGTTCAACTCTATGGCATATAAAAACTCCTGAACAGGTTCATGGACCGGGTAATGTTGGCTATCTGACCGGTGTTACAGCAATTTTTGCTTCTCTTACAAACAACTTTGCAGCTAAACCCGATGGTACCATCTGGGCATTTGGGAATAACTCTCGCGGACAAATCGGAGACAGCACTAATATAATGAGAACAGTTCCCACTCAGATTCATGGGGTCAATAATGTTGGATTTTTAACTGACCTTGTAGATATCAGCGGCGGATTGTTTTTTATCATTGCAAAGAATAAGGATGGATGTGTTTTTACATGGGGAAATAATGCAGAAGGAGAATTGGGTGACGGTACGCTTATAGATAAATGGGTTCCTGTTCAAATAGAAGGAAATTGTGTAACAAGTATTTCTGCAAACATTACTCCACAGAATATTTATTGCAGTGCGGCATGTTCAGGAGCGGCTATTGCAAACATCGCCAGCGGAACAAGCCCATATACTTATCTATGGAGTAATGGAGCAACCACGCAGATAATAACGGGGCTTTGTGCAGGCACATACAGTGTTACAGTTGCCGATGCGGTAAATAATACTACAACAGCTACCGGAATCGTATCTGCAAGTTCAAATTTGCAGACAGGGACTATCAGCGCTCTTAGGGATACGATATGTTCCGGAACGCCAGGCATACTTACTGTAACAGGAAACTCAGGAGATATTCAATGGATGTCTTCCATTACAGCAGGTGATTTAACCCCTATATCCGGTGCTACGAGTTCAACTTATACAGGAGTATTTACACAAAATACTTCCTTCGCCGTTCAGATATCCAGCGGAACCTGTACCGACACTTCTTCGGCATTTAATTTAGTTGTAAAACCGTCACCCATTGCAGAGTTTGTCAGCAGTGGATCAGGACTACAGAAAATCTTTAATTCATCGGGCACTACCGGAGATGTTACTATTTATGAGTGGAATTTTGGTGACGGAGCTACCAGTTCAGAAGCAAACCCGGTTCATACATTCGGAAGCAGTGACACGTTCCATGTATGCTTGTCTGTTTATAACGGCTCTAATTGTTCATTTACTATCTGTAAAGATGTTGATGTAATTACAGGTATAATGACTGTAACAGAGGCGAATAGTTTCATCATTTATCCCAACCCATTCCGTGATTATATTTCTATTGACGGAGCAACGCTAAACGATGAAATCATGAGCATAGATATCTATGATTTGCTGGGAAGAAAAGTTTTTAGTCAGCCATTTCAGAATACCGGGGGGAAGAATGTTATTGACCTTTCAGCATTATCGAACGGAATGTATTGTATAAAAATAAATGCTGACAAAGCAGATTACCGGAAACGGTTAATTAAACAATAATGAATTAATACTAAAATTTTTAAATCATGAAAACACTTCTACAAATTTCACAACCAAAGATGAACTGGTGGAACAGTTTTTCATTTTCAAACTGTAACATCTTCGCATTATTATTTTGTTTCACCATTCTTACCTTCCTTTTTTATAGCGCTTCTGCTCAGAAAATTGTTGCCGGAAGGTATCAGTCCCTTGCTGTTTATAGTGATGGAACAGTCCGTGCATGGGGAGATGGTAGTAACGGTAAAATAGGAGATGGCACATCCGGCACTAACAGATTAACGCCTGTTCAGGTTTTGAAAGGAGGCGCTGCTTCGTGTTCTGTTTATTTATGTAATATCGTAGCGCTTGCTACAGGTCAGTATTCCTCTTATGCACTTAAAAACGACGGTACCGTTTGGTCATGGGGTCTTAATAATAATGGACGGTTAGGTAATGGCTCCACCACCAGTAGTAACACACCGGTGCAGGTCATAGGACCGGGCGGTTCTGGATTTCTTACAGGTATTACTGCTATTTCTTCTCGGGGAGATCATTGCATGGCATTGAAAAATGATGGTACTGTATGGGCATGGGGGTTAAACATGGCTGGCGCACTTGGTATTAATAGCACCATGAATAATTTAAGTGGTGGCGCTTATAATCTCACCTGTACCACAACCAATACGTCAAATACAATTACAACATCCGGCAGCACCAGCGCTCTGGTGCCAGGTTTGCTGGTTACCGGTACGGGAATACCGGCTAATACCTATATTTCATCAATCACCAACGCTACTACCTTTGTTATTTCGAATAATGCCACAACAAGTGCAACTAATAGATTGACCTTCACTGCTGCTGCGCCCCTACAGGTAAAAGATAATGCCGGTACCGGTTTCCTCACAGGAATTACCGCTGTTTCCGCCGGATATGGAACTTCGGCAGCGTTGGCAAGCGATGGTACAGTATGGACATGGGGAGATAATAATGGATATCAACTTGGCGATGGAACTAGTGGAAATAAACTTACACCTGTTCATGTGCTTAAAGGAGCAAGTAGCAGTTCATCAGCATATCTTGAAGGAATAATTTCTGTTAGAGCAATGGGTAGCGCTTTCCTCGCTTTGAAAGATGATGGAACGGTTTGGGCATGGGGACAAGGATCTTCCGGTAAATTGGGAGATAATACCACAACGACAAGAACCACACCCGTGCAGGTGCATGGTCCGGGCAATGTAGGTTATCTTACGTGTGTTACAGCAATTGCTGCGGGGCTGACTCATAGCATGGCATTGAGAGCAGACGGCACTATGTGGACATGGGGAAGTAATGCTGATGGTCAATTAGGAGATGGCACTACAACACAAAGAAATACACCCGTACAGGTACTGAAAGGGGCAAGTTCAAGTTCTTCTGCTTATTTGGAAAACGTGGTTGAACTGGGAGGCGGTGGATTGTCTTACACTATGGCGATAAAAAACGATGGGACGATATGGTCATGGGGGGATAATGACTACGGAGAGATAGGAGACGGTACTTCCGGTACAGATAGATTAACGCCTGTTCAAGTATCGGGTGTAACAGGAATAGTTACTCCTCTTCCCACAATTAGCGGTAATGCTTTTGTCTGTACAGGGAGTACGAATACATACAGCATCCCCGCTGTAGCAGGAGCTACTTCTTATACATGGACATTACCTTCCGGATGGACGGGCTCTTCTACCACTACCTCCATTAATGCCACGGCAAGCTCAACGAGCGGTAATATAAGTGTTACAGCTACGGTTTCATGCGGTACTTTTGCTGCGGCACAGCCATTAAACGTAGTTGCAGGAGTGCCAGCCACTCCCGGTGCAATCAGCGGGAACAGTTCAGCTTGTTCGGGAAATACATACACCTACAGTATTACATCTGTACCCGGCGCTACTTCTTATACATGGACACTCCCTTCCGGCTGGAGCGGGTCTTCTACAACAAACTCTATCAACGCAACGGCAAATTCCAACGGAGGAGATATTACTGTAACAGCCGACAACAGTTGTGGTTCTTCTGCCGCACAGACCTTGTCTGTAATCATTGGCTCTCCCGCCACGCCCGGATCAATCAGCGGCAATTCAAGTGTTTGCGAGGGAACAGTAAATACCTACAGTGTTACAGCAGTACCGGGAGCTACCGGTTATACATGGACATTACCTTCCGGATGGTCGGGTTCTTCCGTTACTAATTCCATTAATGCTACTGCCGGTTCTTCGGGAGGAAATATCACGGTTACTGCAGGCAACTCTTGCGGTACCTCTTCTGCTCAGAGCTTACCGGTTAGTGTTAACAGTACGACTGCTGCTCCTGCTTCCATCAGTGGCAGCACCTATATTTGTCCATGGAGTGTCAAT
>CAYRJA010000122.1:0-8109 GCA_964424455.1 uncultured Bifidobacteriaceae bacterium
GGGTAGTTTGTTTGAATTCCGCTACTGCCGGCTTAGAACTTATGCTGCGCTGGTGGGGTGTTAAAGAAGGAGATGAGGTGATTTTACCGGCATATACCTATTCTGCCACTGCTAATGTGGTAATTCATTGCGGAGCCAAACCAATACTGGTAGATGTGAACGCAGGAGATTTTAATTTAAACATTGACAAGGTAAAAGCTGCTGTTACAGCAAAATCCAAAGTGATAATTCCGGTTGATATAGGTGGGTTTCCCTGTGAATACAGCGCATTAAATAAACTTGTAAACGACCCTGAGATAAGAAAAAGATTCATTTCCTCCTCTGAAAATCAACAGAAGTTAGATAGAATTTTAATATTGTCAGATGCTGCTCATTCATTAGGGGCAATCTACAATAACAAGAAAACAGGTGCATGGGCTGATGCTACTGTGTTTTCTTTTCATGCAGTAAAAAATCTGACAACAGCAGAAGGTGGGGCAGTCTGCCTGAATTTTCCTATACCATTCAACAATGAAGAAATATACAACGCACTTTGTATAAAATCACTTCATGGACAGAATAAAGATGCATTGGCTAAAACACAAAAAGGAAACTGGGAATATGATATTGTAGAAGCCGGTTACAAATGGAATATGCCGGATATACTTGCTGCAATTGGTTTAGTGGAACTGTCGCGTTACGATAAAGATACATTAAAGCGCAGAAAGGAAATTGTAACAAAGTATGAAAGTGCCTTCGGTAAAATGAAATGGGCACAACTTCCACCATTAAGAAATAATTATGCAGAAACTTCTTATCATTTGTATTTGCTTAGAGTGAAAAATATTACAGAACAGCAACGCAATCAAATCATTCAGAACATTTTTGCTAAAGATGTTTCAGTGAATGTACATTTCAAACCATTGCCATTATTAAGTTTTTACAAATCTCTGGGATATAAGATAGAAGGTTATCCTGTGGCTTATGATAACTATGCAAGAGAAATATCCTTGCCGGTGTACTACAACTTATCGGATAACGATGTTAATATTATTATTCAGGCAGTAAAAGATTCAGTTGAAGAAGTAATTGGAAAATAATGAAGCGCATCTTTGACTTTTCGGTATCACTATTAGCAATCGTAATTCTTTCACCTCTTTTTGTTTTGATTGCGTTAGCAGTTGCTGCGGATTCCAGAGGAGGCATTTTTTATATTCAGCAACGAATCGGAAAAAATTTCAAGTCGTTTGGTATGTTGAAATTCAGGACCATGTACCCTGATTCTGATAAGAAACTATTGCTCACCGTAGGTAACCGGGATAGCCGAATTACACGAGTCGGTTATTTTCTTAGAAAATATAAACTTGATGAATTTCCACAGTTGTTTAATGTACTGACAGGAGAGATGAGTCTGGTGGGACCTCGTCCGGAAGTAAAAAAATATGTTGACCTTTATAATGAGGAACAGCGTAAAGTACTTTCAGTAAAACCCGGTATCACTGATCTTGCCTCGATTGAATACTCTAATGAAAATGAAATCTTGTCGAATCATCCTGAGCCGGAAAAAGCATATATCGAAGAAATTATGCCTGCAAAACTTAAATTAAATCTTGAATACATATCAAAGCAGAGTTTCCTTTTTGATGTTTCACTGCTACTGAAAACAGTAGGAAAAATTTTGTTTTAATTTTGTTTCCAAATTAAATCTAATTTACCGTTGCTATTGCTTATACTCACATGATGAACTCCCGCACCATCATTTCCCGCTGGGCAATTCTTGCGATTGATCTTATTATCGTTTTGATTTCGCTATTGCTCGCTTATTTGCTGCGGTTCAACTTTGCAGTTCCTGATAAAGAAATTAATCTATTACCAACCGCTGCTGTTACACTTTTGTCTGTACGGTTTCTCAGTTTTATAATTTTCCGCACTTATGCGGGAATGATTCGTTTTACGAGTTCGGAAGATGCGTTCAGAATATTTATCACCATCTCTACAGGCACTTTAGTTATCGGGTTATTAAATTTTCTGTCAGTAAATTTCATTCTTACTTTTTTAGTTCCATTTTCTATTCTGTTGATTGATTACTTCATCACTATATTTCTGATGACCGGTTACCGTCTCGGTGTAAAAACTATTTATCTCGAACTCAGTCAAAGTGAAAAAGTAAAATCCAATGTAATTATTTACGGAGCCGGTGAAACAGGAGCAATTACTAAGCGAACATTATTGAGGGATAAAAAGAAAAATTATAATGTAATTGCCTTTATAGATAACCATTCCTCAATAAAGCGTCAGAAGATAGAAGGTGTTCAGATTTATGATTTACGACATGATTTAGAAAAACTGTTACAGGAAAATGAAGTGGAGACACTGATTATTTCTGTGGAAGAAATATCTGTCGGAAATAAAAATAAAATAGTTGATACTTGCCTGAAGTATGGCGTAAAGGTGTTACATGTGCCTCCGCCGGGTAAATGGATTAATGGTGAACTGAGTCTGAACCAGATTCGTAATGTAAATATTGAAGATCTGCTTGAACGCGATCCTATTCAATTAGATAAAAAACAAATCCGCAAGCACACAGAAGGTAAAAGGATTTTAGTAACAGGCGCTGCCGGTTCCATTGGTAGTGAGATGGTGAGACAACTTGCTCAATTCAATCCTTCCTTAATCATTTGTCTTGATCAGGCAGAAACTCCTTTGTACGAACTCGACCTTGAGTTAAAAAACAATTTCCCGGATTTAAAATATGAAATTGTTATGGGAGATGTGCGCAATACAGAACGATTAGAAAGAGTTTTCACTGCATTTAAACCTGAACAAGTTTATCACGTTGCTGCATACAAACACGTACCGATGATGGAAGCAAATCCTTCCGAATCAGTTCTCACTAACATTCTCGGCACAAAAATCTGCGCAGATCTTTCAGTGAAATACAATGTCAGCAACTTTGTTTTTGTGTCCACAGACAAAGCAGTAAACCCTACCAATGTTATGGGCGCTTCCAAGCGTGTAGCTGAAATTTATGTACAGTCGCTGAATACCTTTTTACAAAAAAGCAAAGGAAAAGAATCAACCAGATTCATTACAACACGATTCGGAAATGTGTTGGGTTCCAATGGTAGCGTAATTCCACATTTTCGTAAACAGATAGAAGAGGGTGGTCCTGTTACAGTTACCCATCCTGAAGTTACCCGTTTCTTTATGACCATTCCTGAAGCGTGTCAGTTAGTGCTTGAAGCGGGAGCGTTCGGTAAAGGTGGGGAGATTTATATTTTTGATATGGGCGAATCGGTAAAGATTATAGATCTGGCGAAGAAGATGATTCAACTCTCCGGATTAGAGTTAAAGAAAGATATTCAGATTGAATTTACCGGTTTACGTCCTGGAGAAAAACTCTATGAAGAACTGCTGGCTACACAGGAAAACACACTGCCTACTCATCATCCTAAAATTATGATAGCTCAGGTGCGTGAATACGAGTTTGAATCAATATCAAAGGACATCAATGAGTTGATATTACTCTTCGACAAACAGGATAATCTTTCAATAGTCAGCATGATGAAACAAATTGTTCCTGAATATATCAGCAACAATTCACCTTTTGAAGTTTTAGATAGAAAAGGGAAAATAAAGGCATCTTAGCTTTATCTTACCAAAGTAATATTACCCTGTTTTTTTATTTCATCACCATTTTCACAGAGCGCTTGTAAGTAATAAACATACACTGCAGGCGGTAGCTGTTGTCCTTTGTAAGTACCATCCCATCCTTTATCCCAATCATCAGTTTCAAAAATCATTTCACCCCACCGGTCATATATACGTAAAAAGGATAGTTTAATTTTTCCTTCACTCCTTACTGAATACGCATCGTTTTTACCGTCACCATTGGGTGAAAATATATTGGGAATATATAATGATTCTCCATTACAAATAACTGTTACAATCACATCGTCTGAGTTTCTGCAACCGCCTGAATTAATCGTAGTCAGCGTATAAATTGTAGTCTTGATTGGTGATGCGATAGGGTCTTCACATGTTGTACAACTTAAAGAAGCAGTAGGTGTCCATAAAACAGAATCAGAAGCAGTTGCCTGGATATGATAAGATTCACCGGACGTAATCACACCATCAGGACCGGCATTTGCTATAGGAAGTTGTAGTACTGTTATAATAACCGGCAATGTATCTGCACTGTGACAAATACTGTCCCTGATAATTACTTGATAGGTGGTTGTTACAGCAGGTGTAGCAACAGGATTTGCAATTTGTGAGTTATTAAGCCCATCAGCAGGAAACCATAAATATGATGTCCCTCCCGACGTATTAAGTTGCGCTGATTCACCACTGCAAATACTTACATTCTGTGAAACAACTTTTGTGGCTGGCAGATACAAATCAACTGTAACTGTTGCTGAGTCTGTACATCCAAATAAACTAAATGCTGTTACAGTATAGGTGATAGGAGTGAGCGGTGTGCAATTTGGGTTTGAAAGTGTAGGGCTATCAAGATACACTGACGGAGACCATAAGTATCTATTTCCACCTGTGGCATTGAGTTGAACGGATAAACCTTTGCAAATAACTACATTTTTTGTTACGGCAACAGCTGGATTTTCCAAAACGGAAATGAATAATGTGGTTGTGTCTTCACATCCACCTTCAGACAAAACAGTGAGTGTTACAGTATAATTACCCGACGAGCGATAAATATGTTGAGGTAAATGAAATGTAGAGGTATTATCCATTCCACTTGACGGGTCGCCAAAATCCCATCGAAGAGATGTAATAGTGGAGGAGTTTAAAATAGAATCTTTAAAAGAGACAGCAATTTCTCTGCAAACAGAATCTGGGGCTGTGATAAGCATTTCGGGGGTTGCTGTAACTAAGATAGTATCAGAAAATGAACCGAGGCATCCGTTTTTAGTTGTAACATCCAGTGTAACTGTATATATCCCTGTCGTATCAAAAAAGTAATTAGGATTCTGAAGTAATGAGGAATCCAATAACCCTTTCTTACTGTCGCTGAAGAACCATTTATAACTGATAATAGGGTCATAAGAAATACTTGAGTCGCTGAATTGAACCCAACCACTGTCACAAACAACTGAAGCGCTTGAAAGCCACAGAGTAACAGGTCCACCTACTGTAACAGAATCAATTGGAAAGGAGTAAACGCATCCCGCACCATCATTGAGTATCACAGCAGGGTAAAAGATTCCCTGTGATGTGTATTCGTAGCAAACAGAGTCATCCGTTCCGCTGTGAACATTTCCGTTGCCAAAATCCCAAGTATAGACGGCTGCGTTTCCGGAATGGGCTATGAAACAGACATTCAATGGAGCACACCCGGAGTCAGGTGTTACAGTATAAGTAGCAGAAGCGCCTGATACATGAATCAGACTGTCATACCGGATAGTATCCATACAGCCTGAACTGTTGGACATGATGAGTGTTACATCAAAATATCCTGCACGGTTGTAAATATGAAACGGATTTTCTACATCCGAATTAGAGCCATCACCAAAAAGCCATTCATATTTTGTTGTGTTGTCAATGCCGGTTGAAAGGTTTCGGAAATTAACCTTCAACGGCGGACAACTTGAAGCAGCGCTATCCGGAGCAAAATCGGCTTTTTGCTGAATAACATGAATATAATCAGGTTTATAAAGTGTGTCCATGCAACCGCCCATATCTGATCCGATAAGTGTAACATCATATTTCCCAACTTGGTTGTATTGATGACATGGAACTGTAACAGAAGATATTTCATTATCACCGAAATTCCATTTGAAAGACAGATTTCTTCCGGAAGATGAGTTAGTAAAGCAGGACTGCTGACCAAGGCAGACGGCAGTATCGGCACTAAACGCAATTCTTGGTTTGATTGCATGAATATATTGCTGCATTTGTAAGGTGTCTGCACACCCTTTGTCGTCAGTAGCAATCAGTGTAACATTGTAATAACCCGATGCGGAATAAATATGTGAAGGGTTCGCCAGGGAGGAAGTATTTAGTGAACCACTAAGCGTATCTCCGAAATTCCATAAATACGAAGTAAGTATGTTGCCGGATGAAATCGTACCGGGACTGAATACAACAGAGAGTGGAGTGCATCCGCTGGTTGTATTTCCTGCAAGAGAAAGGTTTAGTTCACGAGTGTTGATATACTTAATCTTTACAGCAGTATCTGTGCAACGGTTTGTATCTATGGCAATCAGGTAAATATCATAACTGTCGGGAATAGAAAAATCAAGGCATGGCTGACGCTGTGTCAGTGAAAACATTTGTTTACCTGACGAGTTAAGAACTTTCCATTGGTAGCTAACAGCATTCTTTGATTGATTAGAGAAACAAACTTTATCAGGCAGACATATATTAGTATCTGACGAAATAAAATTTGCTTTTACGGTGATAATTTCAATAGGAACATCAGCAGTATCATTACATCCGGTTACATTATTATGTACAATTAATCTTGTCTGATAATTACCATCAGCAGGAAATGTAACAGTTGTAACAGAATCTGTAGGAGCGCTTATAATTCCTCCGTCAGCCGACCAAAGATAAGTGTCAGCTCCTTTGGCATCAGCGCCGCTCAATTTAACTGATAACGGGTTTGTACAGTCTCGTGAGATGGAAATATTTGCAATAGGCGGAAGAATATGGACAAGAGAATCTTTTTGTGTCGTATCACAACAACCATTATTACATGCAATAAGTGTTACATTAAACCATCCGGTATCGGGGTAATGGTATAAAGGATTTACATCAGTACTCAGCACATCAAATGGAGGGCTGTCAAGAAAATCCCATGCATAAGTGCTGTTTCCGATTAGTCCTGAAGAAGTATTGGTGAATGATACTTTCTGATAAGCACATGTTACAGCAGGTGAAGCTATGAAGTCAGCTTGAGGCGGAATTCCCACACAAACTACATTGCTGTCAATCAGTGTGTCCACACAACCCTGAAGGTTCCCAACTATTAACTGTACTGTGTAACAGCCAATATCTGAAAACAAATGGGTAGGGTTCTGCTCTGTACTCTGTACGGAGTCAGGATTTGCAACATCACCGAAATTCCATTTCCAGAAAGCGGGAGACCCAATGATTCCGCTACTGTTGAATGTTGTAATAACAGGGGTACAACCTGTTACAGGAAATGCAGTGAACTGGGAAGATGGGCAATCAATAGTTACCACATCCTGCATTGTGAATGTATCTGTACAAGAGGGACTACTGCTCACAATCAAAGTGGTATTATAAGAACCACAATTGGAATAAATAACAGATGGCGGATTCTGCAACGAAGATGTATCAGGAACTCCTCCCGGAAACAACCATTTATAGGTTAATCCTGTCCATGAAGAAGATGTGTTGGTATATTGTACGGTAAGTGGGGGGCTACAAGTTGGAATATTTCCACTTACGCTGAAACTTGCCTCAGGAATATTGTTGACTGTAACAGTTGTGCACTTATTAGCTGTACAGTTACCATTATATGTAATAGCCAGGCAGATCTGATAAGTTCCGGCATCATTAAAAATAAAAGATGCATCCTTTGTATTCGCTGAAGAAGGGGAAGCTGCAGGATTAGTAGTCCAACTCCAGCTTATCGGAATTGAAGAGGAGATTCCCGATACCTGCATTACAAATGGTAAACATCCTGAATTTCCGCTGGTAGAAAAATCGGCTGTATTACCTGCAACTGATGCGTAGTTTGATTTCAGAATCGTGTCGGTGCATCCGGCTGAATCTGTTACAACCAACAGAACATCAAAAGAACCTGCTGTACTATATGTAACAGATGGATTTTCTAAAGCAGAATTAGAAGGTATTCCTCCCTTGAAAGTCCATTGGTATTTTATTGGATTAGTTCCTGTTGAAGTTGATTGGTAATTAACGATAAATGGAACTCCGCAGGAATTGGTCGCCGAGGAAGTGAACGACGCTTTTGGTTTTGTATTTACGCAAATCAGATTATTGATAGTAGTATCATCAGTACATCCATTTACATCTGTAATGATAAGAGTTACATTTTTACATCCTGAGATAGTGTAAGGATGGTTGGATGATGCACCACTGCCGGTATTTCCGTCGCCAAAATCCCAGAAAAAATTATTGATA
>CAYRJA010000123.1:0-7878 GCA_964424455.1 uncultured Bifidobacteriaceae bacterium
TGGACATCAGCCGGTTGAGCAATGAAGAAGCACAGGTAAGTGTAGAGGTGATGAATGTGTTGGGGCAAACAGTGCTGACCAATATATCTACTGTAACAGACGGACACGGCAACTTGTACCTCCATTTGCCGGAGAGCGCTGCGGCAGGGACATACTTTGTTCGTGTTACAATAGGCAGCAATATTTACACTGCTAAAGTGAATGTGAGCAGATAAATTTTAGAGTGCGTGTAGAAAAATCAACGGCTGCCGGAAACGACAGCCGCTGTTATTTTTTGAGATACTTCATTTTGCATATTGGAGATTCTGGTCTTCTTAAAGGTGTATGGCAGAATACCCTGTGCAGAAAAAAAAGTGATTAGGTTTTCTTTCCTCAATTAAATATCTTCGATTCTTATCTTTAAAAAAAGTTGCTTTACAACCTGAATGTTACAGTGAAACCGCTTCTGCTTAACCTTACTATTTTCTTTTGCCTGACAAACTATGCCTTTTGTCAGAGTCAGCACAGTGCGATTGATTCGCTTATACAGGTATTACAATCGGAAAGAACAGATACGAATAAGGTAACTCTGTTAAATTCCATATCCAATGTAATGAGTCAGACCGGTGATTACGAGCAGGCAAAAAACTATGCTAATGAAGCTTTACTTCTGTCCAATAAAATAAAATATAAAAAGGGTATTGCTGATTCTTATGTTAAAATCGGATCTGTTGACAGAGAAACGGGCAACTATTATGACGCCTTAAAGAATTATTCTGTCGCATTAGAAATTTATAAAGAGATTAACGATATAGATAAAGTGGCGCTTGCTTACAACAGCATAGGAACTGTACACGGAGAGCAAGGGGATTATGCCAATGCATTAAAATTCTTTTTTGCCTCGCTCAAAATATTAGAAGGCAGTAATTACAAACAGAGTATAGCAACCTGTTACAGTAACATCGGAAATGTTTATTTTTATCTTAAAAATTATCAGGAGGCATTAAACAATTATTTTTTTTTTCAGGCAGCTTCGGAGAAAGCAAATGACAAATATGGGCTTGCCGTCTCCTATGTTAATATAGGTTCTGTGTATTCAATGATGGGAAATTATCCTGAAGCATTAAAAAATTGTTTTGCTTCATTAAAAACGGCTCAGGAGATTAATGATAAACGGGGCGTTGCTTTTGCTTATAATAATATCGGAGAAGTGTTCTTGTTGCTAAAGAATTATCCGAAAGCATTAGAAAACCATTTGGCATCATTAAAGATATCTGAAGAGATTGGAGATAAATCCGGAGTTATATCTTCATATATCAACTTGGGAAAGATATATACATTGTTAGGTCAATATACCCACTCGGCTGAATATTTAACAAAGGGATTAAAAATTTCTCAGGAAACCGGAAATAGAGAATCCATTAAAGATAGTTATAGCAGCTTAGCCCGATTGGACAGTACTATGGGAAATTATAAAGGCGCATTGAAGTACCAGAAATTATATACTGAGATAAAAGACAGCATACTAAACGAAGAGTCCAATGAGCAGATCGCACAATTGAAAATACAATATGAGACCGACAAAAAAGATAAGGAAATTGCTTTACTGAATAGCGAGCAGCAGCGGAAAACAGCAGAGGTAGAAAAGCAAATTATCATCAAATATGTTGCCTTAGCATTTGCAGCGCTCACTATTATAGTGGCAATTCTTCTTATCAATTACCTGAGAGCGAAAAACAAAACCAAACAACTGAACAGGGCGAACGAAATAAGGCAAAGGATATCGAGAGATTTACATGATGAAATCGGAGCGGACCTAACCTCCATCTCCATGACTTGCGAGCAGGCAAAGATTAAGGCGTTAAACAACCCGGATGATAAGTTATATTATTATGATAAAATCAGCGCCCAGTCCAGAAATCTGAGTGAGAAGTTAAGTGAAGTAGTTTGGGCAACTAATCCGGAGAATGACAATTTAGAAAGTTTGCTATCGTTTATGCGTAATTATATTTTACAATTCTTTGAAAATTCTACTATCCACTGTTCTGTTCACTTGCCGGACGAAGTGCCTGAACTATTGTTAAAACCTGATGTAAGCAGAAATTTATTTTTCGTCCTGAAAGAAGCGCTGAACAATGCTGCTAAGCACAGTCAGGCATCACTTATAAAAGTTTTATTTAAAGTCAATACTGACAATAGTTATGTTTTTCAGATTAACGATAACGGAAAAGGCATTGATTATAATTCTCTACCGGCTTATCGCAGTGGATTTGGTAACATGCGTAAAAGGATAGAGGAGATTAAAGGGAAATTTGAAATATCCTCACAACCGGGAATAGGTACTGAAATAGAGATAAAAGGAAATTTATCATAGTAACTGTAGTACCTACTTTTATGGGATTGCAATTACTAACTGTTTAAACCATCTTTGACGGGCAGATGAAAATTAACGCAGCCATAGTTGAAGATAACAAAGAAACCAGAGAGGGATTGAGCGCCATGCTTGATGCCTCGCCTGATATTCATTGTGTAAATACTTTTGAAGATGCTGAAACTCTTATTAAAGACATCAGTCAGCTTAAAGTAGATGTGGTGTTAATGGACATCAATCTCCCCGGTCAAAGCGGTATTCAATGTATAGAACTTCTTAAAGAGCTATATCCTCACATCCAGTTTTTAGTGGTTACTAATTTTGAAGACTCCGATAAAATATTCGCCGCGCTTCGTGCAGGCGCTACGGGTTACCTTTTAAAGAATGTATCTAAACAGAAATTGCATGATGCCATCAGAGATATTTATAACGGAGGATCTCCCATGTCTATGCAAATCGCACGAAAAATTGTCAATTCCTTTTCGGGCAGGTATAAGAACACAAAACTATTCAACTCGCTCACGGCGCGGGAAAAAGAAGTACTTATCCTATTAGACAAAGGATATTTGTATAAAGAAATAGCAGAAAAACTTTCCCTGAAATTAGAAACTATCCGCACTTACATCAGAGACATCTATGATAAGCTGCATGTACACTCCCGTACCGATGCCATCAATAAAATATATGAAAGGAGTTCAACGCCTAAATAGTGTACAATAGCGTTTATCAATACCTACTTTTATGGGGTTGCCGGACTATAACAGTTCTCTATATTTGTTTAATGACAAATTATACCTCCCATTCAATCATCACGACTAATCGCTGAATCTATGAACAAACTTTACTACCATTCACTAAATAATATTCCTGCCATTATCCGCTTGTTCAGATTCGTCTTATTAAAGATGAAAGAAACAAATAAACGCGAGGCGAAGCATTATGCTAAAGTGATGGCGCTTTCTGTTACAGTCATTTTATTTACAACACTTGCAAACACAACACTTGCCCAGTATCCCGGTCAGCTTGATCTCACTTTTAATCCTTTAGGCGGGGCGACTCAAGCAGTCAGGGCATCTGCAATTCAGCCGGATGGAAAAATAATGGTTGGCGGTAATTTCCTTTCCTTTAATGGAGTTAGTTCTTACAATCGCATTGTCCGACTGAATACCAATGGTACACCTGATACCACATTTAAACCGGGTACAGGATTCAACGGTGATGTTACTTCTATTGTCGTTCAACCGGATAGTAAAATAATAGTAGGCGGCGTTTTCTCTTCTTACAATGGAGTATCCCGTAACGGCATCATTCGCCTGAATAGCGATGGAACACCGGATGCAACTTTTGACCCGGGAACCGGATTCGATGGTTATGTTTTTACTCTTGCTCTTCAGCAGGATGGAAAAATATTAGTTGCCGGACAATATTCAACCTTCAATGGAGTATCACGCAGCAACCTGGCTCGTCTGAATACCGATGGAACACTGGATACCGCATTCGTTCCCGGATTCAATTACAAAAATTTTGCGCTTGCTCTTCAGCCGGATGGAAAAATAATAGTGGGTGGCGCTTTCAATGTCTGCAATGGCATACCCCGCAGTTGCATAGCCCGCCTGAACATTGATGGAACAATAGATACTACATTTGATCCGGGAACCGGATTCAACGCTAATCTTAATGCGCTTGCTCTTCGCCCTGACGGGAAAGTAATAGCAGGCGGCGCTTTCATTACCTTTAATGGAGTATCCCGCAACTATATTGCCTGCCTGAATGCCGATGGAACACTGGATACCACATTTGATCCGGGAACCGGGTTCAACAATACTGTTCACGCTCTTGCTACTCAACCGGACGGGAAAGTAATTGTGGGCGGTTGGTTCACTTCTTTCAACGGGTTACAGAATAATTATTTTATCCGCTTAAACATGGATGGCAGTAAGGATACCGGTTTTGATACCGGCACAGGGGTACATTCTCCCATCTTTACAATAACCAAGCAGCCGGATGAAAAAAAAGCAATTATAGGAGGGATGTTCTTTGCCTATAATTCTATCGTAAGATATGGCGTTGCACGCATATATATAGCAAATGCAGGTATCGCTATCAACTCACTGAACCCTGCCAACAATATTTGTGCGGGAGAGGAAATTACGATTAATTATACCTGTTCAGGTTTTACACCTGTGGGAAATATCAATGCAGAACTAAGTGATTCATCAGGAAGTTTTGCTTTGCCGTTGGTAATCGGTACAGATACGGGAGCTGTATCCGGCAGCATCAGTGTAACTATTCCGGGTAATATTCCTGCGGGCACAAAGTACAGAATCAGATTGGTGAGTATTGCTCCGGCTGTAACAGGAAGTAATAATGGAATGGATATAATTATTAACAGCCCCCAAACGGTCAGTGTAAATATTTCCACCCCTTCATCAGGAGTGATTTGTGCAGGAAGCGTTGTCAGCTTCACTGCTGTTCCTGCTAATGGCGGCAGCAATCCATTTTATCAGTGGAAAATTAACAATGCGGATGCAGGAAACGACACTTCCGTTTACAGCAGCAGTTCGCTGAATGATGGTGATGTAATAACCTGTGTAATGATTTCCAATGCTTCTTGTGTTACCGGCTCACCGGCTGTTTCCAATGCTGACACAATGAACATCACCGCCAGCTTGCCGGCTTCTGTTACAGTTAATCCTGCGGCTATCGCTATTTGCTCCGGTGCAATGGCTGAGTTCACCGCTGTTCCTGACAATGGTGGAAACCATCCATCCTATCAGTGGAAAGTCAACAATACAAATACAGGAAGCGACACTTCCGTTTACAGCAGCGACTCGCTGAATGATGGAGATGTTATTACCTGTGTAATGACTTCTAATGCCGATTGTGTTGCCGGTTCGCCTGCTGTAACCAGCGGCTCAGTATCTGTCGTCGTAAATATCATGGGAAACGCAGGAACCATTACTGCCGCAAAAGATACTATCTGTGCAACCACACCGGCGGTATTAAATGTTTCCAGTACCAGCGGAAATATTCAATGGCAGTCTTCTGCTTCTCCATCGGGACCGTTCACGGATGTGTCAGGAGAAACAAACAGCAGCTATGTTTTCATTCCTGCACAAACTGCTTTTTTTAGAGTGAAAGCCGGAAACGGCAATTGCTCAGATACTTCCTTAGTTCCTTACGAAATAGTAGTGCAGCCCTCGCCCAATGCCGGATTCACTTATACTGTTACAGACAAAACCGTAAACTTCACCAATACAAGCGCCGATGCCACTACCTATCTGTGGCATTTTGGCGACGGACAAACCAGCACAGAAGAAAATCCTTCGCATACTTACGCCTCTCTCAGCGACTGGCATGTATGCTTAGATGCCGCCAACGGTTCCAACTGTTCTTTCACCACTTGTATTGATGTGTGGATGACGGGTATCTCTTCTGTTAAAGAACAACAGCAGTGGGCTATCTTTCCTAATCCTGTTACAGATAATATTATTATCCGCACCCAATCCGGAAACTTGAATATTGAATCAGTAACAGTTACTGACCTTCTCGGCAGGAAAATGATAGATAAAAATATTAACGCTGTCGGCTCACCACAGGTGATTATAAATGCACAATCTTTACCAAGGGGAATGTACATTTTGAAAATTAACGCCCGCAACACACTGTTCACGCAGTCCATTATTAAACTGTAACACTATATGTAATGAAAGATGATAAAGGGAATCAAAAAACACAAATCGCTTTAAATATTTCAGTAATGAGAAAGCTACACTACACATTAAGATTTTTGTTTCTTTCCTTTTTGCTGTCCGGGTATTACCATGCAAATGCTGCTGACTTTTACTGGGTAAATGATAGTGGCAACTGGTCTGATTATGCAAACCATTGGGCAACTACTTCCGGCGGAAACATCTTTTACGCACAGCATCCCTCTGCTGCCGACAATGTATTTTTTGATGCCAAGTCCTTTTCAACAGGCAACCAGATGGTAACGATAGATGTAGCCAATGCAGATTGTAAAAACATGACATGGACAGGCGTAAACCATACCCCGCAACTTAAGGTATCGGCTGTTACCAACATACTCAATATATACGGCTCTTTAACCTTTACTTCCGGTATGACAGTGGATACGATCATGGGTCCTGTTAACTTTTTAGCAACCACTGCCGGAAATACAATTACTACTGCCGGTTTAAACATGAACAATAATTTCACCTTTGATGGCGTGGGCGGTGAATGGATATTACAGGATGATCTGACGCTGGGTAAAGGCGATTACAACAGATGTAGCATCATACTTACCAACGGCAGTTTAAATACCAATGACAAGACTGTTACCATTGGAAAATTTGTTTCTATTGATACAACTGTCCGTGAACTTACACTGGGTTCATCTACCATTAATATCACTTATTTCTCTGCTTACGGATGGCATGTGTATCCGGGAACGAACCTAACACTGAATGCAGGCGCTTCCACCATTAATATGACTTGCAATCTGCCTATATGGCAATCGTATTTTGAGGGTGGCGGAAAGACTTATAATAATTTACACTTTACCGGTGCCTCAGCAGCTATCGCCCAACTTTATGGCGGAGGCGGAGGCAGCACCTTCAACGGAGATGTAAGTTTTGCTACCGAAGTGGATATTACCGGAGATAATATATTCAATGGAAATACAACTTTTTACGGAAGCGGTAACATACTCACCAACAACATTTTTAACAATGTAACCTTTACGCCGGGTTATACCTACACGCTGCGGGGTGGGAAAACTCAAACTATCACAGGAACACTTTCGGCTGACGGAGCTTGTACTGACGCTATAATAATAAAATCGAGTAATACGAAGCCGACCACCATCAGTAAATCATCGGATTCGGTTACCGTTAGACATGTTGTGCTTACTTCTGTAGCTGCTACGGGGGGAGCCGTTTTCACGGCTATAAACTCTACAGATATGAGCGGCAATACCGGATGGAGTTTTGCCGGAAGTACAGGCGGAACAGCCGGTGTATCCATTACAGCCAGCCCTTCAGGAAACATTTGCCCGGGAACCCATGTACAGTTTAGCGCTGTGCAGGTGAATGGCGGTACCGCTCCTGTTTACCAATGGAAAAAGAACGGTACAGACACCGGAGGCAATGCACCTGACTATTCAGATAATACATTACTTAATAATGATGTTATCTCCTGTACGATGATTTCCAGCAGTGGTCATTGTGCCAGTGACTCTATTGTTGTTTCAGTTATTCCTGGAGGGTCGGCAGGAACCATCACTGCCACAAAAGATACTATCTGTGCAACCACCCCGGCAGTATTAAATGTTTCCGGTACCAGCGGAAATATTCAATGGCAGTCATCTGCTTCACCTTCGGGACCGTTCACGGATGTGTCAGGAGAAACGAACAGCAGCTATGTTTCCATTCCTGCACAAACCAACTATTATAGAGTGAAAGCCGGAAGCGGAAATTGTTCAGACACTTCTTTAGTCCCTTACGAAATAGTAGTGCAGCCCTCGC
>CAYRJA010000124.1:0-7789 GCA_964424455.1 uncultured Bifidobacteriaceae bacterium
TTGGATTATTTGGATTACAAATTAAAATGGCTTTCGTTTTAGGAGTAATCAGTTTTGCAAATTCGCTGATGGGAGGCAGAGCAAATCCATTTTCAATAGTTGCTGTAACAGGTTTCACTACAATATCCGATGCATTGCTGAACCCGCTGTAATTAGCATAAAACGGTTCGGGAATTATCACTTCATCGAGTGGATCGAGGCAAGTACCCATGGCAAAAGAAATAGCTTCCGAACCACCGGTGGTAATCATCACATTGGAGGCATCAATGCTAATGTGGTATTTCGAGTAATAATTTGCCAGCTTTTTTCTGTACGATTCAATTCCTGCGCTATGGCTGTATTCCAGTACTTTGAAATCAACCTTTTTAATAGCATCAAAAACCACCTGAGGTGTTTCAATGTCAGGTTGACCGATGTTCAGATGATAAATTTTCTTTCCTTCTTTTTTTGCTTTGTCAGCAAACGGCACCAGTTTACGAATGGGTGAAGCGGGCATCAGCAAACCCTTATGTGAAATTTTTGGCATGGCACAAAGGTAAATGGTTTATGATAAAGAAACTCAGGAGATAATGAGTTTCAGTAAATAAAAACGCCTCTCTGAAAATCAAAGAGGCGTTTCAATAATGTTATTAGTGATTATTAAAATCTACATTATTTAGGTGTGTTAAGCATATTAGGTTGTTTATCCGGAGTAGTTTGTTCAACAGGCGGAGCTTCTACATTACCTTTAATATAAATCATCTTGGTAGGAGTTTTTGCATTAGAAGTGATAGTAACAGACTTATTAAAACCTCCTGCATGAGCTGCATTATAAGTTACTTGGATTTCTGCAGTTTTACCTGGAAGAATAGGTTCTTTGGGCCATTTAGGAACAGTGCAACCGCATGATGCCTGGGCATTACTGATAACAATAGGCTCTTTACCATTATTGGTAAAAGTAAAATCATGAGTTACAGGCTTGTTCTGAGGAATATTGCCAAAATCCCATGTTTCATCACTAAATTTGAAATCACCGGCATTAGGATTTTCCTGTGTAGTGGTATTTGGGTCGGTAGCTGTAACCTTTTTGTTTGTATTACCCGAAACTGTTACATTATTTTGGGCAACAACACATGTGGACAGTATAGCCACAAGAGCGAAAGAGGAGATAATTCGTTTCATAGATTAATTAAGTTGGTTTAAGATGCCTGAATTTTGCAATGATTATGCCAAAAGATTAATGATTATGCCCGTCGTGGCTATCATGAGAATTATCCTCAACAGGTTTTGCAATCACTTTGCCTTTAATATAAAGCACCTTGTTTTGCTGTTTCGCATTAGAGTGAATAGTAACTGTTTTCATAAACTCACCGGCTGCGGCGGCATTAAAAGTTGCAGAAACTGTCCCTGTTTTTCCGGGAAGTATGGGTTCGGTAGTCCATTTGGGTGTAGTGCAACCGCAGGACTTGTCCACCATACTGATAACGAGCGGTTCTTTTCCAACATTAGTAAAACTAAACTCATGAGTGGCAGGAATACCTTGAGGAATTTCTCCGAAATCAAAAGTTTCAGTTCCGTCGAATTTAAATTCTGCGGAATCATTTTTTGTTTGGGCATTTGAAAAGCTGAAAGCAGCAATAAGAATGAGAAGAATAGATAGTTTTTTCATTTAATAAAGAATTTGAGAATCAAAAATAATGAAGTTTTAGGGCGGTGCAAATTTATTTTAGATGAACATCATTTCTTATTTTTGGCACACAAATAATTTTATTTAATGAATTATAATTCAGTAACAGACAAAGAGGAAATATCGCTCGAAGATTTCAAAAAAGAAGTAGTTGCCGATTACCGGCTGGCCGTAGTAAGCAGGGAAGTCAGTTTACTTGGAAGAAAAGAAGTGCTGACAGGAAAAGCTAAATTCGGCATTTTCGGAGATGGGAAAGAAGTCGCACAAATTGCAATGGCAAAAGCGTTTAATAATGGTGATTGGCGTTCCGGCTATTATCGTGATCAGACCTTTATGCTGGCTACCGGAATGACTACGGTGGAAGAATTATTTGCACAATTGTATGCTGACCCGGATATAAGCAGAGAACCTCATTCCGGTGGACGGATGATGAATGCTCACTTTGCTTCAAGGGTACTGGATGAGAACGGAGAATGGAAAAATCAAACTGAATCCAAAAACACCTCAGCCGATATTTCTCCGACAAGCGGTCAAATGGCAAGAGCGTTGGGGCTTGCAGCAGCATCAAAGTTTTACAGAGGGAACTCCAAACTTCAAACGCAGGAGTTCAAACTGTTTTCAGAAAAAGGAAATGAAGTTTGTTTTGCTACGATTGGCGATGCTTCCACTTCTGAAGGATTGTTTTGGGAAACATTAAACGCAGCCGGTGTAATGAAGGTGCCGCTTGCTATTTCTGTGTGGGATGATGGCTATGGAATCTCTGTCCCGATTAAATACCAGACTACCAAAAGCTCCATCTCAGAAATTCTCAGCGGATTTCAGACAGATGAAAACGGTAATGGCATTGATATCTATGTAGTAAACGGATGGGATTATCCCTCATTAGTTGAAACTTACCAGAAAGGAATAGAGGAAGTTCGTAAAACACATACGCCGGCATTATTTCATGTCAGAGAAATCACACAACCACAAGGACATTCCACATCCGGTTCACACGAACGGTACAAATCAAAAGAAAGATTAGAGTGGGAAAAAGAATTTGATTGTAATGCTAAGATGCGTGAATGGATGCTCCGTTATGCAATTGCCACTGCTGAGGAATTGGACAAAATAGAATCTGAAGCCAAGCAGGAAGTGAAGGATGCAGCTAAAAAAGCATGGAATGAATTTTTGGCTCCTATAAAAAAAGATATAGCTGAATTTGCGTTAATGCTTGATGAAGTAGCAGCGCAAAGTGAATACGGCAACAGTATTCTTGAAAAGAAAAAATCATTAGTGGAACTTCCGGATCCGCTCCGGAAAGATATTGTTGTAACAGCAAAGGATGTACTGACACTTACACGATTTGAGAATTCTGCTGCCAGACAAACACTTTCTGAATGGACAAAAAGTTATTTCTTAAGTGCTGAAAATATATATACCTCCCTTTTATACAGCGCCTCAAAAAAATCAGCATTAAATGTACAGGAGGTAAAGCCGGTTTACGATGAAGATGCTCCTGTAATGAACGGTTTTGAAGTACTGAATAATTGCTTTGATGTGGCGCTGACACGCGATGAAAGCATAATTGCATTCGGCGAAGATGTCGGACAAATTGGTGATGTGAACCAGGGGTTTGCCGGATTGCAGGAGAAATATGGCAGTAACAGAGTATTCGATACCGGTATCCGTGAAGCAACAATTGTAGGACAGGGGATAGGAATGGCTTTAAGAGGACTTAGACCGATTGCTGAAATACAGTATCTTGATTATCTGTTGTTCAGTTTGCAGACTATGTCAGATGATTTGGCAACATTGCAATATCGCTCTGCGGGCGGACAGAAAGCGCCGATGATTATCCGCACACGTGGACACCGCTTTGAAGGTATATGGCATACAGGTTCTCCCATCGGGATGATTGTAAATAGTATTCGGGGAATGTATTTGTGTGTGCCCCGCAACATGACACAGGCGGCAGGTTTTTACAACCTGCTGTTACAGTCTGACGAACCGGCATTGATTATTGAGTGCCTGAACGGTTACCGGTTGAAAGAAAAACTTCCTTCCAATATCGGAGAATTCACGGTTCCGCTGGGTGTGCCGGAAGTAATTCGTGAAGGAAGTGATGTTACAGTAGTAACTTATGGCTCTTGCTGTCGCATTGCAACAGAAGCCGCAGAAAAATTAGAGGCAACAGGTATTTCAGTAGAAGTGGTGGATGTGCAGACATTACTTCCCTTCGATTTGAGAAATATTATTGGTGAATCTGTCCGCAAAACAAACAGAGTGATTTTTATGGATGAAGATGTTCCGGGTGGCGCTTCAGCTTATATGATGGAGCAGGTACTGGACAAACAGAATATCTTTCAGTATTTAGATGCTCCGCCAAAATGCTTGTCTGCAAAACCCAATCGCGCTGCTTATGCCAGCGACGGAAATTATTTCTGCAAACCGAATGTGGAGGATTTGTTTGAAATGGTTTACGACATAATGCACGAGACAGACTCTGGAAGCTTTCCGAAATAAAAAAGAGCCGGTTATTCCAATACCTCCATTACTGTACGGAATGCTACATAGCGATTTTCAAACTTCTCGTTGTGTTTCTTTTGCAGTGCGGGTGCATGATGTTCAATGTACCGGTTGTAATGTTCTGCTGAATTGCATAGATACTGAACTACATAAGTCAACCCTTCTTCATCATTCTGATCGAGTAAGCGACATAAGCGGTAGTGAGTAAAATTCCCTGTTGCCATTACATCAGGAATATGTTTACTCTTCATCCAGTTTAGCCATTCCTCTTTTACATTCGGATCAACCTTTACTGTAACATTATAAAGAATCATGAGTGTGCATTTTGATTGTGCTTTATTAAAGCGCTTATAGTTGTGCGACAAAAATAAATGTTTGTCTGAAGCGGTGTTACAAATATTATTGTAGTCAGAATAATTCACACAGAAAAATATTATTAAAACTATTCGGCATCTGTCAATCCGGCAGATTAATTAATTTCACAGCGGAATATTTAATAAACCGAATACAATGAAAGCGATTATCCCTGTTGCAGGAGCAGGAACTAAACTCAGACCACATACTTACACGCAGCCCAAAGCGCTGATTCCGGTAGCAGGAAAACCTATTCTCAGTTTTATTATTGATGAACTGGTTGAAGCAGGAGTTAAAGATTATATTTTCGTAATAGGATATCTCGGCGAAAAAATCCGCGACTATGTTGAGAAAAATTATCCTAATCTGAATCTCACATTTGTAGAGCAGGAACAACGCGAAGGAATAGGTCATGCTATATGGCTGACAAAAAATGTAGTAGAAAAAAATGAGGAACTTATTATAGTGCTTGGTGATAGTGTATTTGATGCCGACATGAAATCGCTGATGAAATCGGAGTGCTCTATTCTGGGTGTGAAAAAGGTGGATGACCCGCGCAGCTTTGGAGTAGCCGAAGTAAATGAAGATGGTATTGTAACACTCGTTGAGGAAAAGCCGCAGATTCCGCGCAGCAATCTTGCATTGGTAGGAATTTATAAAATCAACGAGTCAACAGCGCTGTTCGATGCACTCAATTATATTATTACCAATAATATTAAAACGAGAGGAGAGTTTCACCTGACTGATGCAATTATGCGAATGATTGACATCGGCATCACATTTAAACCTTTCAAGGTAAACAGTTGGTTCGATTGCGGGAAAAAGGAAATACTTCTCGAGACTAATGCCACCATGCTCCGCAAAGCAGGATTTGCAACACTGCGTAACCCGCGCTTTGAAAAAACGATTATTATAGATCCGGTTTTCATAGGAGAAAATTGTAAAATAACTAATTGTATTATCGGTCCTAATGTTACAGTAGGAGATAATGCAACCATTACCAATTCAATTATCAAAGATTCAATTATCGGCTCATTTACCAACCTTGATGCTGTAACACTTCACCATTCAGTTATCGGCAGCGATGCGCTTATTTGCGGGTACAGCCAAAGTTTGAATATTGGAGATAACACGGAGATTGATTTAGGATAATTTTCCGATAATTTATTCTTGTTTTAAGGAATACTTCATTCATGTTATATTTGAATTCCACATTCAGGAATTCTTAGTATTATCAGTAACACCTTATATATGAAACCACCGCTTTCCCAAAAGAGAGTTAAGAAAAAATTTGACAGACAAAATTTCTTTGAGAGCGTTTATGAAGTGGTGAAAGAAATTCCGAAAGGAAGAGTTACTAATTACGGAGCTATTGCAGAATATCTTGGAACAGGTTTGTCTGCACGCACTGTTGGATGGGCTTTAAAATCGAGCATTACAGGTGCTTCAAAAATTCCTGCTCATCGGGTAGTAAACCGAAACGGACTGCTTACTGGTAAACACCACTTCGCCACACCCACTCTCATGCAAGAATTGCTCGAAGCTGAAGAAGTAGAAGTGGAGGACGATAAGGTTAAAGATTTTGAAAAACATTTCTGGAATCCTGATAAAGAATTGAAGGTGCAGAAGTTAAAATCAAATAAATCCAAACGAAAATAATTACTGCCTACCTTTGACACAGTTTTAAGAATCACTACTCCGGTGCGAGTATAAAATCAATTTTCAGATAATGTCCAACTCAACATATAATTCATTTAAACAAGCTGCGGAAAAAGCATCCACAGATAAAGAGATGCATCGTAAAGTCAATTGGAATATTGGCAAATACATGGAAGCAGTTAACAGAGGACGACTCCAATATGAAGACTTAGAGCAGGCAAAACAGCGTGCTAAAAATCTCAAATGGCGTGCAATGGAGAGTCTTGATAAATACTTAGTTGACTTTGAACTTCAGTTTACCAAGCGCGGCGGTAAAGTAGTATGGGCTGAAAATGCAGATGAAGCTCTTGCTGAAATCGGCAACATTATGCGTCGTGTAAATGCCAAAAGCATCGTGAAGTCGAAGAGCATGATTACGGAGGAAATTCATCTGAATAAATACCTTAAAACAATAGGAGTGGAGTCATTTGAAACAGATTTGGGTGAATACATTCAGCAGATGGATGACCAGCCGCCGTTTCATATTGTAACACCTGCCATGCACAAGTCAAAAGAAGATGTTGCAAAGGTTTTTCATGAACATCATGACACACCGCTAAACAGTACACCACAGGAATTAACTTTGTATGCACGTAAGGAACTTCGTGATAAATACCTGAAAGCAGATGTAGGAATTACAGGCGCTAATTTTATTTTGTCAGATGTAGGTGGAATAGTTGTAACAGAGAATGAAGGCAATGCACGGCTTACTGTAACATTTCCAAAGATTCATATCGTTATTGTTGGTATTGAAAAAATTATTCCTTCCATTAATGATTTATACCTTTTTCTGCCGCTGCTTGCCACTTACGGCACAGGGCAGCAGGTTACAGTTTATAATAGTGTGCTGATGGGTCCGCGACAGGAAAATGAAGTGGATGGACCCGACGAAATGATTGTAATTCTGCTCGACAATGGTCGTACTAACTTAGTAGGCGATGCAGAAAAGCGCGAATCGCTCTACTGTATTCGTTGCGGCGCTTGTCTTAATGTTTGCCCCGTTTATAAAAACATCGGAGGTTTCAGTTATCAGACAACTTATACCGGACCCATAGGGAGCGTAATTACGCCGCACCTGAAAGGAATGATGGATTATAAACACCTGAGCTATGCTTCCTCTCTTTGCGGGGCTTGTACGGAAGTCTGCCCGATGAAAATTAATATTCATAACCTTCTTGTCTATAACAGAAGGGATTCGGTAAACCAAAAATATTATGACCGTCCGGAAAAAGTCGGATGGTTTATTTGGAAGCGTGCTATGCTTAGCCGCAAGATGATGAACTCCGGTGGTGCGCGGATGAAGAATTTTATGCTGCGGTTTCTCTTTAGAAACTCATGGAGTGTTCATCGTGAAATACCGGTGGTTGCTCCAAAATCCTTCAATCAGTTATGGAAGGAAAGAAATAAAGAACAGGTGTGATTAATTTGAATGTTGCCAAAGTGCGACAGCAGTCTAAATATTGTTGTCTGATGTAGTGCCAATTGTAAATAGTCTGAAAAGAATACAAGTAAAATTCATATCCTGTAATGGATTTAATTTGATGGGGGTTGAGAAGACGATTG
>CAYRJA010000125.1:0-7451 GCA_964424455.1 uncultured Bifidobacteriaceae bacterium
TTACATCTACCACAATTTTATAAACACTTATTGTAGAATCAATATTAATAGGCGCTCCGCCAAAGGTGGCATGTATCTTCAGTTTAATAGATAAATTGTAAATGTTGCCCGCTGTACCTAAAGCAGGAGTGCCGAAAATTTGTACACAACATACTGAGCCACCCGGAAATACTCCATTACTTGGATTGGATGAAAAAGAGAACTGGTTAGCGCTGGAATAAGGAATGGCAGCAAGCCCTGTAATCCCTGTAAGTGTTATGTCTGTAATACCAACTTTATAAGTATTACCTGCCAACACATAGTTTGAACTATCAGGAACTTTAAACTGAAGAGTTGCATTATAGGGTACTTCTTCTAAAGCTGGAGGAAGATTTGTTATCGCATCAGGTATTATTCCTGGATTACTACCACCGGACCAATTAGGGGTACAGTTCTGACCTTTAGCTGGTAGAAATAATATGACTGAAATAAGAAATGCAAGTAGAATTTGTCTCATTTATGTCATCCTAATTAATGAATAGTATGCAATTATAGTGTTTAATTACTGTTTATGCAAGTTATTGGTAGCAAAATTCACTAAAACGAAGTGCGAGTTTAAAGATTATCATAAATCTTAACAGTAATACATATGCACGTCTGATAAAGAGGTGTCCTGAAAATTGAAAAGAGAAATAATGTAACAGGCAGAAGGTTATGCATCTGATAATCTGTTTGAAGAGCTAAATCAACTCCTGATGCCAGACGAGCATCAAATTATAGCGACATACTTCTTAACCGACCAACAACAAATTTTCTTTTCTTTGCGCTAATGGAAACAGTTGTCAGCGGTATCCGTCCTACAGGGAACCTTCATCTTGGAAATTATTTTGGAGCAGTAAAAAATTTTCTGCGCATGCAGCATGAAGCACGCTGTTACTTTTTTGTTGCAGACTACCATTCGCTCACTACTCATCCGCATCCCGATAATTTGAATAGAACAGTCAAGCAGGTACTTGCTGAGTATCTTGCCTGTGGATTGGATCCTGAAGCAGCAACTATTTATGTGCAAAGTGATTTACCTGAAACTACAGAGTTGTACTTGTTCCTGAATATGCTTTCCTATGTAGGCGAGTTAGAGCGAAGTACTTCATTCAAAGAAAAAATTCGCAAGCAACCTGATAATGTAAATGCCGGCTTACTTACTTATCCGGTACTTATGGCGGCAGATATCCTTATTCACAAAGCGGGAAAAGTTCCAGTAGGAAAAGATCAGGAGCAACATCTGGAAATGACCAGAAATTTTGCAGTGCGTTTTAACCATTTGTATAATGTGGAATATTTTCCTGAGCCGGTAGCTTACAATTTTTCCAACACATTAATCAAAGTGCCCGGACTGGATGGCTCAGGTAAAATGGGAAAGAGCGAAGGCGAGGGGAACGCTATTTTTTTGATTGATGAAGCAGATGTCATAAAGAAAAAAGTAATGAGGGCAGTAACAGACAGTGGACCTACTGAGCATAATCAAAAAAAACCTGAAGCCATTGAAAACATTTTCACACTTATGAAACTTGTTTCCTCTGATGATACCGTAAAACATTTTGAAGACAGCTACAATAATATGACTATCAGGTATGGCGATATGAAAAAGCAATTAGCGGTAGATATAAGCAATTTTGTAGCGCCACTGCGCGAAAAAATAAAAACTATTGCAGAAGATGAGAGCTATATTAAGAAAGTGATGAAAATAGGAGCAGAAAAAGCACGGGAGAGCGGAATAAAAACAATAAAAGAAGTAAGAGAAATTATTGGGATAAAATCATTTGTGTAATAATGTGCATTCTAAATAAAGGGTATCAGAATTAAAACACATGAGTGGGAGTAAGCGCTTCTGCAAAAAATATTTCAAACCGAAGTATGAAATAACTTTGATTGAGACTTATTTTACACCAGAATGTTTATTTCATTATCTGAATACCCATACTAATATGGAACAGTTAAATAATTTTTCTGTTTGTAATAGGATAATAAATCGTACCTTTAATTATAAAGATTCATAGCACCCTTCTATTGAGCAGATATTTGTATGAATAAGCCGCGGGTATTAATAATTATAAACAGATTGAATCTTGGAGGACCTACTTTTATAGTAGCTTACCTCACTCGTTTTCTTTCACCTGAATTTGAAACTATGCTTGTATCAGGTATGATTGATGATACAGAAGAAAGCTCAGAGTTCATTGCCGGGCAGTTGGGGGTTAATCCAATATATATTCCCGAAATGATTAGAGAGATTAATATGCGCAAAGACCGGCAAGCTTACCTGAAGGTAAAAAAAATCATAAAAGATTTTAAACCCGATATAGTTCATACACATGCTGCAAAAGCAGGAACGATTGGCAGATTGGCTGCCAGCGCCTGTAATGTGCCGGTGATTCTGCATACTTTTCATGGTCATGTGTTCCACTCTTATTTCAGCCCGCTTAAAACAAGAATGTTTCTTGAGATAGAGAGATACCTTGCGAAAAAAAGTTCCAGAATAATAGCCATCAGCGAGCGACAAAAAAAAGAACTTGGACTTATTTATAAGATATGCGACCCTTCTAAAATAGAAGTAGTGAATATAGGTCTTGACCTTTCACCCTTTCAGGAAAAACAGGAAGAGAAAAGAAAAAATTTCAGAAATGAGTACCTGATTGATGATGATGAAATTGTGATTTCAATCGTTGGCCGTCTTGTGCCGGTAAAGAATCACAAATTCTTTCTTGATGCAATGAAGATTATTTTTGATAACACCGACAAAAAGGTGAGAGCGTTTATAGTAGGCGATGGAGAGTTGAGGACTATGATAGAGGAATATACAAAAAGATTAAATCTGGATTATGTACGGTTCACAGAAGAAAAAAGAAAAGCACAGGTAACTTTCACTTCATGGAGAAAAGATATAGATGTAGTGAATGCCGGTTCTGATATTATTGCCCTTTGTTCTAGTAACGAAGGAACACCGGTAAGTTTGATTGAAGCCCAGGCAGCAAACAAGCCAATTGTAACTACAAGGGTGGGAGGGATTACTGATGTAGTTATGCCTCATAAAACAGCATTGATATCATCAAAAACAAGTGTATCCAGTTTTGCCAAGAATCTTTTCATATTAATTAACGATGATGAGCTTAGAGAAAATATGGGAAAAAGCGGTAATAAATTTGTGATGGAAAAGTTCAGCTATCAGCAGTTGGTAAGTAACACTGCATCACTCTATAGAAAACTGCTTGAAAAAAATTAATTTAGTTGTGAAATATTTACATTTGCCTTGCTTTAAGAAAAATGTCAAAACTATACGCATTATCCTTATTTCTCCTGTCGGTACTTTTATTAAGTTCTTGTAAAGTATTTTATCCTGATTTGATGCTCAAAACGGAAAAAGACTTTCCTTTTTCTCCATCAGATTCCATGCTTGCTAAAGATTATATTGTCAGACCTAACGATATCTTGTCTATCCAGATATTCTCAAACAATGGCTATCAGTTGATAGATGTTTTAGGGCAGGCAAGTCTGATACGTACACCTATGACTTATGTAATAAAAAGCGAAGGATTTGCCATTCTTCCAATGCTTGATTCGGTGTATTTAGCGGGATATTCAATTACAGCGGCTGAAAACCTTCTGAGTTCAAAATACTCATATTACTTTGTTAATCCCTATGTAAGAATCTCAATTTCTAACAGAAGATGTTTGGTTTTTAATGGACGAGGTTCTGGCAGTGTGGTCAACCTTGTAAATGAGAACACAAATTTGCTTGAGGTTCTTGCATTGAGTGGCGGAATAACAGGTAGCAAGGCATACAATATAAAAATTATCAGAGGAGATTTAAGTAATCCGAAAATTATAAAAATAGATTTGTCCACTATAGAAGGAATGAAAAAGTCGAACCTGCAGATTGATGCGAATGATATAATATATGTTTAACCGGTGTTGTCTGTATCAAATATATCGGCGGTCGTTTTACCTTATCTTTCTTTGGTAACTACAGCATTATTAGTTTATACAACGATTGCCGGAGTAAAGCAGCGGCTGTAAAGTATTACTACATTCTACATGGAAACAAGTCAGAAAAAAGTTATTCTAAGTCCGCTTCAAAAAATCCTTGGTGAGGATTTTAATCCCGGGTTATTGATGATTATTGCCAGAAAAAGTTTTATCTGGTGCATAATTCTTATCTTATTAACTATGTCTGTATCTCTCTTGTATCTGAGATACACTCCGCCACTATATGAAGCAACCTCAGCGCTTCTTACTAAACCCGAAAATACTTCACAGGATGTTGGAGTGATAGGTACGGCAGTAGCCAGCAAGCTTAATGACAACGATAACCAGAAGAATATACAGATAATAAAATCGAAGGTGGTTTTGGATAGGGTAGTGGATAGTCTCCCTTTGAGAATAAGTTATTTTTTTATCGGGCAAATATTAACTGAAGAAAGATATAAATCCTCTCACTACAAAATAACCACCGACTTTGAAGATCCGATTATTTACGGAGTTCCGATTTTCCTCATAGTAAAAAGTAAAAAGAATTTTGAGATACGTTATGTAATAGGTAAAAATAAATACTATTATAAAGGAAATTTTAACCATAAACTCCATACTCAATATTTGAGTTTTACTGCCGAGTTAAAAGATTTAGTGCTTGCAAAAAGCCCGGCTATACTTAACTCAGATAAATTTTATTTTACCGTCAGTAGCATATCTTCTATCGAATCAGCTATAAAAAAGAAAATGGGAATCAGACCGTTTCCTCCCACAATCGCATTTACATTTCAGGATAGAAAAGCAGAAAAAGCGGCAGATATCCTGAATGAAGTTATGGAGGTGTTTTTAGATTATGATAAATCTAACAGGACAGAGGGATCTACTAAGATTTTGGATTTTATTGATTTGCAAATAAACTTATTAGGAACAGAAATACAGGCGTATGACAATCAACTGAAATTGTTTAAAATTTCCCATTCGATAATAAATCCAGCATCAATGGGACAACAATTTTTCGATCAATTACAAACAGTAAAAGACAAATTGAAAGAACTTGATGATAAAAAGAATGAACTCACCTATTTTAAAGAATATTTTATAGCACATCTGGATTCATCCTCTATGCTCGCAGGAATATCTCTTCAGAATTTTCCGGGCATTTCATCTTATATATCAAATCTGGATGCTTTACAGGCATCGAAACGCGATTTATTGATTCACCTGACACCTGAAAATCCGAATATCAAAGTTTTAAATTCTCAGATTACAGATGTAAAGAGAAATATACTGGGAAGCATAAATAACTACATGAAGGGTATTAACAATGATATCACAGAACTGGAAACTGAATTGAATCAGGCCGAAATAAATTTCAGAGAATCACCTTCATTAGAGGCAAAATTTGATAGCATTAATCAGTTAAGTGATCTGAAAAAGAAATACTATTTTCAGTTTCTTGACAAACAGGTTCAGTTTAGTATAGTACAAGCTGGATTTGTTTCAAATTTTGTAAAACTAAAAAGTGCCGAAGTTCCTACGATACCCGCTTTCCCCAGTGTAAATCTTATCAAGGTATTAGGTGTAGTTATAGGAGTTTTTGTCAGTTTGCTATTTATCATAATTAGATATTTAATGAGTAACAAAATCCTGTCAATTTCTGAAATTGACAGATTATGTGAAGCCGGTTTGATAGGTGTTGTGCCGATATATAAAAAACCAATGGATATTTCGCAGTTAGTTGTGAATATGAGCCCGAAGTCAGTAATCTCGGAATCATTTCGTTCCATCAGAACGAATCTCGACTATATTCAGGTGGTTAAAGGAACAAAACTCATCACTGTAACATCAACTATTGCAGGTGAAGGAAAAACATTTATTACAGTTAATATTGCAGGAATTCATGCAGTGGCAGGTAAGAGAACTATTGTTCTTGATTTCGATTTAAGAAAACCCAGAATTCATAAATCATTTGGTACTGACAACAATAAAGGGTTAAGTACAATTCTAATTGGAAAATACAGTGTTGAAGAATGTATAAAACATACTGAATGGGAAAACCTTGACTTTATTACTTCAGGACCGATTCCACCTAACCCTGCTGAATTTATTTTGTCACAGCAAACACAGGATTTAATTACCTATTTAAAAACAAAGTATGATGTGGTGGTTATTGATACCCCCCCTATCGGGGTGGTTACTGACGCATTAGAACTTCTTAAAAAAGCAGATTACCCGATTTATGTAATACGGGCTGATTATTCCAGTCGCAATTTTATTAATAATATTAATCGGCTTGTTGTTGATAATAAAATAACCAAACTTTCTGTAGTACTAAATGGAATGGGACAGGGTGCCTCTGGATATTCATATAATTATGGATATGGATATGGTTACGGGTACGGATACGGTAGTGGGTATGGAGGATATGGAGCAAGTGGATATGGCTACGGATATTATTCAGATGCAGCTCCTCCAAAGGATAAATTCATAAAAAGAACAAAAAGATATATCAAATCTGTTTTCAAAAGATAACCCCCAATGGAAGACAAAAGACTTTACTTTTATCTTGCTTATCTTGCTTTCTTCCTGTTGTGTATTGTGTTTTCAACTTTAATTAATGGTTTGTTTTTAAAGTTTTCTAAAACACTCGGAATCAGACAAGCTGAAAATTATAACATAGTAAGATGGGCTTCAACAGCCAAACCATCAGTTGGCGGCTTTTCATTTTATATTGTATTCTTGGGCTCAGTGTCGGTTTTTGCGATATTTAATTTCACACAAAACTCTTTCTTGAACATACAACTTATTGGGTTGTTGCTTTCCTGTTCACTTGGTTTCTTAATAGGTCTTGCTGATGATGCTTACAATACGAATCCGCTTTTGAAGTTTATTGGACAATTGATGTGTGCTATTATTCTTATCGCCTCAGATGTCATCATTAATATTTCCGACTTTTTTTCTCTTAATGCTTTGTTTACAATTTTTTGGGTTGTTGGGATTATGAATGCAATTAACATATTAGATAACATGGATGGTATTACAGCAACAATTTCTGCAATCATACTTTTCACTTGCCTGAGTGTAATTGCAGTAGAAGATAAAGCTTTTAACATTTACAGTTTTATCATTATGGGGGCTATTGGAGCAATTGCCGGATTTATGGTTTATAATTTTAGTCCGGCTAAGATTTATATGGGGGACACCGGTAGTCAGTTTCTTGGAATCCTGTTATCGGGAATCAGCATTGTCTGGCTATGGAGATTCAGAGATGTACCCGGTCCTCCTATTCAATTCAAACAGATCCTTTTGCCTCTGCTTGTATTTAGTGTTCCTGTGATTGATACAACAACAGTTTTTGCCAGAAGAATGTTACGGAAGCAATCACCCTTTGTCGGGGGCAAAGATCATACAACTCATCATCTTGCCTATTGCGGGCTTTCCGACAG
>CAYRJA010000126.1:0-7008 GCA_964424455.1 uncultured Bifidobacteriaceae bacterium
GGTCACCTGGTATTTTCATAAAACGAAAATAAAAAACAATACTCAGTTCGTTCAACGGTGTCATTCATTCAACGCTGTCATTCCATTTTTCCCTGTCATTCCGAGCACAGCGAGGAATCCCCTGGTACGGAGTACTGCTGTAACAGGCGGATGCTTCCCTCGTCAGCATGACACGATGAGTGAGCAGATTCCTCCTTCGTCGGAATGACAGAGAGAATGTCATTCCGAGCACAGCGAGGAATCCGTTCGTTTTTCCTGTCATTCCGAGCGCAGCGAGGAATCCCCTGGTACGGAGTACTGCTGTAACAGGCGGATGCTTCCTTCGTCAGCATGACACGATGAGTGAGCGGATTCCTCCTTCGTCGGAATGACAAGCGGGGGCAGCATGACAGAGAGAATGAGCGGAGACGGGATTCCTCCTGCTATTTTGTTTTAATCATCCTGAAAACCTGCCGGATGTTCTTTTCCTCTTTGCTTGTTATTTTTAGCAGATAGATGCCGGCGGGCAATGCGGAAATGTTTATATGAAGGTTGTTCTGTTTCACACCGTTGAAATGTCTGCTCAGTATTATTCTTCCCGGCATGTCACAGATTTCTACTCCCGCAATATCTTCATTCTTTTTTCCTGTAATATAAATTACATCGTTCGCCGGATTGGGAAATATCTGCCATTCATCGGGTTCGGGGAGTGTTACAACCGCATCTGTACCTATCAATATATCCTGACAAGTGGTGAATGAGCAGTTAGAGCCATTCAGCGCTTCAAGGCATACATGGTAAGTTCTATCTGCCGGAAACAGATGTACAGGATTTTCTTCTGCTGATACCGGAGAGCCGTCGTCAAAATTCCAGTGGTAACGGGTAGCGCCGGTACTGTTGTTGGCAAAAGTTGCTTCCTTTCCTGTTACAGTATAAGAAAATCCGGCAACCGGAGCAGGGTTTGCAATCACCGGATAAGAAGCAGAAGTGTCGGCACAATTTCCATTGGAAACATATACTCTGAAATAGGTACTGTTGGAAAGAACGCCGGTGTAAGATGAATTTACCGCAGAGGGTATGTCTGAAAAACCGGTTGATGCGTAAGCGGAATACTGCCATTGAATATTAGCCGTGCTGCCTGTTACAGTCAATATTGCCGGAGTGCCTTCGCATACCGTATCCCTGTCTGCTGAAACCGTTCCGGCAACAGGAACAGGAGATACTGTAACACTGATGGGCGCGGATGAAGCAGGCGAGCCGGTTACGCAGTTTGCATTGGAGGTCATTACGCAAACGATTTCATCATTATCTGCCAGCGTATTCGTTGAATAAGTGTTGCCGGTTCCTGCATTATTTCCATTTACTTTCCATTGATAAGACGGTGTAGAGCCGCCGTTTGCCGGTGTAGTAGAAAAAGTAACCGGAGTACCTGCGCAGATAGAAGTATCGGAAGCGGAAATACTTACCGATGCTGTTACAGTTGGATATACCGTAATATGGATGGGCGCGGATGAAGCCGGCGAGCCGGTTACACAATTTTCAGAGGAAGTCATCACACATATAACTTCATCATTGTCTGCCAGCGTATTCGTTAAATAAGTGTTGCCGGTTCCTGCATTATTTCCATTTACTTTCCATTGATAAGACGGTGTAGAGCCGCCGTTTGCCGGTGTAGTAGAAAAAGTAACCGGAGTACCGGAGCAGATAGAAATATCGGAAGCGGAAATACTTACCGATGCTGTTACAGTTGGATTGATTTTGATGTACTTTGTTCTTTTCAGCGTATCTGTATTGCCGGCATTACCGACTACTAAAGTAACAGTATATTCTCCCGAAGCGCTGTAACAGATTTGCGGAGGATTTTTACCGGTGAAAGAGGCAGGAGTTCCCCCTTCAAAATTCCATTTCCATGAATCTGCATCTTTACTATTATCCGTAAAGTTAACACAACTGCTTTCGCAAAGCTCTGTTTGGTTTGCAGAAAAATCAGCCACAGGTGTTACAGCGGCTACAGTGCACAGCCCATTGACCTGTACCGGAGCAGATGCACATTCACATCCGGTGGTATTGGGTTGTCCGTTGCCTAATTCTCCATAGTAGTTGTGCCCCCATGCCCAAAGAGTTCCATCATTTTTTGAAGCTAAAGAAAAGTAGTACCCCGTGGCAATGGCAGTAATGCCTGTAAGAAATCCTGTGTTGTTGGCTCCATGCACCTGAACCGGTGTGTTGCTTTGAGCAACGCCGCCGTCGCCTAACTGTCCATATTGGTTTCTTCCCCACGCCCATACGGTTCCGTCGTTTTTCAATGCAATAGAAAAATGCCATGCTGCTCCAACAGCAATAATATCCGTAAGAAATCCGGAGTTGTTGGGTCCGTGTACCTGAACAGGTGTGCTTCGGTTAGAGACGGTATTATCACCCAACTGACCATACAGATTCCATCCCCATGTAACGACGGAGCCGTCATTTATCAATGCCATGGAATTATTATCAGAAGCAGATATGGCAATTGCACCGGTTAAGAAAGCCGTATTCCCCACATTATGTACCTGAACAGGAACATACTTATATGGGGCAAAAGTGTTGTCGCCCAACTGACCGTTGCCTCCGCCGCCCCATGCCCAAACAGTGCCGTCAGCTTTTAAAGCAAGCGAATGTGTATTACCTGCAGCTATGGCAATGATGCCTGTTAAGAAACCGGCATTATTCGGTCCGTGTACCTGCACGGGTACCCATCGCCATACGCCGGCGTTGTCGCCCAGCGCACCGGTACTGCCCATTCCCCAAGCCCAAACGGTGCTGTCGCTTTTCAGCGCCAGCGCATGTTCTCTTCCGGCAGCAATGGCAACAATATCTGTTAAGAAACCTACATTGTTTGGTCCGTGTACCTGAACAGGTGTCCGCTTATCATCTTTAGTGCTATCGCCCAGTTCTCCGGAAGCGTTTCTGCCCCATGCCCATACAGTACCGTCTTTTTTCAATGCCAGTGAATAATTAATTCCTGCCGAAACAGCAGTAACATCTTTCAAAAATCCTGAGTTGTTTGCACCATGCACCTGAACAGGGACAGACTTACTGACATTTGTACTGTCGCCTAATGCGCCTGTTAAGTTATTGCCCCATGCCCATGCAGCGTCATCGCAAACAGAAACGGAATGATAGGCGCCTGCGGCTATTTTCTGAGCATAGGAAAAGCTATATAGTCCGCAAAGTAAGAGGCAGAAAGCAACTCCGCCTGTCAGCTGTTTAAGTGTTACAGTTCTGATGGTTGTGTTTAATGTTAATCTCATGTTTATGATTAAAATATTATTTGAGTAAATTAATGTCCGAGATAAATATTGATTGCCTCTACCCTATTGCTTACATGCAGCTTGGAAATGATTCCTGAGATATGTTTTTTTACCGTGATTTCTTCTATACCAAGTATCTTGGCTATGTTTTTATTGCTTTTTCCTGTACTGGCTATTTTCAATACTTCCTTTTCCCTGTCTGAAAGATCTTGAACTAATTCAGTGCCTTCATCTTTTGCTGTGAAATATTCATTTATCTTATTAATGATGCCCGGCGAAAAGGTTCCAATTCCTTCCGCGGCATCCTCTATCACCTTCTTCAATTTGTTAATCTGGTGTTTCAGAATATAGCTGGTTGCTCCGGCAGAAAGCGCCTTAAACAGTTTGTCGCTGTTATCCGAAACAGAGAAAACGATATAGTTAACAGACGGTCTGATAACTTTAAGTTTTTTAATACACTCTATACCATTCATATTGGGGAGACCAACATCCACCAAACACACATCTATATTCAGATTGCGGAATTCGGCAATCAGGTCTTCTGCTGATTCAAACTCTTTTACAATATGGAATCCGGCAATACCCGACAGGTATTTTGAAACCTGGCTTCTGGTTTCCTCATCATCCTCCAAAATGGCAATGTTTACTATCATCTGAAATTAAAATATGTAAATATCCTGCTTAAGAATTTATTCCGACTGATACTTTAGTATAATTCTTTTATTTTCATTTCGCCTGTAAAAAGAAAGTCGCCCTGCAACCGTATAATTGTTCCTTCACCCGGCTTTGAAGCGATTTCAATAGTTCCCCCGATGCTTTCTATCCTGCTTTTCATGTTCTTGAATCCATAGGAACGGGGATTTCTTTTGTCAACATCCATTCCTACCCCGTGGTCAACAATATTGATGAGATACCTTGAGTTTTTTATTTCGATATTAATAATGACTTCACCGGAAGCTGAATATTTGATAAAATTATTGATTGCCTCTTTCATAATGGAGCTGATGTTGAATTTCACTTTCGGTGACACCATGATTTTGGGAATGTCCTGTGGAATAGTGAATTCTATTTCCTTACCGGCAGTTTCAACAAGGTCATTCAAATCCAACCAGAGTTTGGCAATGAAGGCATCCAACTCATTCGTATCGGGATCTAACGCAATGATTCCGCTGCGATTCATTTCTGCTATATCCTTTAGTTTGGAGGAAACTTTGGAGGCAAACCATCTTAATTCAGCGCTACGGTCATTTTCTTTAGCTCTTTCATTTTCACACATAAAAATCAAGCTGGTTATTTTAGAGCCGATATTATCATGGTATTGCTTTCCTATCTCTTCCTGTACCTGTGCTCTTTCTTCGGCTCTTTCTTTTTCAATGGACAAGTCTTTGTTTTTTAATTCAAGATTTTTTTTCTCAATCTCCTTCTGACTGATGATTAGTTTTCTCTTTCTCACACGCAACTGAAACCAGAATCCGATAACCATAAGCAGAAATAAAGCCACCAGTAACAGAAAGTAGGTTCTTGTTTTTTGTAACTGCAGTTCATTCCTGATTTTCAGACCTTCCAGTTCTTTCTCTTTCTTCTCGGATTCGTACTGAATCTTCAATTGATAAATCTGGTTGCTTGAGTTTTCATTCAGGATACTATCCTTCATCCTGTCGTACAGTAAATGATATTGGTATGCGGCGGCAATATCCCCTTGTGCACTGTATAGCTGCGACAGATAACTGTAACAATCTTTCATCTGGTCTTTAATTCCTATTTCCTTAGCAACCAATAATCCGTTGTTGAGGTATTCACTTGCTTTTGAATACTCCTTCTTTTTAAGAGAAATTTTTCCAAGGTTCAGATAAGAGTCGGCAATACCCAACTTGTTATTAATTCGTTTGGAAAGAGTCAAGCTCTTTATGAAATATTTCTTTGCTTCAGGTAATTGTTTCAGATCGTCGTACACCTCGCCAAGGTTTACATAAGCATGAATGATTCCCAGCGTGTCGCCTATTTCTTCTTTTATATTTAAAGATTCAAAATGATTTATCAATGCTTCCTGATATTTCCCTTCCTTGCGGGAAACATTTCCAATATTGTTATACACATAAGCTACGGTCTGCTTGTCGTTGTTTTCTTTTGCCATTCTCAATGCCTCGTAATAATTCTTTATGGCAGCCGGATAATTTCCCTGTTCTTCATAAACAATTCCGATATTCATTTCGGTGGCAGCGCTGACTTTTTTGTCTTTTATTTCTTCTGCAATTTTCAGCGCGGCAAAATAATTTTTCAATGCAGCCGGATAATTTCCCAATACATCATAAACGGTTCCGATATTGTTGTAGGTTTTGGCTAATCCTTTCTTGTCGTTGAGTTCCTTGCTTGCTTCCACCACCTCTGCATACTTTTTCAGCGCTTCAGGATAATCTCCCTGCTGAAAATAAATAATACCCAAGGTACTGTTAGCATACAGAACACCTTGAGTGGATTTGATTTTCTGAGCAAGTAATAATGTGTTGTTTGCATAACTCAGTGCATTTTCATAATCTCCGGATTTCAGAAAATTCAATGCCAGAGAATTCAGCAGTCTTACTTTAAATGTATCATCTTTTGCAGTTTCCACAACGTGAATAAGAGAATCCACTGTTCTTTGGCTTTGGCTGTACGCCGGCTTAAAGAAACACAGAAAGATAACCGGAATGAGTAACGCTTTCTTCATTGAAATTTCAGTTTCCAAAAATACAAAAGCCAAAGTAAGAGTGAAGTTTTTTTAGTCCGGTGTCCGGTTTCCTGCTCCATCCGGTGCGCATCCTGAGCATAAGGTTTTGATTTAATTACAAATTATGGATTAGAAATGATGTGTTACAGGAGTTCGGTTTTAAAATATTTGAAGCCCTGCCCTTGTCGGGTCTCCTGACCGACAAGCCGTTTAACCGACAACTCCATTTAATCTGTAACATGAGTTAAAAACTTCCACCTCGTATCATCGCCCGAAAAATAGAATGAAGCTGAACTAATTTAGCGGTCGGTCAGGAGACCAGACAGCGGCGGAGAATTTATCTTTTTTGCCCCCGCAAAGTTTTCTTTTTCGGAGACTTTGCGGGGACAGAAATCTTCCCGGCAGTTTTTTCGTACCCGCCGAGTTCACTGCTGCTTCGGCTTGAGCCATGTGCAGGACTCGGTGGCATTCAGGGCGGCAAAGAAGAGAACAGGATTTCATTACCTTTAACTTCATGACCGTGAAAGCAGCAGCAGTAATAATAAGCAATGAACGAACTGTGTTACAACTCTGCCGCCGAGTTCTCGCTCGCCTCGCACAAGGCACTGCGGAGTAACTCGGCGGGTACGGAAAAATAAAATGAAGCAGAACTATAATTATATTCCTTCGGCAAGTCACCTAACTTCCATCTTTCAGCCACTGGATTTTCATGAATATACTTCAACTTTTGTAGTATCATTTCATCACTGTAAACCTGAACCCCTAAAGAATTGTATTTCCAAATCTGATACTGCCTGTCGCCAGAATCAACTTTATATTCAGAAAGTTTATGCGGCTCATTCTTTTTAAGTTCATTCAGTATTTATTTTGCAGTCCATATTAAAAAGTTCCGCTGTACATCTGCAGGTTTATATTCAGGATGGATAGTCCAAAGTAAATGAATATGATTGGGCATAATAACAAAATCATAAACTGTTACTTCTTCTCCCGCAGGGTTAATTCCCGCTATGCCTTTTTGCTTTGGGGAATAAC
>CAYRJA010000127.1:0-6975 GCA_964424455.1 uncultured Bifidobacteriaceae bacterium
GAAATGACGAGTTCAGACAATATCTCCTTAGAGTTTAGACCCGAAAGCCCTGAGATATCCTGTGGGTCGTGTAGTAAATTAAATTCAAACTTTTATTTTCGCAGACAAAGTAAATTTATATGTTGAATATTATTTTATTTGGGCCGCCGGGCAGCGGGAAGGGAACTCAGGCAGCTATGCTGAAAGAAAAGTATAATCTGTTGCATATCAGCACAGGAGATATTTTCAGAAATGAAATAAAAAATCAAACTCCACTTGGACTGGAAGCAAAAAAATTTATGGACGCAGGGCAGTTAGTACCCGATGAAGTAACTATAAAAATGCTTGCCGGATTTATTGATAATAACACCACGGCTTCCACCAAAGGAATTATTTTCGATGGCTTTCCCCGCACGATTCCGCAGGCAGAAGCTCTTGACAAATTTTTGTCCGGTAAAAAAATACCCGTAAACATTGTTCTATCGCTTGAAGTGAATGATGAAGAACTCATTCGCAGAATAATTAAGCGCGGAGCAACTTCCGGTCGCAGCGATGATGCGGATGAGAATGTTGCCAGAAAAAGATTGAATGTTTACCATCAGCAGACCTCCCCATTGGCAGACTATTACCGTAAACAGAATAAGTTTATAGCGTTAAACGGAGAAAAATCAATCGAGGAAACTTTTCTTCTTCTTAGCAATGAGTTGGATAAATTCTAACCTCCAATTCTTTATATTTGCTTCTGTATGGATAGTTTCATTGTATCGGCTCGTAAATATCGCCCCGCACGGTTTGAAGATGTAATCGGTCAACCGCAGGTAACGCATACATTAAAAAATGCAATCCGTCAGAATCAGGTAGCACAGGCATTTTTGTTTTGTGGTCCTCGCGGCGTAGGTAAAACTACTTGTGCGCGTATCCTTGCAAAAGTGATTAACTGCGAAAACATTACTCCGGATATTGAAGCATGCAATGAGTGTACTTCCTGTAAGTCGTTCAATGAAAATGCATCCTTTAATGTTCATGAACTGGATGCTGCCAGTAATAATTCGGTAGATGACATCCGTAATCTGATTGATCAGGTTAGGTATGCACCACAGACGGGGAAGAAAAAGATTTACATCATTGATGAGGTGCACATGCTTTCGCAGGCAGCTTTTAATGCCTTTCTGAAAACACTGGAAGAGCCGCCGCCTTACGCCATCTTTATTTTGGCAACCACAGAAAAGCACAAAATCATTCCGACTATTTTATCGCGCTGTCAGATTTTTGATTTCAACAGAATCAAAGTGGAAGACATGGCAAACTATCTTGCTGTGATTGCCAAGCGTGAAAATATTAAAGCGGAACCGGACGCACTTCATATCATTGCACAGAAGGCAGACGGAGCATTGCGTGATGCGCTCAGTATCTTCGATCGTATCAGCATTTTTTCCAATGGAAACATCTCTTACATAGATGTACTGAATAATCTGAATGTGTTAGACTACGATTATTTCTTCCGTGTAACAGATAATTTTCTACAGGAAGATATTTCAAGCTCATTGCTCACGCTCAATGAAATTTTTCAGAAAGGGTTTGAAGGAGATAATTTCCTGTCAGGGCTTGGTGAACATTTCAGAAGTTTATTAGTTTGTAAAGACTCTGTTACACTTCAGTTATTGGAAACTTCAGAAAATCTAAAAAACCGTTATAGTCAGCAGGCAAAATACACTCCACAATCTTTTTTGCTTACCGGGTTAAACCTGATTAATGAAGGTGAAATAAACCTTCGCAGTAGTCGTAACAAAAGATTAGCAGTGGAGTTAGTGTTGATGAAGTTGTGCTACATGCTTTCAGCTATCAAGGCAGCAAAGAACGTCTTGCCTGAAACAGAAGTAAAAAAAAACTTAATACCTGAACAGGCAAAAGAGAGTGTTACAGTTCTGACGGAGAAACCGGAAACCTATCAATCAACGGCAGTCCCCATGGAGAAAAATACCTCACCGGCTTCAGCGAAAAGTAACACCGTAGCGATTCCGGTCTCGTTGAATGATATAAAAAAAACTATTTCTCAATCGAAGCCTGTTGCAGAATTAACTGAAGAAGAACCGGAAGAAAACACTGAACCCATTGATGTTACATACTTTAATGTTGTATTCAGGAAGTATTTAGATAAACTGCAAAAGGACGGCAAGTTTTCTGTTTTGGAAGTGTTACATTCATTTCCGCCTGAAATTACCAACGACAAAACTATCCTGATAACAGTAAGCAATCAGACTTATCATAACTTTATAGATAACGAACGCAATACCATGATAGAGTTTCTGAAAAAAGAAATGAACAGAAAATCACTGGAATTGATTATTAAGATTGATAAATCAAAATCAAAATCAGAAACAGAGAAACGACCTTACACTGCACAGGAAAAGTTCGACTTTCTTGTTCAGAAAAATCCTAAGTTGAAAGACTTAAAAGACAAACTGAAATTGGAGTTAGATTATTAACTCGCTTAGAGAAGAAATATCTTCTATTTTTGACCTCAATAAAAAATTAGTTCAGTAATGGCAGAAGTTGTTAGAATGCCCCACATGAGTGACACGATGACGGAAGGTGTGATTGTAGCATGGCATAAGAAAGTAGGGGATAAAGTGAAGACCGGCGACATCCTTGCCGAGATTGAAACGGACAAAGCGGTTATGGAATTTGAAAGTTTTCAGGAAGGAACGCTTTTATATATCGGCGCTGAAAAAGGGAAAGCGGTTCCGGTTGATTCAGTGATAGCAGTGATTGGAAAAGAAGGCGAAGATTATAAAGCTGCACTGGGAAATTCAGGAAGCGCTGCGAAGCCGGCTGCTGCAAAAGAAACAAAGCCCGAAGCAACACCAACAACAAATACTACGACCACTACGTCAACTACGGCTGCTGTAACAGATACAGGAAGAACAAAAATATCTCCCTTAGCTAAAAAAATGGCTACAGATGCAGGAATTAATCTTGCACAGGTAAAAGGTTCAGGTGATGACGGGAGAATTGTAAAACGGGATATTGAAGCATTCCTGACCGGCGCTCCTAAATCAGCACAGCCGGCAGCTGTTACACCATTTGTAGCAGGTAAAGAAAGCTATGAAGATGTTCCGCTGTCACAGATGCGTAAAACCATTGCACGCCGGTTAGCTGAAAGTAAATTCTCTGCTCCACATTTCTATCTGACCATGGAAATCAATATGGATAAGATGATAGATGCACGCCGGCAACTCAATGAGTTTTCAGGACAAAAAGTTTCTTTCAATGATATTGTGATTAAGGCGGCTGCATTGTCGCTTCGCAAAAACCCGAAAGTAAATTCTTCGTGGCTGGGCGATAAGATTCGCTACAACCATCACATTCATATCGGTATGGCAGTAGCCATTGAGGACGGATTAATTGTTCCGGTAATAAAATTTGCCGACCAGAAGTCTCTTGTGCAAATCAGTGCGGAAGCAAAAGTGTTAGGAACAAAAGCCAAAGAAAGAAAACTTCAGCCGAGTGATTGGGAAGGAAACACATTCAGCATTTCTAATCTGGGTATGATGGATATAGAAGAGTTTACTGCAATTATTAACCCACCCGATTCCTGCATCTTAGCTGTAGGAAGAATTAAAGAAGTACTGACCTTAGATAACGGAAATGTAAAAACAACTAATGTGATGAAGGTTACTCTCTCCTGCGACCATCGTGCAGTGGACGGAGCTACCGGAACATTGTTTTTACAAACGCTGAAAGGTTATCTGGAAAGTCCGGTCAGTCTGATGCTTTAACCGGAGAAAGATGAGGTGAATACTTCATCTGTTTATAATCCTGTTTACTGTAACAGCTTATTTGTGGGCTATCACTTTCATTACGGCATCTACTATATTAGGAGTGTCAATACCGTATTTCTTCATCAGTTCCTCCGGTTTGCCGCTTTCACCGAAAGTATCTTTCACCGCTACCATTTCTATTGGTGTGGGTTGGGTTCTGGAAAGATAACCGGCGATAGTTTCTCCTAAGCCACCAAATATATTGTGCTCTTCTGCTGTTACAGCACATTTGGTTTTTGTAACAGATTCAAGTACTGCTTTTTCATCTAAGGGTTTAATCGTGTGAATATTGATGACTTCACACGAAATATCTTTTTCAGCTAAAATTTTTGCTGCTTCAATTGCTTTCCATACTAAATGTCCGCAGGCAAAAACAGAAACATCTTTTCCCTCTGCTAAAATCTGTGCTTTACCAATTTTGAAATCCTGATTTTCTGCTGTGAAGTTTGCCACCTTAGGTCTTCCGAAGCGTAAATAAACGGGACCTTTATAGTCGGCAATAGCAATGGTAGCTGCTTTAGTCTGGTTGTAATCACAAGGAACAATTACGGTCATACCCGGCAGCATCTTCATTAAGCCGATGTCTTCTAATATTTGATGAGTGGCTCCATCCTCGCCGAGGGTAAGCCCTGCGTGAGAAGCACAGATTTTCACATTCTTTCCTGAGTAAGCAATGGACTGACGAATCTGGTCGTAAACTCTTCCGGTAGAGAAGTTGGCAAAAGTTCCGGTGTAGGGAATTTTTCCTCCAACGGTTAATCCGGCAGCAATACCCATCATATTGGCTTCTGCAATACCCACCTGAACAAACCGTTCAGGGAATGCCTTGATGAAATCATTCATCTTCAGTGAACCGGCGAGGTCGGCAGTGAGTGCAACTACATTTGGATTTTTCTTTCCTACTTCATAAAGTCCCACACCAAATCCGCCGCGTGTTTCCTTTTTATCTTTATCAGTGTATTGTGCTAATGTTGACATTGGGTTTATTTAGTTGTCATTCTGAGTGAAGCGAAGAATCTATTTTTTAGTGTTACAGATGTTTCTCTTCGCTCAGCATGACAGGTTAAAGTCTTATGGAAGAGTTTCCGCCACTTGTAATGGTAAAAGTCTTTTCCATTGTATCAGTAGTTCGTTTAGAAAATTTTGGTTTAAAGATTACTTTGTATGTGCCAGGCTGTAAAGCTATGGTTTCGTTTCCACCATTTTCACCGAGCGTACAAAGTTTTTTCAACTCATTGTTCTCAATGGTAAAAATAGCTCCGAAACCGGGCGCTGGCTTCATTACTGTTAATATTCCTGGTGTAGGAATTTCAATAGTAGTGGTTTTACTCTGCGATATATCTACATTTGGAATGAGTGTGCGTGGCAGTGTGAGAAATTCCAGATCATATTTTCCGGTAAGATATTTATCGGTAGCATCAATATTCTGAACTTTGAGGGTGCTCAAATCTCCTGTACGGCGGACAAGGCATTTGATTTTATTATTGATGTTGTTGTAAATAGTGGCGCTCTGTAATTTCAGATAAAGATAACCCTGCGGAGCAGGAACATTAATGATGTTATTTTTCCCTTGTTCGATAACAATATTCTTTCGCTCTATTTCAGGGGTGGTATGAACTATCATGTTGTAATTCATTACAGGATCGAGCGTAAGCGTATCGGAAATTCCTTTGTAGCTGATAGTATGAACATAATCGTAGCGGGGAATATCTCCTGAAGTATCATAGAAGGTCATGTCCACATCTGTTTCAACCGGACGACCTTGCTGGTCGAGCAAATTCACCTGCACATAAACGGGGTTCAAAACCTTTTGAACAGCCAAACTTATTGCTTGCCTGAAACCATCCGGGTCAAGCGCGTTGAAAAATGATCCGATACAATCTAATTTATCGAGTGATGACTCGTCCACTTTAGCGCCAATTATAAACGGGCGGAGAACAATGCCAATCTTTTGTAGTGAAAGTGATATGGCACACGGATCACCACCACAGGATTCTTCTCCGTCGGTAATCAGAATGATGATGTTTCTGACATTCGGTTCAACCGGAAAATCATTTGCTGCTTTTTGTAGTGAAAGGGCGATAGGTGTAATACCTTTTGGTGAAATCCGACTGAGTGCTTCTTTGAGTTGCAAAAGATTATTAGCGCCGAATGGGACTAATAGCCGCGAATCGCTGCAATCATTGAGTGAAGTGACAGACTGGTCGCCATAAACGCGTAATGCAATTTCCAGATTGGGTTTTCTTTTCAGCGTATCCATTATCTCCTCAAGTGTTTTCTTTGCGGTTTCCATTCTTGTGGTAGCGCCACTGCCCCAGGGATTCATCATACTGTAAGAAGCATCTAAGAGGAAAAGTATTCTTGTTTTCTGTTTTGAGGAAGAGGTTGTCTGGGAAAAAGAAATTTCATGGCTTAAAATAAACCCAACGATAAGAATAATATGGAGGATGTTCTTTCTCACAATTTTACCTGTGCTGTTTTGTTGGAGTAAACATTAACTTCTATCTTAGTCGTCAGTATGGATTGCTTTCCTTTATCCGGACGGAAAACCACTATGTATTTTCCCGGCTGCACCTGAATAGATTCCGTTGATTTTATAGAGTAAAAATCATATACCTTCTTCATTACATTATTCTCTAAAATAAAAAGAGTGGCTACACCTATTTGTGTTGGCACCACATTGAGAGTTCCGGGTGATGGGATTTTAATGGAATTGGTTTTACTCTGCTCTATTTTTATTCCATATTTTTTTATTCTTGGCAGGGTAAGAATTTCCAGATCATATTCACCCACCAGATATTTCTGGCTGGTGTTGAAATCCTGCACATATAAAATATTTTGTTTTCCTGTTTCGCGCACAAGGCATTGAATGGAGGAGAGGTTAGCCATAGAGCCGGTAATATCCAGCGACAGTTCTCCACGCGGTACATCCACCGCAATAGTGTTGTGAATACCGGGTACGAGTTCAATATTTTTCTTCTCCACCGGCGGAATACTGTGTACTACCAAATCATAATTGCCAATAGGGTCAATCCGCAGTGTGTCCGGGTTGCCCTGAGCATTAAGAGTATGAATGTAGTTGTAGCGCGGCTTGCGGGAAAAGTGGTCGTAAAGAGTCATGCTCACATTTGTTTCCGAAGGAGCGCCATACGCATTCAGTAAGTTGATTTGAACA
>CAYRJA010000128.1:0-6903 GCA_964424455.1 uncultured Bifidobacteriaceae bacterium
GCCATGCGGCAAATATAATACTTTTAGACTATTTATGAAATAAAATTGGTATAAAATCTTAAATAAAATGACTCAAATGGGAATGCCTATAACTGTAGATGTGAAGAAGGCAGTTTAATTCTCAAACGGTAATAAAACTTATTCCCCTATTTTTGATTCATGCAACAACACCAGTGGAGTTTGTCATTTACTGATAAAATTTACTTCTGATTTCATTATGCGAAAAGTCGGCTTTGGTTGATCGCTGATTTAAATCTTTTGATTGATAATTCTAAAAACTCCTGCTCTATCTCCATGCCGATGTAATTTCTGTTTCCAATTACAGATGCTGCAATTCCAGTTGTGCCACCTCCATTAAATGGGTCAAGAATAATTGCATTGTCATTAGTTGATGCGATAATAATTCGTTTCAAAAGTTCCAGCGGTTTTTGTGTCGGATGTTTTCCGAATTCTTTTTCGCTTTGAGTTGGTGTATTAATAGCCCAAACTGAACGCATTTGCTTTCCGTCATTTTTAAAACGGTCTTCAGGGAAGTCACTGTTTTTCATTTGGTCATAGTTGAACACATGTCGCGCCTTTTTATCCTTCCTTGCCCAAAGTAAAGTTTCATGACTATGGGCAAATGTGGTGCATGCAAGATTGGGAGCAGCGTTGGGTTTATACCAAGTGATGTCATTTAGAATATGAAAGTTTTGCTTTTGCAAAAGGAAACCGCATTGATAGATATTATGGTTTGTTCCGCTAACCCAAATTGTTCCTTCGGGTTTCAAAATTCATCTGCATTCAGAAATCCAAGTGTCATGAAACTTTAAATCCTCATCAAATCCTTTGCTCTTATCCCAATCGCCTTTATTCACTTTCACCATTCGTCCTGCATGACAAGTGAAGCCATTGTTTGAAAGCATGTAAGGTGGGTCAGCAAAAATCATGTCCACATAATTGTCAGGTAATCGGCTCATCACTTCTAAGCAGTCGTCATTGTAAAGAATGAAATTGTCTGCTTTGAAATATGGCTTAATACCTCTTTGAACTCCGTTTTTAGAGATATGCTTTATGATGTCGTCTAAAACTGATATTGCAGAAGTTCGGCTCATTTATAATTATCAATGTTCTCGTCAAATGTAAGATTTAAGTTCTTGTTACTCGTCAGTTTTTACACAAACTTCTGCACAAAACCATTTGGTCAACACACAAAAGTTCGGGTTATGCACTACCCTCAATGCTTCTGGCTAACTCGTATATACGCAACACCTCAAAATCTCAAACTGTTTTAAATACCTTAATCAATCTTAAATAATCTGGATGCTGAATGTATTTCATTAAGTATATAAGAAACCGGCAGAGAAAAAATAAAGGGTTTTCGCTGAGAAATATTCATACTGTTTAACAGTTCACGGCTGTTACTAAAGTTATTGCTATCATCTATGCTATCGGCAGAACCAGTAGCGGAGAAGTAGGATGGTAAGTAAATCTCTTTGAAATACTGGGATGTAAAAATTGTGACAGCATATTTCTTTTTTTATGAGCGATCACCAGCATATCTATATCATCTTTAAACAGAATATCTGTTAATCCCTGAGCTACATCAGGAATATCGAGCATACTGATTTCCATTCCCGGCAGGTTAAATTCTTTCTTTATTTTATCTCTGAAATTTTCAATATGCTTGTGTTCTAATGGGCTGGAAAACGCTTTGTCGGAAATGTGCAATAATGAAAACCATGCATTAAATTGTTTTGCAAAATCAATTGCAGTACTGATATAAGGGATTTCAGCATCGTGGCATCCGGTTGCAAAAGCAATCCGGCGGAAATTCTTGTATGCGCAGCCATTGGGAACAGCTAATACAGGGCATATACTCCTGCTAATCACCTCAGCCGTGTTACTGCCAAATAAAATTCTTTTAATACCGCCGGCGCCTTCCGTTCCCATGATAATTAAATCCGCTTTCATCTCATTTGCCTTCGTGATTATTTCATCTGCAGCAAATCCCCAAGAAGTAGAGAATTCAGTTGCTACATCCGGCGCTATAGAATGTATCTGATTCTCCAACTTCTTTAAAGCACTTTCTGAATCCATTCTGATTTGCTCTGTCATATTTGTTTCTACAGCCACTTCTGTAGCATATACGGGAAAAGTGAAAGCATTAAACAGTGTTAATTTAGAATTCATTCTTCGTGCAAACTCAATAGCGTAAGCAAGAGCATTGTCTGATGATGAAGAAAAATCCGTTGGGAACAATATGTTTTTCATGGCTTAGAGTTTTTTGGTTGTACTTCAAATTTCAATCATAAATATAAAAATTCAAATGATATTAATCATCAATCGGTTGTATAAAAATGAGTTTTACAGAGCTATTTCCTGATTTATACATCAGACTTTAGATTTACCATGAAGCAGGGGTACAGAGAAGATAAAGTAAATTTTACTGTAACACCATTAAGTAAGTAAACAAGTATTAAATTTCTGTTATTAATATAGATGTATAAACTGTCTTGATTTCTTTTAAGGTTTTATGATTTGAATGCTTACACTTCCCGTTTCAGAAGTAATATTCAGCAAATAAACGCCACTGCAAATGTTCTGAGGAAGCAGAAATTGCTTTTCAATTTCTTCCTCTTGCTGTGGTTCGTTTTCAATGAATGTAGCTACTAATTTTCCCTGTATATCAAACAAGCGCATACTAACCGTTTCCGGCTTTGCAAGTCTATATCTGATATTGATAAAATCGGAAACGGGATTCGGGTAAACTGTAATTGAGCTTTGTTCTTGTGAAAAATTTAACACCCCTAAATTAAGCCCTGTATAAAAACGCGCTACAGCAAAAACTGTATCTGTTACATAGCTGGAAGATCTGGATGTGCCTGCCACTACTACACGTCCATTATTTTGCAATGCCATACAAAGCGCTTTTGACCGCAACAGGTTAAAAGCAGATGTATTAATTCCGTTAGTCCCGAAAGTACTATCAACAATACCATTGGAATTAATTCGTGCAACCGAAAATGCACTTGTCGTTCCATGTGGATCTCCAAATCCTGCTGCCAATATTTTACCATCCGGTTGCAGCGCTAAGCCATGTATCTCATTATCGCCGGCTCCCCACCAGAAATGCCTCTCTCCGTTGTCACTAAAACTTGAATCTCTGTCGCCATTTGATTTTATCCTCATCAATATTGCAGCCGTAGCTCCATGTCCGCCAAGCAGAATATTGTTATCCGGCTGTATCAGCATATCATAAATCCCGTCATCATAACTATCTATAAAGTAATCTGCTTTCCCATTATCACTGAAACTTATATCGAGTGTTCCATCTGAATTATATCTTGTAACACCAAACCTGTTCTCTGAGACTCCCATAAACGATACTTTTCCGCTTGCCATTATTTTATTTTCCTTTGAAATAATCAAAGCATTAAGATAATCGTTCCATCCAAAAAAATCTGTTACTACTATCCCATCAACATTAAAAGAACTATCAATTTCTCCATTTAGCTTATACCGGACCAATGCAAAATCATTATATGAACTACCGGTTATTCGTCCGTTGCCACCGGCAACAATCAAAGTGTCGCTTTGAATTACGACTGCATTAAAGGTGCAATATGTGCCAATATTAGTAGTAACAAAACCATCACCACCGAAAGTGCTGTCGGGAGTACCATTAGATAAAAGCCGGACAACTAAAAATGTTTCTGATCCTATTAATCCCTTTCTGGAACCGGCCAAAATTATTTTACCATTAGACTGAAGTGTTATGGCATTAAATTTTGTATCGCCATACGCAAATGTTGTGGTAAATTTTCCATCTGTTCCAAAACTTCCATCAAGTGTACCGTCTTTATTAATTCTTGCTACTGCAGCATTGAATTTAGAGCCATCATAATAAGTTCCGGCCACTAAAATTTTCTGGTTTGGCTGAATTACAATAGCATTGGCTACATTGTTAGTGCTTGAGTTAAATGCAATATTTAATTTGCCGTCACTCGAAAAATCGCTGTCAAGTGTACCGGGTTGAGTTCTTCCTGTTAACATTGCAAAGAGGAAAATAGATGTGAGAGTTACCTTTAGTTTCATAGTTCATATTTTTTTAGCAATATATCAAATTTTAAATAGAAGCATATAGATTTATATTATTAATCATCGGTTGGTTAGGTAGCAGAATTTTACTAAACTGCTTCTGATTATTCCCACTTGATTATAGATTTATCCCCTGAAACACAAACACAGATAAAGATGAAAATAAAATTCTCATTGTCACTTATTGTAACAGCATTCATCATTACCGGAGCGATTGCACAAGACGCAAAAAAACATTTCAAAGAAATTAACAAAGCGGAAATTGTGTATCTCAAAGACACGGTATTCTCCAAAGGAATACCTTATTGCCTGATGCAGGAAGTGAAAACCATGAATCAAAAACCTGATTACCGAATCAGTAATCTGAATGATGAATTATTAATGGAAGCAAAATATTCTATCAATGATAAATTTTCAAACATCGGCTACTACTTCCTGTCGTTCAGCAAATCGAAAAACTTAGTGAATCTGAAAATGAAAGAAGCTAAAGAGTTGCCAGCGCTGTTAGTGAAAAATGGTTTAGTGAAAGACGGAATTGTTCCGCCTGCTCAGGAGCTGAAGATGCTGGATTTGTTCAGTAATGAAAATGAGGTGATTTATTTGAACGATATGCTGTATCATGGAGGCAAACCTTATTGCAAAATGAAAGAAATCAATGTTACCGAATTTCATCCTGATTACAGCATTCGTAATATGAATGACGAAGAACTGATGTATGTAAAGTTCAATTCACTTGTTACAGGTTTAGGTGCAGGTTCTTATCAACTTATGTTTCCTTCAGGAAACTTTCTGAAATTGAAAACAACTGAGAAGAAAAATATTCCCTCCATTATTGCCAACAGCAATTTGATTAAAGAGGGCGCTGTTACAAAAGAAGCCGAAGAAAATTACATTCTTTCCAAAGGCGGCATTTTAACCTCCAGTAATAGTTCGGCTGACAACCGGTTTACACTTGTTAACCGTAATGTTCATTCTGATGTTATCATCATAGGAAATACTATAAAACAAGACCTTGTTACAATTGGCAACATCAAAGACGGCGAACCTTACTATCTGAATAAAATACTTTACAATCAGATTTTATTCTTTTTACCTAACGGACAAAAAACAGCAGAAGCCACGTTTACAGCCAATAGTGTTGATGGTCGTGAGTGCAGAATCATTACTGTAAAAGATGAGCAAAACACCACCATCCTTCTTGACAGAAGCAAGAATGAGAAAAAACAAATAACTGAGTTTCTAATTAACAAAGGATATCTGTAACACCTATATTCTGTTCCCAATCATTCAGACGAACCTTAAATAACAGAGTTATTGCTACTGTAACACAAAAGGAAATCAGAATCAGGAATTTCTATCTGTTACACCGTAGAGGTCATCGCTGCACTTTCAGAATGAAGTTTATCTTTTTTGTCTTTGAACAGTATCATAAATAACACTGCGACTATAAGAGAATATACTGCAAAAGAAATCCAGATTTCTTTCCACTGAAGTGTAATAGCGCTGTCAGGATTAGTAAAAAAATTATCTATCACAAAACCGCTTACCACACTTCCTAAAATGGCTCCTATCCCGTTAGTCATCATCATAAAAAGTCCCTGAGCGCTGGCGCGGATTTTCGGGCTGGTCTGTGTTTCAATAAACAGCGATCCTGAAATATTGAAAAAGTCGAAAGCCATTCCATAAACGATACAACTTAGAATTATCATCCACAGTCCGTCTGTCGGGTTGCCAAATCCAAAAAGTCCGAACCGGAAAACCCATGCAAACATGCTCATCAGCATCACCTTTTTAATACCAAACCTTTTCATAAAAAACGGGATGGTGAGAATAAACGCCGTTTCAGAAAACTGAGAGATGGACATTATAATAGCAGGATATTTCACTGCGAAAGCATCCTTAAATTCATCTAACTTCTGGAAGTCGTGAAGGAAAGTATCTCCATAAGCATTTGTCAGTTGAAGTGCAGCGCCCAGCAAAACTGAGAATATAAAGAATGTAGCTATTCTTGGATTCTGTAAAAGTGAAAATGCATTCAATCCCATAGACTCAGAGAGACTTGCTGATTTATTTCCTTTCCCTTCCGGCAAACATTTTGGCAATGTGAATGAGTATATTCCCAGCAGAAATGCAGTGCCTGCGGCAATATAAAACTGACTTGCAGATTTTTCAAGTCCGAGAATACTTACTGTCCACATGGCAGCAATAAAACCAATAGTACCCATAACGCGGATGGGCGGATAATCTTTAACCACATCTTTGCCGTCTTTCTTCAGGGCAGAATAAGCTACCGTGATGGAGAGCGAAAGTGTCGGCATATAAAAACACATATTGAGAAGCATTATCCAAAACATTGTCGCGGGGTCGCTAATCATAGGCAGATAAAACAGTACCGCTGCACCTGCCAGATGAAGAAGTCCGTAAAGTTTTTCGGCATTTATCCATTTGTCCGCTATAATTCCAAACAGAGAAGGCATGATAAGAGCCGCCCATCCCATAGTGGAAAAGAGAGCGCCGAATGCAGACCCTGTCCACTCTGCTTCAGGGTAGAGTTTAGGTAAAGTTTGAAACCAGTATGCACTTATAGTGATGAGCCATGATCCCCAGATAAAGAACTGAAGAAATATCATTATGATGAGCCGCAACTTCAAACTTTTCATTGATGTAACAGTTTAGAGAAATCAGGGATAAATATAATATTATTCAGATGTGATTTTCTGAACACTAAATATGTTTGAGGTTGTGACTTATCTAAACAACAAACTCACTTCCGTCCACGCCGAGTCACTGCTGCCGTGCCTTGTGCGTGTGCGCAGGACTCGG
>CAYRJA010000129.1:0-6797 GCA_964424455.1 uncultured Bifidobacteriaceae bacterium
TGCTGCGGCGGGTGCGCCATTGTGTGGCACAGCCCTCTGTCCATGTTGCCATTGCAGTAGAAGTAGTAATATCGCTCACAGACAAATTAAGCGGTACAGCCCCCGGGTATATTTGATTATTATTATCATCGCAGTCGGTATAATCCGCTACATATCCTACCGGCTGCTCATCAGCAACAGTTGAATTATTTATGTTGCCAAAGCCATCTCCGTCATTATCCAAAAACCAGATATTTTTGAATAAGATTCCATAATCCTGAACATGGCTATAGTCTCCCATATCACCGCATGAAGAGGCAATTTGATTGGTTGACATAACCAGTCGCATTCTGCCGGTTCCGGGCGTAGCGGTTAGTGGTATATCAATACTAGGAGAATAAAATTCATTAATAGTTTCCACTTCATTTTGAATTACCCATTCTCCTGCATCATCAAAATCGCCGTCTATATTAAAGTCAATAAATATATTCACATAAGGAGATCTACTGTTACCGTCATATAAATATATATTGAGATTTAATTCGGTACCGGGAACCGCATTTGCTAAATCGTAAGTAAAATTCTCATAATCATCAAGATTCGAAAACTGTGTAAAATCATCACATGATACATAGAAAATATAGAAAAGGCTCCCATCATTATCCGCCGTAGGAGTACAATAGGTCTGGCTGAATCCTGCAAACGGAATTGCAATCAGCAAGGTGAAAATTAAAAATATTTTTTTCATAACTAAATTGGTTTGATTAAAAAAAACAGTACACCACAATAGTAGTATTTTTTAACTTATTATTAATATTCATTCGATAAAATTTAATTCTTAGCGGTTATTATTGCATAATCTTAGGATAAGGATTAAGCAGGGAGTAATGATTTTTTCATTCTAATCCTGATTGGGCATTGATAATTATGATTTAATTTCACACAAAATTCAGGAATGAGGAATTTATTTTATATAGTAGTTATCGCCTTTCTTTCTTTCGGAAAGATATATGCACAGGCAACCGATGCCCCGCTTCTGAATGAGCAGGGTGAAAAACTGATAGCAGCCAAAAAAGAGGAGGCGGCGCTGGAAAAATTTAAAGCTGCCCTGAAGAGCGATCCGTTTAACTATGTGGCTGCATGGAATGCAAGTTTCCTGTGTTCAAAAATCGGAAATCGTCAGAACGATATTAACAAGAAGAAAGAATATTTTGTAACCGCAAAGCAGTATGCGGTGAAAGCGCTGAAAATAAATCCGAATGATGCCGAATCGAATTTTGTAATGGCGGTGGCAATGGGACGAATGGCGCTTATTTCCGGTACGAAAGATAAAATAGCCGCCAGCCGCGATATAAAAAAGTATGCTGACCTTGCGCTGAAATTCAATCCCAATCATGCAGGTGCATGGCATGTGCTGGGTAAATGGAACTACAAAATGGCAAACCTGAATTTTGCAGAAGTGGCGGTTGCCAATACTTTATTCGGCGGAATTCCTCCGGGCGCTACTGAAGATGAAGCTATCCGGTGTTACAATAAGGCGATTACTCTTGATCCGACTTATATTCTTTATCAACTTGACCTTGCCGAAGTGTATAACAGCAAAGGGATGAAAGACAAAGCAATTGAAACGCTGAAGAAAGCAATTGCTCTGCCGCCGCGGACCGAAGATGATCCGCAGTATATTCAGAAAGGAAAAGAGTTACTTGCCACAGTGGAAAGCGAGAAGTAAAATGTAATTACAACACTGATGAACGGTATGTTTGAAGCATTATTTTAAAACAACAGATAAGTTGGGATTTATTTCAATTGAGCAAGCTGCAGAAATATTAAAAGAGGGTGGAGTAGTTGCCGTTCCTACCGAAACCGTTTACGGGTTAGCGGCAGATGCGACAAACAGAGCAGCAGTCAAAAAAATTTATAAAGTAAAAAACCGTCCGCACGACAATCCGTTGATTTGTCATTTTTATTCTTTTAAGCCCGCAAAGAAATTTGTTACAGCAGTCCCTGAATATGCAGAGGCGCTGGCAGAAAAATTTCTTCCCGGTCCGGTCAGTCTTTTGTTGAACCTTCCTGCTCATTCGCCACTGCTGCCGGCAACGGGCGGAAGAAACAGCGTAATCATCCGCGTTCCGCAACATTTGCTTTTCAGAAGATTGTTGAAGAGGATTGACTTCCCGCTTGCGGCTCCTTCTGCCAACACTTCAGGAAAATTCAGCCCGACCAATGCACAGATGGTGGAAAAGGATTTAGGAAAAAAAATTGACGGAATCGTTGATGGCGGGCAAAGCAAGATTGGATTGGAGTCCACGATTATAGATTGCCGTAAAAAAAATGAAGTACGGATACTGCGGCAGGGCGCTATAGGCGTTGAAGAAATCAGAGAAGCGTTACAGCATTTCGGTGTTACAGTTAAAGAACTGAAATCATTAAAAGAAACCACTCCCGGCAGCCGGTACAAGCACTATGCACCTGTTACACCTGTTTATGAAATCTGTTCTTTAGATGATATAAAGCGGAGTAAATCATCATTTGCATTGCTTGTATTAAAGGAGCAGATGCCGGTGGTTAAAAAATGGATGAAGGAGCAATCCACTTCGTTCAAAAAAATTCTGATTCTTGGCTCTGCTGAGAATGAAAAAGAGATTGCAAAAAATCTTTATCTGCGCCTTTATGAGTTGGATGAAATGAAAGTTTCGTCCGCCTATATTTTAAAAAATAGCTGGAGCCGGTCATCTGTCGGCAAGGCAATTGCCGACCGGCTGAGTAAAGTAATCTCGAAATAGGTGTTACACTACATTCAGATAGTACTTCACTTCTTCGGTCATCTTCTTCAGATTTTTTTCTTTCAGGTCAATCATCAGATCGTAACAGAAAAGTTTTGTGGGATTATATAATCCTACCCGGTAAAAGGCATTAGAGAAAGCGGAGATGTATTCGAGCGGAAGACTTTCTTCCACAGAGGCGTTAATCAGTATGTCAAATTTCCGTTGAATAAATTCATCTACTAAAATTCCCTGCGGTACCAAATGCCAGTTCAGGTTTTCTTTATTGAAATAAGGAAAGTTAAAATTGATTGCCGGTTTGGGAATATCGTAGTAACCGAAGAGGTGAATTTTTTTCTTCATCCCTTTCAGTGAATCAGCAAACTGATTAATGACTGCTGTCTGGTCTGTGTTCGTGGCATCAAAAATAATGGCAATGTCATTTGCATTTTTAATGTTCATCACCTTCCGTTCAACATAATGGTGTCTCAACTCTTTTTTTATGAAGTAGTTGTAAAACCATTTTTTAATCTTTTTAATCATGATGCAGTGTTTGTTAATTCATTAATCTTTATCAAAGATTCCCATGTTTGAAAATTTCTCTATTCTTTTTTCAATTCTTTCGTCTGCGTTCATGGGTATTAATTCAGCCAGATGCTTTTTGATTTCCTTTTTAAGTGTCTTTGCCATTTCCACCGGATTATTATGAGCGCCACCAAGGGGTTCTTTAATAATTCCATCAATCAGTTTAAACGAAAGCATGTGCGAAGCAGTAAGTTTCAGTTCTTCCGCTGCCTGTTCTTTATTGTTCCAGTTATGCCAAAGGATGGATGAACAGGATTCAGGAGAGATTACAGAGTACCAAGTATTTTCCAACATCAGCACTCTATCACCGATTCCAATACCGAGCGCTCCGCCGGAAGCGCCTTCGCCGATGATGATGCAAATTACCGGAACGCTGAGTTTCGACATTTCAAACAGGTTGCGTGCAATTGCTTCTCCCTGTCCGCGCTCTTCTGCCTCTAATCCGGGATAGGCGCCGGGAGTATCTATCAGTGTTACAATTGGTTTGTTAAATTTTTCAGCAAGTTTCATCAGCCGCAGCGCCTTGCGGTACCCTTCCGGATTCGCCATTCCGAAATTCCGGTATTGCCTGTCTTTAGTATTGATGCCTTTCTGCTGTCCGATAAACATGACGGCTTGGTCATCAATTGTTCCAAAGCCACCCACCATAGCATGATCATCACCCATCTGACGGTCGCCGTGCAACTCTATAAAACGACTGCAAATCTGATTAATATAATAAAGAGTATATGGACGTTCCGGATGCCGTGAAAGCTGCACTCTTTGCCATCCGTTCAGTTGTTGATACAGGTTCTTTTTTGTTTCAACAATCTTATCCTCCAACTCTTCCACTGCTGAGGTCATATCCACTTTTCCGCTTTCTCCAATCTTTTTCAGTTTATTCAACTGCTCAGTTAATTCTTCAATGGGTTTCTCGAAATCAAGATAAGTCATTCTTGTATTTTAGATGGAACAAATTTATCTAAACCGATGGGAAATTTCGGGAAAATATTTTTACAGGTGAATAAAAAGTTTACTTTTGCAAACTCTTAAAAGAAGGTCAGGTAGTTCAGTTGGTTAGAATGCCGCCCTGTCACGGCGGAGGTCGCGGGTTCGAGTCCCGTCCTGACCGCAAGTAAATTGCACCCCCTTGTAAAATTATAAATTACAAGGGGGTTGTTGTTTTACAGAACACCGGAGAAAATAGTTTTTCTGAATTTTACTTACGACTCCTGTTTAAGAATTTCTTTCTGCTATTTTACCAACTCTCCATTCAGTTTCATCAATTGCGTTTCAGAGAGTTTGGCGTTATAGCGTGCTGTTACCACCTGCTCGCCTGCTTCGCGGAAAATCTGTTGTTCATAAGACAGCTCCAGCGCACTCAATCCTCCGACTCTGTATTTCTCGATTGAAATCTCCAGATTGTCTTTTGCCATAGTATAACTTTCTTCCTGCAGGGCAAGCAGCTGCATATCAATTTGAAATTGATTATAGGCAGAAAGCAAAGCGGCATCCACCTGCTGTTTTGCCTGCTGCAACTGCAAATCAGAATTAAGGACAGATAGTTTGGCATTTTGTATCTGACGATTCAGGTTAAATCCGTTGAATAAATTCAGACTGGCTGTAACACCTGCATTCCATCCCATGTTTTGATTCAACAGAATGAAGCTGGCATTGTTACGCGCGCGGTTGAAATTATATCCTCCGCTGAAATGAACTTCAGGAAGTCGAAATGTTTTCAGTTCTTTTTCGTCATAGGCGGAAAGATTCAGGTTCTGCTGCTGATAGAGCAAGGTGAAATTTTGCTGTAACACTGAACTTTTTAATTCCTCCAGCACCGGCTTGTAGGTAATTTGAATGGAATCCGATACGGAAAAATTATTGTCTGCCGGAAGAGTAAGCAGTTGGTTTAATGAAATCTTTGCATCGCTCAGTAAGTTTTGCTGTTGAATTACCGTCGCTTTTGCATTATTCAATTCCAGTTTTGCCTGATTCAGTTCAAGTCCGGAACCGGAACCGATATTAACTCTTATTTCCGCAATGTCTTTTCTTTCTTCGGCAACTTTCAATGCTTCATTTGCTACGCTCAGCGCCTGTTGCTCTTCCACTACTGAGTAATAAGTTGTAATAGTAGAATAAATCACTGTTTCAATTTGTAGTTTTAGTTCCAGTTCGCTTAACCTCTCTGTTTCTTTCAGCTTGTTGTAGGTGATAAACATTTTTGTACCGTCAAATAATGTCCAGTTCAGCGCAATTCCATATCCAAGCGCATTGGAAGAAGCGCCATTCTTATTTACATCTAATCCTGTTGAATATTTCTGCTTCGTGTTAACGCCTGCTGCCGAGTAATTTCCATTCAGGTCAATCTGAGGCAATAGCCCTGCGTTACCCGGTGTAGCATTATTAGACTCCATCTGTAAATTATTTTTTGCTATTGTAACAGAGAAATTACTTTTTAATACTGTAGCTATTGCCTCGTCCAGCGTTAACAAATGCTGGGCTTTAACATTGATGGAGAGAAACAGTAAGGAAAGCAGCTTTAATCTTTTCATCGGATAATTAAATTATTGAAATTGTATAGTATAAAAACGAGTGTAACAAGTTGCAGCCAACGGATTTGGATAATATACATACGAGTTTCATTCCGTTTATCCCCGGATTGTTTGATGCTAAAGGTTCTGATATTTCAGCAGAAGGATTGTGCACTCAATAATTTTTCTGTCGGGCGCAAAGGTAATCTCTTTGTTTTATGGAATCTGGAACATGTTGAAACGAAAACATGATGGTTTATTATGATTCGCGTTTTAAAAATAAAATCTGTCTCTTTAATAAAGAGATTTCTCTTTGCTTTCATAATACAGTCAAAGAAATTGAATTGCACCTTAATAACCACTCTAAATCACACTTATATAAAAATGATATGCGACTCGGCATATAGATTGGGATATTCTATGCAAAAATCATTTAAATATGAAAAAAATTTTTCTAAGTGTAATGATGGCAAGTGTCACCTTTACAGGAATGTATGCACAGACAACAAGTAATTCAACTGCACCCGTCCAGCAAAAAACAACTGTTCATAAGCAGGTAAGCGAAAACAGAGAGAAGAAAATAGAAGCGGCGGCAAATGTGCCGGATGTTGTGAAGCAAAGTTTTACCACCGCTTTTCCATCAGTAAAGAACAACAGTGCGTGGAATGAAACCGATAAAGGATTTTACGAAACTCACTTTGCAGATGGCGGGAATACTAAATGGATAAAGTATGATGTTTCAGGAAAGCTGGTTCAGACAAAGGAATCAATGGCTGTCAGCAGTTTACCTTCTTCAGTTTCGGAATATGTTACTAAAAACTATCCCGGGGCATCAATAAGCAGCGCCGCTAAGGTTACAGATAATAATAAAGGCGAAACTTACATCAAAGTGAAAACAACTTCCAACCAGGGCTTTCGGGTCTAAACTCTAAGGAGATATTGCCTGAACTCGTCATTCCGC
>CAYRJA010000130.1:0-6500 GCA_964424455.1 uncultured Bifidobacteriaceae bacterium
CAGATGCTTCCTTCGTCAGCATGACACGGAGAATTTGCAGATTCCTCCTTCGTCGGAATGACAGATAAAAGAAATGACAGCATTGTCAATCTTTCAATCCTCAATCTTTCAATCTTTCTATTCCCCTGTCGCTGTAACACCGCAAAGTCTTCTGCGAGAGACTGCGGTTCTATTGTCATCCCGAGCACAGCGAGGGATCTCATCATAGTTACAGTACTGCTGCTTATTTGCAGATTCCCCTTCGTCGGAATGATAATGCGCCGCTGTCATTCCGAGCGCAGCGAGGAATCTCCTCATTAAACGTACAGGTGCTTCCTTCGTCAGCAGGAAAGGCAGCATGGACTATAATTTATCGCGCACTCTCGCAGATGTTGTCTTATAGAAATCGCAAAGACATGGTTATCTTTGCTGCTCTTAAAACTAAATTATGTCTAAAGGATTTTATCATATACCCAAAGCGGTTAATGAGCCGGTGCTAAACTACACGCCCGGTTCATCGGAAAAGTCAGCAGTAAAAGCAGCGCTGAAAGATCTCAAATCGCAGCAAGTGGATTTGCCGATGGTGATTGGAGGAAAAGAAATCCGCACTAACAACAAAGGTGAAATTCATCCTCCGCATGAAACGAAACACTTGCTCGGCTACTACCATAAAGGAGATGTTACTCATGTTAATCAGGCAATTGATGCAGCGCTGAAAGCAAAAAAGGATTGGGAAGAATTAAGTTGGGAACACCGTGCTTCCATTTTTCTGAAAGCGGCTGATTTACTTGCCGGACCTTACCGTGCAAAAATGAATGCGGCAACCATGCTTTGCCAGTCAAAAAATATTTTTCAGGCAGAAATAGATGCCGCCTGTGAGTTGATTGATTTTCTCCGGTTCAATACTCAATTTATGGGAGAAATCTATAACATGCAGCCCGAATCATCCAAAGGAATCTGGAACAGAACAGAGCATCGTCCTTTGGAAGGATTCGCATTTGCTGTAACACCTTTTAACTTTACCTCTATTGCAGGAAATCTTCCTACCAGCATGGCGCTGATGGGTAATACGGTGGTATGGAAACCCTCTCACACTCAGATTTATTCAGCTTATGTAATTATGGAAATATTGCGCGAATCCGGGCTGCCTGATGGAGTGATTAACCTGATTAACACACCCGGCTCTGTAACAGGCGATGTGGTTTTCAGTCACAGAGATTTTGCGGGAATTCACTTTACCGGCTCCACGGTAGTATTTCAGGGAATGTGGAAGACAATTGGAAATAATATTTCCAAATACAGAACCTATCCGAGAATTGTAGGTGAAACAGGAGGAAAAGATTTTGTTCTCGCTCACCCGAGCGCCGATGTTGCAGCAGTTGTAACAGCATTATCAAGGGGTGCATTTGAGTATCAGGGGCAGAAATGCTCAGCAGCTTCGCGGGCTTATATTCCTTCCAATCTTTGGAAGCAGGTGAAAGAAAACTTAATCGCTGATGTTCATTCATTTAAAATTGGCAACCCTGAAGATTTCACCAACTTCATTAATGCTGTGATTGATGAAACTTCATTTAACAATCTTGCAAAATATATTGATGCGGCAAAAGCAGATAAGAATATAGAAGTAATTGCCGGTGGAAAATACGATAAGAGCGAAGGTTACTTTATTCATCCTACAGTAATTGTAACCAAAGATCCTAAGTACACCACCATGTGCGAAGAACTGTTTGGTCCGGTGTTGACTATTTATGTTTATGATGAAAACAAATTTGAAGAAACAATTGAGTTGGTTGACAACACTTCTCCTTATGCTTTAACCGGAAGTATTATTGCACAGGACAGAGAAGCCATTGAATCGGCTACACGGAAACTCCGTAATGCCGCAGGAAATTTCTACATCAATGACAAACCTACCGGAGCCGTTGTAGGTCAGCAGCCATTTGGCGGTGCAAGAGGTTCGGGAACAAATGACAAAGCCGGCTCTATGGTAAACTTGCTGAGATGGGTTTCGCCGAGAACCATTAAAGAGACCTTTGTTCCTCCGGTGAATTATAGGTATCCGTTTATGCAGGAGAGTTAAATCATGGAGTAAACTGCTTTGTAAATAAGAGAAAACAATTATTGCTCTTTAAAATTAAATTTGAAGCCCGCAATACATCAGGTGATGATGCCACTTAAAGTGTTCAGACGATAAACAAGTACTCTCTTGCTCCTTTTCAAAAAAACAGATGCACTCAGTGCATTCCTCAAAAAAAATAAACAATCAGGAAAAACAGTTGGCTTTGTGCCAACCATGGGAGCGCTTCATGCAGGTCATGTTTCGCTGATTGAAAAATCTAAAGCAGAGAATGATGTTACAGTTTGCAGCATCTTTGTCAACCCTGTGCAGTTCAATGATCCTGAGGATTTAAAAAGGTATCCGCGACCCATTGAAAGGGATATAGAACTGCTGCTCTCTGCGAGTTGTGATGTATTATTTTTCCCGCCGGTGGAAGAAATATATCCAAACGGCACAGAGAACTTAATCCATTTTGATTTAGGAGAAATTGAAAAAATATTAGATGGCAAATTCCGCCCGAATCATTTTCAGGGAGTTGCCAATGTGATGAAGCTGCTGCTGAATACCGTGCAACCGGACAGGTTGTATATGGGACAAAAAGATTTCCAGCAAGTAATGGTGGTGCGAAAGATGATGAAGCAGGAAAACACAAATTGCCGGTTGATTCCTTGTGAGATTATCCGCGAGCCGGATGGATTAGCCATGAGTTCACGCAATGTGCGGCTGAATGAATCTGAAAGAAAAAATTCTTCGGTTATTTCTCAGACATTGTTTTTCATTCAGAATAACTTTGACAAATTTTCTGTTACAGCAATTAAAACTGAAGCAGAAAAGATGCTAAGTAAAATTCCCGATAGCAAGTTGGACTATCTTGAAATAGCCAATGCGGAAAACCTGTCTGCTGTAACAGACTGGAAAGATGCAAAACACATTGTAGCGCTGGTTGCCATTAAAGTAGGTAAAGTGCGGCTGATTGACAATGTTGTTATCCGCTAAACTTCTTTATTGATTTATGACAGAAGAGAAGCCATCACTGATTTTACTCCGGGGGCTGCCTGGCAGTGGTAAATCAACTTTGGCAAAAGCGCTGAGTGAAGAAAAACATCCTGTTCTTTCTGTGGACGATTATTTTACAGATAAGCAAACCGGAGAATATAGTTTTCAATTTGATAAAAATCACATTGCTTACAAAGAGTGTGAACGCAACACTTTAGAACTGATGAAGCAAAAGCAACAAAAGATTTTTATTGACAACACTTTCACAATAGACTGGGAAATGGAACCCTATTTTAAAATGGCAGCAGAGTATGGTTACCGGATATTTGTTGTAACAGTTGAGAACTATCACGGCAGCAAGAATATTCACAACATCAGCGAAGAACAAATTGAAAAAATGGCTGCAAAGTATAAAGTGAAATTAAAATGAATGAACTTGCTAATTTTATCCCTCATTCAATCTAATCCATACCATGTCATCCCCTGCAGATATTGAAGCGTTACGCTACCCTATCGGAAAATATAACAAAGCCAACGAATACAATTCTACCATCATCAATTCATGGATTGCTGAAATTGAAAAACTGCCCTCTGATTTAGAAAAAACTGTAACAGCGTTTACGGAAGAACAACTGGATACTCAGTACCGCCCCGACGGATGGACGGTCAGGCAAGTAGTTCATCATATTGCCGACAGCCATATCGTTGCGTACATTCGTTTTAAACTTACGCTTACAGAAGAAACGCCTGCCATCAATCCATACAAGGAAGATATGTGGGCTGAAATGAAAGACGCTGCGCTTCCGGTTGATATATCTGTCTATCTGGTTTCAAACATTCATCTGCGCTGGCTCGCCATTTTAAAAACAATGAAGACAGGCGATTTTGATAAAGCATTTTTTCATGCTGAATACAATCGGAATATTACTCTTAAAGAAATTCTCGGACTGTATGCCTGGCACGGCAAACATCATCTGGCGCAGATTACTACTTTAAAAACCAGAAGAGGTTGGTAATGAGAATTCTTTGTACTCACTTTGTATCACTCTCTTTATTTAAACAATGAAGAAACTGTCTGACCTGCAAAAACTTTTTAGTGAATACATTCCTTATGATTCGTTTAACAGAAATCCTAATGAATTGTATGAACCATTCAAATACATTTTAAAACTTGGCGGCAAAAGAATGCGTCCCGTTTTAGTGTTATTAGGTTGCGAAATGTTCAGCCGCAAAGCAGAGAAAGCGCTGCCGCAGGCGCTGGCTATAGAGTTGTTTCATAATTTTACATTGATTCACGACGACATCATGGATAAAGCGCCTCTTCGTCGCGGACTACCTACTGTTCATGAAAAATACAATTCAAACATTGCCATTCTTTCCGGAGATGTAATGCTTGTTTATGCTTACAGGAATCTTATTCAATGTAAAAGGAATTTAATAGAACCTGTTGTAACACTTTTCAATCAAACAGCAATAGAAGTTTGTGAGGGTCAACAGTTGGATATGAATTTTGAAAGCAGAAATGATGTGAGTGTGAAAGAATATCTGAATATGATTAAGCTGAAAACAGCAGTCCTGCTCGGTTGTTCGTTGCAGACTGGCGCCATTATCGGAGGTGCATCGGAGAAAGATGCTGTCAGGATGTATAATGCCGGCTGTCATTTAGGAATTGCATTTCAGTTGCAGGATGATATCCTCGACAGCTTTGGTGATGAAAAAAAATTCGGAAAACAAACCGGCGGCGATATCATTCAGAATAAAAAAACCATTCTTCTGATTGAAGCCATGAACCGCGCTTCTGGAGAAACAAAGGAGAAACTCACTGAATGGTTTTCAAAAGAGAAGTTTGATGCAAAAGAAAAAGTGCAGGATGTTCTCGCCATTTACAAACAATTAAACATTCGTGCTGCTGCCGAAAAGAGAATGAAATCTCATTACAAGTCAGCAATGGATGAATTAGATAAGATAAAAATTCCAGAGGGCAGAAAATCAGAACTCAGAAAATTTGCTGAAGAATTATTGGTGAGGGAGAAATGACTTTGTCGGAATTACAAATGACGAATCGTGAATTGAGGGATTGAAAAATTAACAAAGCTGTCATTCTGTTTTCACTGTCATGCTGTCACTGCTTGTCATTCCGATGAAAGAGGAATCCCTCCATTCATCGTATCATACTGACGAAGGAAGCATCCGCCTGTTACAGTAGTACTCCGTCCGCACAGATTCTTCGCTACGCTCAGAATGACAGAGAAGCCCTTTTACATCTTCCGCTTGCCGGTAAACTCATCAATATCCATAGACACTGAGATGACATTATATCCTCCTGCAACATTATAAAAGCTATGAGCATATCCGAAATAAAATCTGTTGATATGCAACTGTGCGCCGAAGTTAAATCCTGCTAATCCTCTCCGTACATCATAGACAAGTTCTTTCCTGCGGAGATGATTGTAGCCAATATCCAACCGCACTACTTTGCCAATAATAATTTCCACACCCAGATTAACATGGCGGGCAAGTTTGTCGGCTATATATTTTTTTTCTCCGCTGTTTCCGTTAGCCGTATCCACTAATACAGGATTAGTCTGAACAACAGAGGTATCATTGTAGCGAATGTCATATTGATGAAGATGATGCAGCACAACATTGAAAAGAAATGGCGTATGCTTCAATCGTTGAGAGATGCCTAACTGCAGATCAAAAGGGAGTTTCTCCGTGTTGTGCGTAGTATAGGTTTTCAATTGTGTACCAAAATTTACAAACACTGCACCGATAGTTAATCCCAATGCTGTATCCTGATAAACACCGCCAAAGTCCATAGCGATTGCGCTTGACCGGTAAGAAGACAACACTGAGTAGAGATATTTAACATTCAATCCGTATGTAATACGGTCATTCAGCGGACGGGAAATGCCTGCTGTAACAGCATAATCATTTGCAAAAAAACTTCCGATAGTATCGCCGGATGAGTTGGATGCGGTAAAGTTCCCGTAGTTGATAAACTGTAACGCCGCTCCCATGCAATAATCTTTTCCGAAAGTATGGGAGTAGGTAATGGAATTAATATTTATCCCTCCGAAGAACGGTTGATAAGCAAGCGAAACTTTATTATTCATTCCTTCATTCAGCAAGCCGGGATTCTGAGTAAAAAAGCTAACATCATCATCTTTCACTGCATTAACTATTCCACCAAGTGCGCTTGCTCTTGAAGAAGAAGACAATGTGATATAACGGAAAGCTGATATACCCCCTGTTTGTGCATTTGCAGTGATATACATTGACACTGTTGCAATCAGCAGAAAAAAACTTTTTGCTTTTTCTTTAATCATTAGAAATATTAACACAACGGAGGCAAATATATTTCATTTAGTATTGCTTTTTGCCATACCTCTCTCTGTCATGCCATCCCTACTTGTCATTCCGACGAAGGAGGAATCCGCTCACTCATCGTGTCATGCTGACGAAG
>CAYRJA010000131.1:0-6485 GCA_964424455.1 uncultured Bifidobacteriaceae bacterium
TCATAACGAACACCTGTTACAACTCCCTGCCCCCACTGCGGATGTTGTACTCTCGAACCAATTCCAAGATTCATGTCTGCCATAAAACAATTTTAGGATTTGAATAATAAAGATTTAAATCAGTATAAAAGATTCGGACTGTCAACTAATCAATTCGCACCGTGTGTTTGAATGAATTTTTTTATTTGATTGAAATATTCATTCTTGTTGGTTGTAAAATCTGCCTCACTCAAAACACCGGGCACAACATACATTGCTGTATTTTTAGGGTGAATCTTTATGAGCGCCTTCACATCAGCAGGACTGAATAATTCATCCTTCTCTCCTACTATGTAAAGTATTCCAAAAAGCTGGCTGCCTTTTTCGGCAAGAGCATATTGCGGCTCCATGAACATTTTATCATAAGCAAGCGGCATCAGCACATCTTCATTTTTCTTTTCCTTGTAACGTACTTTGGTTTGCTCGAAGCTTGAATAGCCGCCGTCAGCAATGATGCGCCGTACTTCCGGACGGTTAGCGCCAACCGAAAGTGAAAGCCCTGCACCCATTCCGATACCATACAAATCAAAAATGGTGGTATAATATTTACGTGTGTATTCAATCACTCCGATAATGTCTTTGGTGAATTGAGGATAAATAAAAAATTTTTTGTTGATGGCAAACGAGTCACTCTTGCCAAAACCGCGATAGTCATACATCAGTACATTGTAACCGATGGAAAGAAACTGTGCAGCAACTTCTATATTATCTCCCATGTTACCGTTACCATCATCGCTCATGATTATAAATTTTTTCGATTCACTAGCCGGCTTGAATACCCATGCATTCAACATCATTCCGTCTGTTGCAGGGATTCTTACTTCTTTATAATCCATTCCATATTCGCTGGGTAGAATGGGATATTCTTTAGAAGGGTTTAATGCAAAAAGTTGCAGAGAGCAAAAAGCTAAAGAGGCAAAGGCAAAAAGTTTCTTCATGTATTTGAATTAATTTTTGAATGAGCGCCAAAAATAGAAGAATGGCAACTCAGAGCAATACAGAATTATTCACATGCTTTTGTAAAGTAGCTGACAGGAAATAAAGAGACTCTGTCAGTGAATTGACGGATTAAATTTCTTCTATTCTTATTGCATCTTTCATCCGGATTCCCCTTTCTGTCATTGCCACTGTACACGCCGGTAATTTTCTGTCATGTTCAAAATAGAGAATATAATTTTCAGCAATGGCAGCTTTCAGGAATTTTTCTTTTTCTGTCAGTGATACAAGCGGGCGGATATCATAAGCCATAACATAAGGGATGGGCAAATGTGCTTCGGATGGAAGCAAGTCAGCCATATAAACTATAGTGTGTCCTTTATAATTTATTTTCGGAAGCATCATGGCTTCTGTATGTCCGTTTACCGTGATGAATGAAAAACCGGGAATTAGCGTCTCGCCTTCTTTCAGAAATTTAAGTTGTCCGTGTTCCTGAATCGGAAGAATATTTTCTTTGAGGAAACTTGCCTTCTCTCTTGAGTTCGGCTTCACTGCCCAATTCCAGTGAGCTTCATTACTCCAGTAAACAGCATTTTTAAATGTCGGTACAAGCTTTTGATCTGTATCGTATTTGATTGCAGCGCCACAATGGTCAAAGTGAAGATGAGTAAGAAATACATCGGTTACATCATCAGCGCTGAATCCATTGCTGTTTAAGGATTTCTCCAATGAATCCTCTCCATGCGGTTCATAGTAGGAGAAAAATTTTTCACTCTGTTTGTTGCCCATACCGGTATCAATCAGAATCAAACGGTCACCATCTTCCACCAACAGGCAACGCATAGCCCATGTGCAAAGATTGTTTGAATCGGCAGGATTCAATTTGTTCCAAATACTTTTGGGCACTACCCCAAACATTGCACCTCCGTCTAATTTGAAAAAGCCGGTGTCAATAGTGTGAAGTTTCATAATCAGGTTGATTTACTTAATGATACCATTTTAATTGCTGTAACAGCCGCTTCCACGCCTTTGTTCCCGTGCTTTCCTCCTGAGCGTTCTAATGCCTGTTTAAGATTATTGGTGGTCAACACTCCGAAAATAACCGGTATGCTGTACCTGATATTTAACTCTGCAATTCCATGAGAAACAGCATTTGAAATAAAATCAAAGTGGGGTGTTTCACCTTTTATAACACAACCAATTACAATTACCGCATCAAACTTTTTTGTGTCAGCCATTCTCTTAGATCCGTTAATTAATTCAAAACTTCCGGGAACATGTGTTACAGTTATATTATTCTGCTTTACTCCTGCCTCTTTTAATGTTCCAAGGCATCCTTCAAGAAGAGAATGAGTTACTTTCTCATTCCAGTCGGCGCACACTATTCCAAAACGGAAACGGGAACTGCCCTTTAGTTCGTCAGGATTGAATGAAGAAAGATTTTTCAAAGAAGTTGCCATTGCGGCAAATGTCGGAAAGAAGAATTAATTATATGCTCCAAAATGAAAAAGGATGATTACCATCCCTTTTAATATCGTGTTTGACAGAACCTTTATTTGAACTTACAGACAGAAATTATCTGTTTCTGTTACAACTGACCCGTCTGTTACAGTTTCAAATCACTCCAAACCTTCTGCGCGGGCGATATACTTGTCTATATCGCGGCCTTCAACTGTGTTAGGATACTTGGTTTGAATTTCCTGATACAGCTTCTTTGCATCTGTATATTTTTTCTCAAACTCCAATGCCATTCCTGCCTTCTTCAGAAAGAGCGGAGTGAGCATGTCGTTTTCATTATTGTAAGCAGCTTTCTTGTAATATTCCACTGCATTGTCCATCTGATTCAGTTCAGAATAGGCATCGCCAATGGCGCCAAGCGCCATGCCGCTTACCATTTTATCCTTCCCGTTAAAATCTTTTAACTGTTTAATTGCATCTTCAAATTTTCCCTGTTTCAGATAAATGATACCTGCATAATAATGGGCAAGATTGGCTGCTTTTGTCCATTTGTAGTCATCAATTATTTTCAGAAATCCGGGATAGTTTACATCACCATTCAGTGCAAGATTCAGTGAATCTTTTTCAAAATTCTTTTGAGCCACAAACATCTGGTTTTGTGCTTCCGTTTCTTTTGGACCAAGGTAAAGCTTGGTAAAGCCAAGATACCCTACAACAACAACAAATAGTCCTCCTACAATGTAAGAGAGAAGTTGTTTGTTATTATCAATCCATAATTCAAACCTTGTTAAGTCTATGCCGGTTTCTTTTTCAGCCATTTTATTTGAGTTGTTTAATTTTATTTTTGAATGAGAAAACAGAAAACGATTTTACTGCAACTTTTCCTGTTTCTGCTAACTTGTTTTTTATTTAATCAACAATGAACGGGTAATCTGCTTCTGCATAAATATCTGTGTACACATCCGATGCATCAGGGAATGGTGATTCTTCTGCAAAAGTAACACAGTCATCAATTTCTGCTTTTATTTTTTCATTAATGATTTCTATGTCTTTTTCCTTTGCGTATTTCTCTTTCAGAATGGTAGTAAGAGTGGTTTCAATCGGATCTTTCTGCTTGTATTCTTCCAACTCTTCTTTACTTCTGTATTTTGCAGGGTCGCTCATAGAATGACCTTTGTAACGGTAAGTTTTTATTTCAAGAAAATAGGGTCCGTTTCCGCTGCGTACCGATTCCGATGCTTTGCTTACCGCTTCGTGAACAGTTTCGCATTTCATTCCATCCACCGGTTCAGAGGGAATATCATAAGACTTCCCTAATTTGTAAATATCCTGTTCTTCAGCAGACCGTTCTACTGAAGTACCCATGGCGTACAGATTATTCTCACAGATAAAAATAACAGGCAGTTTCCATAATGAAGCCATGTTAAAGGTTTCATGGAAAGCTCCTTGTCTTACTGCACCATCGCCAAACATGCAAACCACTATGTTTCCTGTTTGCCTGTATTTTTCTGACAGAGCCATTCCTGCACCAAGGGGAATCTGTGCGCCAACAATACCATGACCGCCAAAAAAATATTTGTCTTTTGCAAAGTAGTGCATCGAACCGCCTTTGCCCTTTGTACAACCTGTAACTTTACCGTACAACTCAGCCATTGCTTCATTGGATGAAATACCGCGGGCTAATCCTAAACCATGATCACGGTATCCGGTGATAATCGGGTCGGTATCCTGCAATGCTGTTATTAATCCTGCTGCCACTGCTTCCTGCCCTATATATAAATGACAGAATCCTCGGATTTTCTGCATTCCGTAAAGTTGTCCTGCCCGCTCCTCAAAACGCCTGATACGCAACATCATTTCGTACCACCACAGATAAGTTTCCTTTGTTATTTTTGCTTTGGACAAATCAAAAAATTTGCCCGCAAAGATATACAAATCGGAGTATCGCCAAAATTGTAAAGAGGAATGCATTCACCATAATATGATTGCACATTCTTTCACAATACAAGACAGCATACCCAAGACCTTTCATAAATGTTTCTCAGCATACTCACACTTACAAATTTCAGAAATTACTCCTTCAACAAACTTAATTTCAGTGAAGGTTTGAATGTGTTTACAGGTGATAACGGAAGCGGAAAAACAAATCTTCTGGATGCAATACATTATTTGTGCATCGGAAAAAGTTACTTCAGTTCAGGCGAACAGCAGTCGGTAATGCATGAAAAAAATTTCTTCAGGGTTGACGGGAATTTCATGCAGGAGGAAAAATCTGTAACTGTGGCAATAACTTTTGAAACCACTGCAAAAAAAATTATTTCTAAAAACGGAAATGCCTATCCGAGAATAGCAGATCATGTCGGTAAATTTCCTGTTGTAGTGATTGCCCCTGATGATATAACCCTGATAAACGATGGAAGCGATGAACGGAGGCGGTGGATGGATAATACCATTTCTCAGGTAAATCATCTTTATCTGGAGGAACTGCTGAACTACAACCGAGTACTTGCTCAGCGAAATGCGCTGCTGAAACAATTTGCACTGAAAGAATATTATAATGAACCGCTGCTGAAAGCATTGGATGAACAATTACTAAAATTTGGTACAACGATTTTTCAGGAGCGGAAAAAAGTTGTTGCAGAGATTATACCGATGGTTCAGTATTATTATAAAATAATTTCAGCACAAAAAGAAACGATTTCCCTGCTATATGAATCGGGATTGAACGAAAACGAATTTCGCAACCTGTTGATGCAAAGCCGCGACAAAGACTGTGCACTGCAACGCACAACAGAAGGAACTCATAAAGATGATTTAGACTTAATCATGAATAATTTCTCACTACGGAGATTCGGAAGTCAGGGACAAAAAAAATCTTTTCTCACTGCACTCAAACTGGCTCAGTATGAATTTATCCGCCGTACAAAAAATGTTCTTCCCATCCTTCTGCTGGATGATGTGTTTGATAAATTAGATGAACACAGGGTCAAGCAGATGTTACAGTTAATTTCCAAAGAAGAATTCGGACAAGTGTTTATTACAGATACCGGTGAAAACCGGATTGAACGATTATTAGATGGCTCAGGACAACATTTTCACCTGTTTCATATTCAAAATGGAGCGCAACCCCGGTTGTTGGAAACGGCGCATTAAATATTCAATTTTGCAATTGTAATGAAAAAACAAAACGAGCAGCCCATTAAGCAAGTACTTCAGCAAATGCTGGAACGATACAAATTGGATGAAAAAGTAAATGAAGTGAAATTGATTAACAACTGGGAAAAGCTGATGGGGAAAACCATTGCAAAATATACTCAGGAGATCTATGTAAACAGGAAGAAACTGTTTATCCGTGTGCAATCTGCTCCGCTGAAGCAGGAACTTACCTATTCGCGGGATAAAATAATAGAACTTGTAAATGGTGAAATCGGCGAGGGATATATTAATGAAGTGGTAATCCGTTGAATCGCCGGGTTATAGGAGCAGCCCTTTCTTAAATCCTACGCATCGGGATTACTTCTTCACTATTTTTACCTCTTCATTAAATATTACACCAAATTCTTCCAGTTCGCTCAGGACGGGTTCATACACTTCAGGCATAACGGGTATGTGCGCTCCTGCGAGTTTTAAATCGGCGGTGCATAATAGTTTCACCATAATTCCGAGCGGTAGCCCTACCGTTTTTGCCATAGCCGTATGAACCGAATCAGTTCCTTTCATTATCATTGTAGAGGTACGGAGAAATCTCCCCTTCTTCTTTTTATATTCAAACACATGCCGCATCACCACCATATCCTTGTCTGATTTTTTTATACTCCATTTCGATTCTAACAGTTGCTGAAGGATTTGTGCGGGTGTTGCATTTTTAATTTTTATTTTCCCGTTACCGAATATTCCCAACCATTCCATTTTGCTCATTACTTCACCGTTCTTCTTGAGTGATAAATATTTTGCAAATCGTTTCTTTAAAGCATCCTTTTTATGAATTGCCTGAGGTAAAAAACCTTCTATCCACTGTGAATAGGTCAGTGAATCGCTATTGGGAATTGTAT
>CAYRJA010000132.1:0-6432 GCA_964424455.1 uncultured Bifidobacteriaceae bacterium
GAAACTGACCTGAGCCGGATGCACACTGCCCCGTCATTTTGTAGTCTTCTACCCGTGCTTCCGCTGAAATTTTTACTGCTCGGACATACAATGCTCCTAAATCAACAACCGTTCTTGCATCGGGAAAAAAGAAATTAGCGCCCTTTGCATGAGTGGTCATTCCATAAAAATGTCCGCGCTTGCGCTTAACCAAATCACCTTCACCCGTTGAAGCGAGGTACGCTACATCCTCATATTTCAGTCCGTGTTTATCAAGCATGGCCTGCACCATTTCATCTGCTACTGTTGTGGGATTTCTTTTCCGGATTTTCTCGGTATGCTTATCAAGCAGTTTTGAATTTTCAGAATATTCCATCAGTACCAACTTGATAAAGTTAGAACCAACATCTATCCCCATTGTGTAAATTGAATTATTCATGTTTCTCTTTTAATTAGATGTTTCTGAAACCACTTCCTGTTTCTTTTTCTTTGCATCAGGTAAATCCACGTTAATGTTTCTGCGGGCAAACATGGCTCCACCGAGTGCTCCCATAAAAATGGAATCGGTGTGGATATTGATTTTAATGCCTTCGCCATAATTATCGCGCACTAATTGTGTAAGATATTTTATCACTGCCTGATTGCGCGCCACACCACCGGTAAACGTAAACTCATTAAACACACCACCGGAGCGTGCTATAAGCGACATTGCGCGCATAATGATGGCTTTGTGCAAGCCGCCTAAAATATCTTCACGCTTTTCGCCAACGTTGGTTAACTCGCGTAATTCGGCACCGGCAAATACTGTGCAGGTAGAACAAATAGTAACTTCTTTCTCCGCTTTCATTGCCATTGGTCCTAACTCATTCAAAGAGATACTCATTTCATCAGCAATGTAACCGAGGTATCTGCCGCAACCGGCAGCACAGCGGTCGTTCATTTGAAAACTTGTTACCAATCCGTACTTATCTACCTGAATGGCTTTGGTATCCTGACCGCCAATGTCGAGCACTGTCCGTGTATTCGGGAAAACAGCATGCGCGCCAAAGGCATGACATAAAATTTCTGAACGGATGCAACTTTCCGGGAAAGGCAGCAGCGCTCGCCCGTAACCGGTGCCGGTCATATTCTCAATGTTGAACTCCAGATTGGCAATTTCATCAATGCGGTCGCGTAAAGTTTCAGATACATTTTGAAAATCGCCTTTCAGCAAATACATTTCAGCATCGAAAGCACTCTCATTTTCAATAGGAATATTTTCAGACCGGTCGGGCAGATTTTTATATTTCTCTTTCAGTAACTCCATGGCTTCTGCAATCAATTTCTTGAAATCGAAAGTCACCACTTTGTTTTCGGCAGGAGTTATGCTTTTATCCCACACAGTCATCAGAGGTTCAAAAAGCGAAGAGTCGAGTTTGTTTACCTCTTCGTTGTATTTTTCAGAAACTACATCGCGGAAGAATTGATTTTTTGAACCGAGATTGTTGTAGATGTAATCGTGCTTGATTTTTGGTTTGAACGACCTTCGGATGTTACGCAAGTGACCTAAAATTTTATCACGGGTTTCTTCATCTTTAAAAAAGGTGTTGCAGGTTTTAACTAATTCTTCGCCTAAATTATCGAGTCGCACTTTAAACTGCTCATATTGGAAAACGCTCTCCAAATCGTCAATATATTTTTTGTATTCGGGTCGCGCTTTTATTTCAGCCGAAAGATTTTTTTTAAGCACAGAAAAGCGCGCATTATAAATGGCTTCATCCCGTGCAATGTCTGCCGCCACTGAATAATTAGCGCGGGTATTCGTAATACCGCGACCGATGATTTCATCCTGTTCGTTGATGATGACCGCTTTTGATGTAGTTGAACCGAGGTCAACTCCGAGATAATATTTGCTCATGAATATTGGTTCGTTTAATTATCTGTTTTAAACTGTTTGTGATTCCTGCTCCAGAATTACTTTCCGCTGACCCAGCATCTGGAAATAAGATTCCAACCGGTTTTTAATATTAGCGTAAGAGAAGTAACGAGGATCCACCAAATCGCTTTCGATAAAGCCAACCGGTATTCCGCACCGTTGTTCAATTTCGCGCATCATCAGCAACTGACCTGCTGAAAATGAATTGCAACTCTTGATGGAGTTGATTAAAAATCCATCGGCTTTGTATTCTTTAATATAATGTTCGAGCAAATCAACCCGCTGAGGCAAATTCAAATTGGTGTAGCAGCCCATGCAGTATTTCGCCAAACTTTCCAATGGCTTATCCGGTTCATGACGGAAGCCCTGATCATACAAACCGCCCACTTTAGTGTAAGTTGAAGCAACAATCACGGCACCCATGTCATAAAATATTTTCCAGAACTCACGGAAGTTGGTCCAGTTGGGCGGTCCCTCAACCACTAAGCGGAAACGCTCTTCTTTCATTTCTCCTTCAGGAGTTACCGGATGCAATCCAAGTTTCATACGTTCAAAAACTTCGTTGTGCAACTCCTGATAATATTCCAACGCAATTTCTGTTCCGCGGAATGCAGTGTTAAGCGGACCCATATAATACACCCCTGCGAAATAGGCATCAATAGGTGACGGTACGTTTTTGGCAGATTGCAAAACCTGCACCCAAAGGTCTTCGGCTTTAGAACTGTTCTCCAGCATTTTTGAAAGCCGTCTGTAATCCAGTTTCTTTCCCGCAACTTTTTCCATCTTCGGAATTACATCTTCCTTTAATTGCTTCACCATATAATTCACCTGATCTTCTGTGATTTTTCCATCTTCCTGATAAGGTGTATGCAACATGGCAATTTCTACACCGGGATAAAGCCGCTCAAGATTTTCGAACCACTTCATAAAAGTGAAACAACCGGTGTAACTCAACAACAATAAATCAGGCTCAGGAAGTTTTTCACCGGTTGGTCCTACGTTACCATTCAGCATCATTCCGATATCGCACTTTACGTACGTGCAAACATCTTCGCTAAAGCCAATCTTCTCCGCGTCCTTAATATAGGATCCGGATTTTTTCCGCATGCCCGATTGCAGCGCGTTTATCTCAGGGTACACCGGCAGCATATCCATTGCCAAAATCAGTTCGGTAATGTTGCCCGGTACAAAAGTGTAAACCACTTTTTTCCCTTTTTCTTTTGCCGTACTCAATTCGGTGAAAAGGTTTGCCAGCATTTCCTTTTGAATAACCATGCTTTTTTCCTTTACCGCTTCTTTTACATCTGCCATATTTCTTATGTGTTAATCAGTTTAAAAATTTATACCCATAACTTGATAGAATCGGAGAATGTACCCGCCTGTTCTTTAATAACCTTGAATTGACCGGTGTTTTCGTGGAACTGAAAATTGATATGTGCTATTCCTTCGGCATCGCATGCTTTTTGCAACTCGGGACGGTCGAGCAAAGCAGGGTCGCAGAAACTCGCTGCACAGAAAATAACTCCGTCTGCATTTCTCTGTTTAACCAATTTAACCAGGCGTTCTCCCTTAGGATTGCCTACATCGTAAACCGCTGAAGATGGAGCACTCTTGGTGAGAAACCCATTGACAATTTCATTTAACGGGTCGTCAGTTGAATCATCCATGTCACCCTGAATCCATCGGGAACCAAGCATGAAATCATCATCTACTATGTAACAGCCCGCCATCTCTACCGATTTTATTAAACCAATAGGAGGCTGTTCGCAGAATGAACCGGAAATTACGATGCGGATGTTATCCAGCGGTTCTCCGTATTCTTCTGAAATCAGATTTACCACTTCCTGCAGAATCTCATTATGCTTTTCAACCGGAATAGTAATACCCGCCCGCAAAATATGATATGTATCAACAGCCGATAATTTCCACGGTGTATCCTGTCGTATATTGTAAATGGTTTCAATTAACTGCCGGTTGGTATTGTAGAGCCCTATAGAGTGATTCAACTTTTCGGAAGTTATTTTCACACAATTTATCTGAAACATATCCTGTATGATTGTTTCAATCAATTCGCGGTAGAAGGCGCCTCCAATATGTTTTTCGAAATTTTGAGGATAATCGAAGTAGCGGGTAAACTTCCCTTTCTTAACCAACTTAAACATGCCTGAAAGGTTCCGTACACAATCACAAATAGAAGGGAAAAGAAATCCATCGAAATTTTCGAGATTGGTATCAAGAGCCATTTCTACAATACCACGCGGAAGGTGGCAGATGTAAGATTGGTAATACGCATCGCCTTTAATTATCTGCTTGCGGTCGCCCGCGCCCATAATACCCACCGGCAAACCGTTCGCAGCGTGAATAATTTCGCGGGGAATGTAAACAGGGAGGTAGCCGACCAACAGGCGACTAGCTGATTCTTTTTTCCAATTCTTGGCGAAAGTAAAATTTAGGTCGAACGCAAGCGATTTGCATTCCTCTACTATCTCGGTTAGTCGTGTTGGTAATTCAGTCATTGTTTAGAGGTAAAATCTTTTCGCAACTAATTATTTTCTCAATACGATTTTCAGAATAAGTACCTCCTTGATCTATGATGTCCTTCAGTATAAAAAATATCTTTTGTCACTTCCTTAAGTGAGTGCCCTCAATCATTACATCAGCCATTTCTATTCTATTCGCTTGTGTAGGTATAATAAGGTCTAGTGTGATTCAATTATGGGATTGATTAAAGAAATGACCGAGCTAAGTTGTATTGTCCTTTCGGCCGGTAAGTCCGAACGGATGAAATCGCATAAAGCCTTCTTACAGTTTTCGTCTAAAGAGATTTTTTTGAAACGCATAATAGATACATATCAAAAAGCAGGCATAAAAAGCATTGTGGTTGTTGTAAATTCTGATATAAAAAGGCAATTAGAAAGTATAGAAATTGGTGGAGTAACTTTTGTCGAAAATCAGTTTCCTGAGAGAGGAAGATTTTTATCTCTGAAATGTGGATTACGGAATATTCCCGAAGCCGAATTTTGTTTTGTTCAAAATATTGATAACCCTTTTGTAACTGCCAATGTTATAGAACTATTACTGAACGAGCGATATGAGTGTGAATGTATTATCCCGGTTTTTGATGGTAAAGGAGGTCATCCTGTGCTACTATCCCGTAACGTAATTAAAGGCATATTGGCTTCGCGCTTCGAAAATTTTAAACTGAATGAGTTTCTGCAAACGTTTACGCAATTTAGGATGGAAATGGAGGATGAAAAGATTTTAGCCAACATCAACACACAGGAAGAATACAATAGATATTTCCGAAAGAAGTTAGCTCATGATCTGTGAAAGACATATTTGAAAAAATAAGTGAGGCGCGGAAAGACAACAACACGGTTGCACTATGCGTAATTGTAAGTACAAGGGGTTCGGTGCCGCGCCAGGCAGGAGCAAAGATGCTGGTTTTTGAAGATGGAAAATCATTTGGGACAATAGGTGGTGGAAATCTTGAAAGGAAGGTAATCCATAATGCCATAGAAGTTTTAAAAGCAGGAAAGCCATCTTTATTTAAACATGAGTTATTGCAGCAACACAATATGTGCTGTGGTGGTTCGGTTGAAATTTATATTGAACCGGTAATGAAAAAAAACAGGCTTTATATTTTTGGTGCCGGACATATTGGGCAGGCTTTGGCAAAGCGGGCATCGAATTGCGATTTTGAGGTGGTAGTGATTGATGACCGTAAGGAATATCTTGACGAAGTAAAACAGGAAGGAATAAATAAGCTCGATAATAATTATCGGCATATTTTGCCTCTGCTTCCATTTGATGAGAACACTTATGTTGCAATTATGACTTACAGTCATCCTTTCGACCGCGAGATACTTGCATTTTGTTTACAGAAATCACATGCTTACCTTGGGATGATTGGCAGCCAGCGAAAAGTGGAGGTTACAAAGAAAATGTTTGAAGAGGGATTAATTGCGTCAGAGGACAAACTAAGCAAAGTAGATATGCCAATGGGAATTGATATAGGTGCAGAAGGTCCTGAAGAAATTGCAATTAGTATTTTGGCTAAGTTGATTGCAGTAAAAAACAAAAGGGAAGTTAAATGAATAAGAAGCGCGTAGCCTTGGTTACCGGAGCGGCAAAGGGTATAGGTAATGCCATTTCCAAAAAACTTCATGGAGAAGGATTTATGTGTATTTTGATTGATATGGATGCTGAAAATGGAATTGCACTGGCGAATGAACTTGGGGATGATACTGTGTTTTGCCATTGCAATATCGGTTATGAACCAGAGGTCAAGAAGTTATTTGCAACCGTTATCGAGAAATATGACGGTGTGGATGTTCTCGTGAATAATGCGGGCATTATACGCGATAATGTGATTTGGAAAATGCCTCAGGAGGATTTTGATGCAGTAATTAATGTAAACCTGAAAGGAACCTGGCTGATGTGCCGTGCAGTTTCTGAGATTATGAAAAAACAGAAAGGTGGCCGTATCATTAATGTTGCCTCCAGAGCATGGCTTGGGAATGCCGGGCAGTCTAATT
>CAYRJA010000133.1:0-3300 GCA_964424455.1 uncultured Bifidobacteriaceae bacterium
CATTACTATAAAGGGTTGGCCTTTTTGCAAACCAATAATAACAGAGATGCTATCAGATTTGGCTGAACAAATAGTATCGAACACTGTTAGAGAATAATTTCCTGCAACATCAGCCGTATATTGTTGATTGGTCGCTCCAGAAATCGGAATACCATCCAAGTTCCATTGGTAATTACTAAACAAACTTGTGCAATTCAATAGCACATTCTCTCCGTTACAAATAGCTGGTGAGCCGTTTGCAAGAATCGGAACGGATGAAATAGAATCAATAGCAACTTGTATTGTATTGGAAACTCCCGAACAAATTCCATTATCAACTGTGAGTGTATAATTACCTGCTGCATTTGCAGTAAATTGCTGATGTGTCGCTCCAACAATAGGACTTCCGTTTCTATTCCATTGATAGGAGATTCGGGGTGTATCACATTGAAGAGTAACCGTTTCGCCTATACACAAAGAAGTATGTCCCAAGGCAGAAATAACTACGGTTGTTTTGTTGATTACATGAATATAGCTTGGCTTTGAAACAGAGGTACTCCCACATGAGTTTGTCACTTGCAGTGTTACATTGTAACTACCCAAATTACTGTAACAGATATTTGTAGGATTATGTGCAACAGAAGCATCTGTATTACCTCCATCAAAAGTCCACTTCCATGATGAAGGGATACCAGAACTAAGATCAGTGAAGTTAACACATGAACCACTGCATATAATTGAATCAGAAACAATGAAATCAGGTATAACTGTTTTTCCATTTGTTTTTCCTCTTGAAACGGCAGAACCGCAACGCTGTACCCATGAAGCACTGCCATCACAAACACGGGCTATACTACACCCTTGTCCACCGGAATAGCCTACATTGACTATCTTATTGCCGGGTACAGAAGCATTTACATTAACTGGAAAACACGAGCCCGTTAGCCCCGTAGTAATAGCTACAGGAAAATTTCCTCCACCCCAATATATACCATCAAGAATATTAGATGATGGGTCAGTGAGGATAACCTGATCTCTGGCATTGACAAAAGTACCAATAAGCGTTCCCGATGCACAATTGCAGTTTGCCAGGTTAATATTTACGGGTGTGCCTGAGTTGTTACTTCCAACCACTAAATATCCACGTGCCGGTACAATTGTTCCTGTAGGAAAAACTACAGAGAATGCTCCATTCGTTAGAATATAGCATGAGGCATCAACTGCTGTATCACATGTGTTGTATATTTCCGTCCATTCCTCCGTATTAGGATTACACCATCCATCGCAAGAACCTGCACCATTAATTAGGACTTCATTGAGGACAAGGCATTGTGCATTAGCTCTCTGAACAGTGTCAAAAAATATGTAAGAGAAAAAAAGGATGGATAATATGTAAAAATGCCTTTTCATTTACCCTGTTTTCTCGTTATTAATTGTGTGTAATCTTTTCCTCCTGACGATTTTATTCTCAGAAAATAAATTCCGTCATTCACACTCTGTGGGATATTAACCTTCAGTGGATACTGTGTTTTTCCTTCGTAATCTGAGTGTATTAGTGATTTCCCCAGTATATTGTATAGCTCTACACATTTAACCGAACTGCTGTTTTCTCCACTATAAATAAAAAAGTGATCGTCAAAAGGAATCGGTTGAATCTTCCATAATCGTGACGGGGTAATAGTTGTTGTTATTCCTGTTACAGTCCCTACCTGTATCTCTCGACAACTTATATAGGAACAATTCGAGCCATTGAGTACAGTAAGACAAACATGGTACACTCCCGGAACGGCGTAGGTATGTGAAGGAGAGGACAGATAGCTTGAAGTATTGTCTCCGAAATTCCATTCATAAATGGTTGCACCCATACTTCCATCTGAATTAAAATTAACGGTGAGTCCAAATGTCTCACTTGCATAAACTGCAACAGGCGCGGCAACTACAATTACTCTATATAGAGATGAAGTATCTGCGCAGTTTCCTGTTCCAACTCTTACTCTGAAAAAGGTGGTTTGTGAAAGAGATGGAGAGAGATAGGAGGAACCGTTTGCGCCCGGAATATCAGAGAATGATATAGGAGAAATGCTGGACTGCCATTGTATTGTACCTCCAGAACTACCTGAAACATTCAGAGTTACCGGGGTTCCGCTGCATACTGTATCTTTCACTGCTGTAACAGTTCCTGCATAACTTCGAGGATTTACAGATATTGTTACAGCGTTAGATACAACAGAAGAAGGCGAAGCACAAGTAGTATTACTTGTCAACATACAAGTTATTACATCATTATCAACAAGATTATTATCTGTATAACTTGCAGAATTAGTTCCAACATTATTTCCGTTTTTCTTCCATTGATATACAGGAGAAGCTCCTCCGTTTATTGGTACAGCCGTGAATGCTACCTGATCGCCAAAGCAGATTGATTCTTGTGATGCGGAAATACTCAAGGAGGGATTCCCTGAGTTTGAAACTGTTCCTGCATATTTCATAACTGTAACACCTCCAGAACCTACAAACGAGATGTAAATATTATTACTATCGTCAGTAGTAAGTCCTACTGAATATTGTGAAATAGCAGAGGGTGAAAAGCCCGGTGAACCTACAGGAATCCAGCCAGTCCCGTCAAACTTCATAACCGTGGATCTACTTCCGTTACCTCCATCCTGGTAACCAACATAAGGAATTCCACAATTATCAATGGATAGAGCTACCTGTGCTGCAGTTCCTGCAGAAAATCCCTGCGAACCCACATTCACCCAATTGCCTCCATTAAATTTCATAACAGTTGCTCTGTTGCTATTACCCCCATCAGAATAAGCTACATAGGGCGTTCCGTTATAAATTGCAATATCACTTTGAAATATTGCGCCCGCAGAAAAATCTGGAGTACCGACAGATACCCAATTGTTACCATTAAATTTAACTACACACGCCTTACTTCCATTCTGAAATTTATCCTGGTAAATCACATAAGGAGTTCCATCAGTAGGATCCACTGCGATATTTTGATTACCCGAGGCACTTCCGAATTCACCCCCAACCGTTATCCAGTTAGAACTATTACTGTTCACATTTTTCATAACTGTAAGCTTACCATTAACATTATAATACAACGCATAGATAGTTCCACTGTTAGGGTCCATAGCGCTTGTAGTAAAAGCGCCTGTCGTCCCTGAAAAAAGTTCTGAAGAGCCAATAGGATTCCAATTTCCACCAATGCACTTCATTCCTCCTGCCTGACGAGGCGCGGAATTTCCATAATTATAATATATTACATAAGGAGTACCGTCCGGATGGATTGTAATAGATGGGTAAATTGAT
>CAYRJA010000133.1:3310-6386 GCA_964424455.1 uncultured Bifidobacteriaceae bacterium
AATTGATGTGTTCGCTGAAAAATTAGGGCTGCCTACCACCTTCCAACTTGTGCCGTCAAATTTCATAACAGATGCTCTTAGCACTGGTGAATTTGATGAGCTATTTCTTCCATAAGTTACATAAGGAATACCATCCATGTCAGTAGCGATAGAGGTTCTTTCTATTGTATTGGAAGTAGTGGCAACAGAAAATCCTTGTGTACCTACCATCTGCCATGACTGTGCATTAAGTGTTTTATTCATTAAAACACTTAATAACAATAGCTTTATAATTATTCTTCTCATAACAATCAATACTTAATAATTATTATCTTACAAAAGGATCTTTACAATCCGACGTTACATAAAGTGTTTTCGACCTTTCAAAAAGATTTATCACACAATATATTATCAACTATTACTATAGTGATAATACAATTTAACGAATGGTAGATTTTTCTTAACGAATGGTTAGGAGATGTTCAGGATTGTAACAATAGGTACGATTTCAACGGTTACTTTTGAGAATGGAGCATCTTAATAATATCCTGCTTGCTCCTTCGAGGCACTTCGATTTTCATCCCGTCACTCATTTCAATAAACAATCCCTGCTTATCTATAACAGATTTAATCTTACCCCGGTTAATTAAATGCGACCGGTGTATCCGTAAAAATATGGCAGCATCTAAATGCTCTTCAAACTGTTTAAGATGATGGGAAGACATACAATGCTTCTCGTTATCCATGTATATGTGCGTATAAGGTCCATCCGCTTCCATCCTGATAATATTGGTAATGTTGACAAAGGTCATCCCGTTGGTTGACGGAATGCGCAATGTTTGTATAGTAGAAGTGGCAGCAGAAATACCAATAAGGTACTCTACCTTTTTCACTGCCTGACTGAGTATTTCCCTATTCACCGGTTTAAGTAAGTAATCTGTTACAGAGAAACGAAATGCCTGAATGGCAAATTCACTATGAGCTGTAACAAAGATTACATGAAAGTTTCTCTCCTGAATTCTTTCAAGTAAGTCAAACCCACTTCCTCCTGCCATTTCAATGTCGAGAAATATTAGTTGCGGCTTATTTAATTCAATCAGTTGGATGGCTTCATCTATTCTCTGAGCTTCTGCAACAACATTTATTTCGGGACAATGTTTTTTCAATTGCTTGCGGAGCAACATAATGGCTTTTGCCTCATCATCTACAATCAGCGAGTTAATCATTATCGTCTGTTGATTAGTCTGTTAATTTTATCATGAGAAATTAGTTCCATAAATCATTCCTTACCCTATCAAAGTAACTAATTCTTCGTTTTGAATTCCAATGGGAATTTCAATTGAAACGGCGGTTCCTCCCGGCTCTCCCTCTTCGTTCAACAGGTCTTCGGTTTTATACGCAAGTTTGATATTGTATATGGAACTTAATGTAGCTATTCTTTCCTGAGTGATGGTAGTGGCAACTGATTTATGGGTGCTTGTTGTTTTAAATTTCTCTGCCGCTATCCGTCCGATTCCATTATCTGTAACACTGCATAGAAGAATTGAATCCTTCATGGAAAATAAAATATGAATAACCGCATTCCCCTGTTTATGTTCAATACCATGCTTAATTGCATTCTCTACTATTGGCTGAATCAACATGCCGGGGATTAATACCTTGCCGGGATTAATATTAGTATCAATGATGATATTGTAAGTAAATTTTTTCTCGAATCTCATCTCTTCCAATTCCAAATATAATTTCAGCATATTAACCTCCTGTTCAAGTGTAACATAAGCTGTTCTTGATTGATCCAGAATCAGCCGTATCAAACTCGAGAATTTTTCAAGATATAATTCAGCAGACTCCATATCATTTTCGCTAACAAAATATTGAATGGAGTTTAGCACATTGAAAGTAAAATGAGGATTCATCTGTGAACGCAGCGCTTTCATTTCTGTCTCCAAAACCTGTTGCCTGAAAATAGATTTGCTCCTCAGCTTGTACAGGCGGAAGTATATCAGGGCGAAAGCAATCATTAAAATAAAGGCGCCCGCGAGATAGAGGATAATTGTTCTTTGACGCTCAATCCTGATGGTCTTTATTTCATTATTTTTAGTTAGTGTCAGATTCTCTTTCTCTTTCTTCTCGGTCTCATATTGAATTTTTAATCTTGAAATTTGCTTATTGGATTCTTCATTAAGAATACTGTCTTTCATTTCAGCATACAGTTTATAATATTGGTATGCTGATTTATAACTATCTCGCGCACTATCCAATTGTGATAGACCCAAATAGCTATCCCGAGTTAGATCCCTACTTCCGGTTTCTTTAGACAACATTAATGCTTTACTCAAATATATCATCGACTCATTATATTCTTTATTCATCATAGATAGTTCTCCAAGATTGAGATATGAAACTGAAGCGCCAGATTTATCCTCTACTTCTTCATATATCTTCAATGCTGTTAAATAATTCGCCAATGCTTTAGAGTAATTAACCTGATGTATATAAACCACTCCAATATTCAAGTAGGCATTAGCCATATTTCTTTTATCATTCTGTTCTTTCGCTATTGATAACGATGTGAGGTAGTTTTTCAATGCCTCGCCATAATTACCTTGTTTCTCACGAATAATCCCAATGTTATTATATGAAACGAGCATAATTTCTTTATCATCTATTTCCTGTGCTATTGATAACGATGCCGAGAAGTGTGATAATGCTTCAGAATAATTTTTCATTTGATTATCAACATTTCCAATATTTCCATAAGCAATCGCAACACCCTGCTTATCTCCTGTCTCCTCTGCTATCCTTAATGAAGAAAAAAGATTTTTCAATGCTTCAGGATAATTGCTCTGCATTGTATATATTACTCCTAATGCATTATATGCATTATTCATTCCTCTCCTAAAACCCAATTTCTCAGCAAGCGATAAGGCATCTTTTACATAGATCAAAGACTTATCGTAATTAGCTATCTCATATTCGATACTGCCTAGTTTATTCAAAAGATTAACTTTTATAGTATCCTCCTTCGCCGTTGTTAAAACCTGCGTAAGCGAATCAACTACTCTCTTCTGACTTTGGCTAAAAGAGATTTCAGCAG
>CAYRJA010000134.1:0-6370 GCA_964424455.1 uncultured Bifidobacteriaceae bacterium
TCTCAAACGGTAATAAAACTTATTCCCCTATTTTTGATTCATGCAACAACACCTAGAAATTTTATTAAGTAATGCCTGACGATGGCAAATCTGTTTTTGAACCGTGCATTTACAGAAATCAATGAAGGTGGCTCAATAAAACTGAGTCAGCTTCAAACTTCATATAACCAAAACTATTAGCATAAAATCTTACTTCCGAAAGCGGCATTTTCTTTTTTTGCTGTTCCGGAGGAATACCTGAATTTACACGGGAAAATTTTGAGAAACCATAACCAGCTGAAAGTGCCCCATAGGAACAATTAACTGCAACCGGCAGGTCGGCAGGTAAAGTATCTTTCCCTGCAACCAGATTTCCGGGCGTATATTCTTTTCCCGAAAAATTATTCCAGTAGATTGAGATGCTTTTATTTGATGTGTCGTGGTAAGCATAAAACAGAATCTGGTCTGTAACAGAGGCATTTGTTTTTATAAAAAAGTTGTGTTGACTGAAGATGCTGCTGATGTTTTCAAATCCATAGAAGGCAGCTCGTTTTATAAAAGTACCCTCCAGATTTTCTTTTTCTTCTCTTAAAGTAATCACTCCGTTATAGGCAGACCTTCCTCCGGTTGCTAAAGATGAGAATGTTGCCATCTCAATTTGATTGTGGTGAGTTGCATTGTATGAATTGATGAAGTTCAGAAATGACTGAATGTAAATTGACTGATACAATGTATTGTAAAAGTAATTTTGAGTTTGCTGAGCAGCAATATTCCATTCTGTAAACCATATTTTATTGTTTGGGAAAGTTCGGCTGTAATATTCAATAGAAGAAGAAACCAGTCCGCCTAATGAATAGAGCCGTGTTAAATCTTTAGCTGCAATATAAAATGAAGAGTCAACCGATATGGCGGATTTCATTGTAACAGGCAGGTAGTAATGAACTGAAATGGCATCGAATACATTCTCTCTCGAAATTGCATCATTCCATGATTTGAAGAAATCTTTATCCGTTTTATTAGCCGGAACATCTCCAATCTTATCATAAGGCGCTGCGCAGGCGCCAACTTTTATACCGGGAAAGGATTTTCGTAAAGCCGTTGCAAAAGCGCTTGCTTTAACTATGTAACTGCCCGGAAATGGAAAGACAGATCGGATATTAGGAAGAAATAATTCGTTACCCAATTCTACGCCTGTCACTTCTACCCCACTTTCTTTAAAAAACTTTATTTGTTCAATACAGTCTTCCGGTGTGCCTGTTACAATATTTGCCACTAACAGCACTTTGGCATCGCATAATTTTACCAGTCGTATAAAATCGAGAATATACGGATGATCTGTTTTCCCCTGCATTTGAAACAGCCCCTGCCTATCCATTTGTATGGATGCTCTGATATCTGCGTTCTGAACCTGTGACTTTATATAACCATATCCATTCTCCAAAGCATGAACATAGTTGGAATAATTGCCACCGGGCCATCGAAGCAATTTGGGACTAAGTTGTTTAATGGCTTTTAATAATACTGTGTCATCCGGATTTGAAATTTCGGTGTACAGATTATTACATGAGAATCCGTATAGCAACGGACTCACTTCATTCCGTACCGAGTCAGAAAGTATAATGTCAATTTTGCCGGAAGATATATTTTGAGGAGCAGAAGAATAAAAAGAACTTCCCAAAAGCAAATAAAGTGTTACAGAAAAAAGTAAAGCTGATTTCTTCATGATTTTTGTAATTGCTTGTTGTGCCTGTTGATGTCTATGCTGGCATTCAGTTCAAATCCCATCAACAATATCAATGAATTATAGTAAAGCCAGAGCATGATGACAATTAATGTGCCGATAGACCCGTAAATTTTATTGTACTGTCCGAACTGATTGATAAAAAAGGAAAATAAGAGTGAAGTCAGGATGGAAAGAAAAGCTGCAAGCGTAGATCCTGCTGAGAAAAACCGCCACCGTTTTTGTACTGCCGGACCATAGTAATAAATCAATGAAACACTTGCATAGAAAAGAAGGATAATAGCTACCCACTTAATTGAATTGAGGATATAGTAGGATAATGCTCCTCTAAAATTCAGATAATTCATCACCATATTGATTACATATTCTCCCGCAATAATAAAAATGACGGATAATAACAGTAACAGAAAAAGCAGTAAAGTGATTTTAATACTTACTCCGATTTTAGTAATGAAACTCCGCTGGCGGAAATTCGGATATGCCTTGTCGAATGAATTCATCAGATCAAACACGCCGCGCGTACTGTAATACAGCGCCAGTACAATACCGAGTGATAACAGCCCTCCTCTCTGCCGGCTGACGATATCCTGAATAGTGGAATCAATAGTAAGGTAGGCATTGTGCGGCATCAGATCGCGGATATATCCCATCAGTGTTAATTGCAACCCTTCAACGGGCAAATAAGGAATAAGTGTAAACAAAACAATGATGGCGGGAAACAAGGAAAGTAAAAAACTGAATGTTACAGCTGAAGCTCTTGTAGTAACTGCATCACGGTTGATTTCCTGTATCAAAAAAGTAAATACATCATAAATAGATTGGCCTTCAAATCCGGGGAGTGTGATTTTTTTGCAAACCCATATAAATCTTCTTTTGTAGGTGGTAAAAATATTTCTTTTCTTTTTAGCCATTCATACACTATTTAATATTTTGCCGGTTCAGATATTTCCTGTAGAGTTCTGCATTCTTCTGATGATTGCGATAAGTGGCTGCAAATACATGATAGCCCGGCTTGTCAACACTTGCACAAAAATATAAATAATCAGTAGAGGCGGGATTCAGCACAGCATCAATAGATGCAACAGATGGAGTACAAATCGGACCGGGAGGAAGTCCTGTATGCTTATAGGTGTTGTAAGGAGAATCATTTTGAGTATGCACTTTCAAAATTCTTCTTAGGAAAAAATTATTTACAGAAAATTTTACCGTTGGGTCTGCCTGCAACGGCATATCTTTTTTCAACCGGTTCAGATAAACAGAAGCAATGTAGGGTTTCTCGTCGTTGTGATTGGTTTCCTCTTCCACAATAGAGGCAAGAATGGAAACCTGTACCGGATTCAGTCGAAGCGTTTCGGCTTTTCGTTTTCGCTGCGGTGTCCAGAATTTATTATATTCTTTCTCCATTCGTTCCATAAATCCTCTTTCAGTTATAGTCCAGTAACACTCATAAGTATTCGGAATAAAAAGAGCCATCACATCTTCTGTACTGAAGTGAAGCGAGTCTAAATATTTATCATTACTCAGCAACTCAAAAAAAGAAGTAGAATCAATTTCAAGTTTAGTGGAAATAAAAGAAGACAAATCATCCTTCGTGCGGAACTTATTCATCACTAATTTCACCGGAGTCTGTTTCCCACTTCGCAGCAACTTCACTAAATCAAAATTACTCATCCGGTCAGTAAGCTCATATCTGCCGGGATGAAGATGTTTGGGAAGTTCCATGCGCTGCGCCACCCACCGGAACGATTCACTGTTACTGACAAGCTTTCTATCCGCAAGCAGATTGACTAATTGCTGAAAGGTAGTTCCGGTGGGGATGTAAAGAAAATTTTTTTCATTGACTCCAACAGTAACATTAGGCGAATACACCCGCTGATAAAGATCATAAGCCAAAGAAGCGCCTCCGATTGCTGACATAGCAATAAAGACGATAAGTATCTTTTTTGTTTTGGCTCTTTTACTTTTTGCCATTGAGCAAAAATATCAAAAAGCTTGGAGCATTATTTCTCTGCATAAAACATCATCTGAAAATAAAATCAATATTATTTTTGCCCACTTATTTTTCGTAACAGAATGACAAAAATTTTCAAATTCGGAGGCGCTTCCATTAAAGATGCTGACGGATTCAGGAATGTAAAAAAAATTTTAGAGCGCTTTCGCAATGAACAGCTTGTTCTTGTAGTTTCCGCTCTGGGCAAAACCACTAACGCCCTCGAAGAAATAGTACACACTTATTATAACCGCGGGAATGCTTCCTCTCTGCTTGATGCACTAAAGAAGAAACATATTGAAATTCTTGACGAGCTTTTTACCGATAGAAATCATCCGGTTTATGATGCGCTCAATAACACTTTTGTTGAGATTGAATGGATTCTTGACGATGTGCCTGCCGAATCATTCGATTATCTCTACGACCAGATAGTGAGCATTGGTGAAATGGCAAGTACGCGTATGCTGTCGGCTTATCTTAAAGAAAATAGTCTTCCAGTTCAGTGGACCGATGCGCGCGACCTTATCCGTACCGACAATACCTACCGCGAAGGAAAAATTCTGTGGAATATAACAGAGCAAATGGTAAGGGTAAAAGCCCCATCTGTTTTTGCTGGAAAAAAATGGATACTTACACAAGGATTTATCGGAGGTACCTCTGAAAATATTACCACTACGCTCGGAAGAGAAGGGTCAGATTATACAGCAGCGGTTCTGGCTTACTGTCTTGATGCGGAAAGTGTTACAATATGGAAAGATGTTCCCGGTGTACTGAATGCCGACCCTCGCTATTTTCCTTCTGCACAGAAAATTGACAAGCTCGGTTATCTTGAAGCGATTGAAATGACTTACTACGGCGCCACCGTTATTCATCCGAAAACAATTAAGCCACTGGAGAACAAAGGTATTCCTCTGCATGTGCGTTCATTCATTCAGCCGGAAGAAGATGGAACTGTTATTTCGAAAAAATTTAATTCGCTGCTGTTGCCTGCGGTAATGGTATTGAAGAAAACGCAGGTGCTGATTTCGGTATCATCAAAAGACTTTTCTTTCATTGCGGAAGAAAATCTCGGATATATTTTCACACTACTCTCCAAGTATCGTATCAAAAACAACATGATGCAAAATGCAGCAATCAGTTTTTCATTTTGCGCAGATAATGAGGAAGAAAAAATAAAACCTCTGTTAGAAGAACTGTCACAGTACTTTCATACAGTCAGCAACGACAAACTTGAATTGCTCACTGTACGACACTATACTGATTCAATTTTATCTTCATTAACTGCCGGCAGAATTATTCTGATGGAGCAGAAAACGAGGTCAACTGCTCAGTTAGTAATGAAAGAAATTTCTTAAAGATTCTGTCTTCTTTAGAAGAATCGTTTCTCTAAATTTATATTCAGATTTTTCCGATGATGTTACATATTCAGCATAATCGGCATCACCAGCATCAGAATATCCTCATTATCATTTTTTGCTGTGGACTTAAGCAGACTGGCTCTGGTAGGAGTTGAAAATTCAAATTGTACTTCTTCTGCATTCATCGCTGCAAGCATTTCAATCAGAAAGCGACCGTTGAAAGCAATTTCCAAATCACTGCCTTTATAATCACACACTAACCGCTCAGTAGCTTCATTGCTGAAATCTAAGTCCCGGGCAGTGATTACCAGTTCGCTGCCTTTCAGCATAAACGAAACCTGATGAGTGGTTTTATTCGCGAAAATAATCAGTCGTTTCAGTGAGTTAAGAATATCAGCGGAATTAATGGTCAGTGTATTGGGATTGTCAGTAGGAATTACTGCATTGTAATCGGGAAAGCGGGCATCAATCAGGCGGCAGATTAAACTCACATGGTCGAAATTGAAGAATGCATTTGAACTGTTGTAAGAAATTTTCACCTGTGTGTCAGTGGCAGGTAAAGCATTCTGTAACAGACTCAATGCTTTTTTCGGAACAATAAAATTAGCTGAGCGTGTACTTTTTGCATCAAAGCGTTTGTAGCGCACTAATTTATGCGCATCTGTACTTACGAAGTTGATGCCTTCACTGCTCAGTTCAAAATTTACTCCCATCATTGCTGGACGAATTTCATCCGAACCAACGGCAAACAAACATTTGTTGATGGCATTGGCTATTACAGGAGAACTCAGTTTTATATCTTTAATATCCTCTGCTACCGGAATACGCGGGAAGTCATCACCGTTTTCACCGGTCAGTTTATACTTTCCGTTATCAGAAGTTATTTCTATCGAATAGCTTTGTTCATCTATGTTGAAAGTGAGCGGTTGCTCCGGTAAACTTTTCAAAATGTTTCCAAGCATCTTTGCAGGTATGGCAATTTTTCCATCCTCTTTTGCCTCTACATCAAAGGTAGTACTCATACTTGTTTCCAGATCCGTACTGAACATGGTAAGTTTTCCGTTTTTTATTTCAAATAAAAAATCTTCCAGTATTGGCAGTACAGTGTTTGTACTGATAACGCCATCAATCAACTGTAAATGTTTCAGCAGTATGGAGGTAGAAGCAATAAATTTCATGAATCAGTATTTTTTGAAGAGGCGTAAAGATAAAAGTATTTGGAAATTGAAAAATGAATTTGACTAAAGGGGTGTATGAATAATTGCAGTATTCACCACAATCGGTAAAGAAATAATGAATCCT
>CAYRJA010000135.1:0-6123 GCA_964424455.1 uncultured Bifidobacteriaceae bacterium
GGTACATGTCGGTCAGCCGGGACAGACCTTTATGGTAGCCGTTGCCTCCAAGTGCAACACCGGAACGAGTGACTGGGTGATATATCCGGGCGGAATCACCATAAAACCATTGTGCAATCCGATTGGTAATCTGGTATTGAGTAATCCAACCTGTTGGGGCTTCACCGCTTCATGGAACAGAGAAATATGTTCTGAAAACCAGGTCAGCACTTATCAGTTCTTCATGAAAAGGACGGGAACATTAATATGGAACTCCTATCCGGTAAATTCACCGGCGCCACCCATCAGTCCTTATCTGAAGGTAAACTGGTTAGGCAGGAGCTATGAGATGTCCTGCTATGTGAAGGCGAACTATACATGCAATGGTTATGTAATAGGCGGACCTGCCTCAACAGTTCAGACCATCACTACGCTTTCATCGGGATGCAGGGAAGAAGAAATGCTGACACCTGAAACACCTTCCACACAGATTATTTCAGCTGACCAAAGTGAAGCAATCAGTATTTATCCGAATCCGAATAATGGGCAATTCACATTAGACATCAGCCGGTTGAGCATTGATGCGGTACAGGTGAGAGTAGAAGTGATGAACATTTTAGGACAAACGGTACTGACAAGAATAAGTGAAACCAATGAAGGACACAGCAACGAAATCGTAACACTTCCCGAAAGTGTAACAGCGGGAACTTACTTTGTTCGTGTTACAATAGGCAGTAATGTTTACACTGCTAAAGTGAATGTGAACAAGTAAGAAGGAATATTCTTCTATCAACAACAGCGGGCGGCTCTTCGAGCCGCCCGCTGTATTTATACTGCTATCATTCAATTTTCACTGTCATTCTGAGCGTAGCGAAGAATCTCATCATTAAACAGGCGGATGCTTCCTTCGTCAGCATGAACAGAGAGACACTGTCATTCTGAGCGCAGCGAAGAATCCCATAGTTGTTACAGTACTGCTTCTTACTTGCGGATTCCTTATTCGTCGGAAAGAACAGGAAAAAATTTCTTACTGAGAATTATCAGTTTCAGCTTTAACATAATTCTTTTAGTTTTGTAAACTTTGATTCATTATTTATCTTTTCTCAATTTCCATGAAGTATCCGATCCAAGTTTCAAGAGTGAAAAAGTCACGCCTCCATGAAGTGGATTTCAGCAATCTGCAATTCGGCAAACATTATTCAGACCACATGTTTATTGCAGAATACCGTGATGGAAAATGGCAAAATGCGCGTATCGTCCCGTTTGCCAATCTTTCAATAAGCCCTGCTACCACTTTCATTCATTACGGACAGTCCATATTTGAAGGGATGAAAGCCCATAAGGATGCTCAGGGAAATCCGCTGATGTTTCGTGCTGAACAAAATTTCAAACGCTTTAATATATCGGCTGCACGAATGTGTATGGAGGAGGTACCTTATGAATTATTTATGGATTCAATAAACGAGTTGATATATTTAGACAGGGAGTGGATTCCCGCCATTGATGGTTGCTCGCTGTATGTCCGCCCTTTTATGTTTGCAGCAGATGAGTATATAGGCGTACGCGAAAGCAACAGTTACAATTATATGGTGATTACTTCTCCGGCAAGTAAGTATTATTCTAAGCCGCTTAAAATATTAGTGGCAGACGGTTATGTGCGTGCATTCCCCGGAGGCACCGGCTTTGCCAAAGCGGCAGGCAATTACGGCGCTACCATGTATCCTTACCATCTGGCACATCAGAAAGGATACGATCAGATACTTTGGGTGGATGGCAGAGAGTTTAAGTATGCCGAAGAAATGGGCACCATGAATATCTTTTTTATTATAGACGGCGTTGCTGTAACACCTTCACTGGACGGCACTATCCTGGACGGAGTAACGCGCGACAGTGTGCTTCAATTGCTGAAAAGCTATGGTGTAAAAACCGAAGAGAGAAAAATTTCACTTGACGAAGTGGCTGATGCTTACCAAGCGGGCAAATTCAATGATGTATTCGGTACCGGAACGGCTGCTGCCATTGCTCATGTTGCTTCTATTACCTACAAGGGAAAAGAAATGATGCTGCCGGCTGTTGAACATAGAGTTATTTCGAGCCGTTTACAAAAGGATTTAGAAAGAATAAAAACAGGAAAACTTAAAGATGAGTTTGGCTGGATAACTCAGATAAAAGGCAAGTTGAACATAGAAATAACAGGGTAGTAATTATATTCCCTCATCTATAATAACTATTAACTGTGACACTACATTCTCCTTTGTTTCTTTACATGGCTTGCTACAAAGTTGCGCCCAAACAAAGCGGAAATAAATCATGCGGTTTCTTACAGTTTGTTTTCTGTACAACCAATTCCTTTAAACTTGTACAATGCGAAAGATTTCAAACAATGAATTAAACCGCTTATCAGTAGAGCATTTCAGGAAGTCGGAAAAAACGCCGGTAGTGATTGTGCTGGATAATATCCGAAGCGCTCATAATGCAGGAAGTGTTTTTCGAACTGCAGATGCATTTGCTATTGAAGCGGTTTACTGTTGCGGCATAACCGCAGTACCGCCCAACAGAGAATTAGTGAAGACTGCTTTAGGGGCACAGGAATCGCTGCAATGGAAATATTTTGCCACTACTAAAGAAGCTCTGGAACAATTAAAAGATAAAAGCACAATTATTACCGGGGTGGAACAGACAGATGAAAGTATTTTGTTAGAAAACTTCAATCCCGATTTCAGCAGACGGATTGCATTCGTGTTTGGAAATGAAGTAAACGGATTGGATGAAAACATCCTGAACCTGATTGATAGCTGTATTGAAATTCCGCAATTCGGCACTAAACATTCCTTTAATATTTCTGTAACCGCCGGTATTGTCCTTTGGAATTATTTTATTAAAAAACAATCCAAAGAGCGCCGCTGAAATTTCTCTTCAACATACACCTGCCTTCATCCGGCCGGCAGAGTAAAGTAAAACTTATTTAGGTAATCCATTCAAAAAAAAGTCCTCCGGGATTACCGGAGGACTTTTTATAATTCTGCTGTAACAGCTATTTATTTCAGTATCTCTACTTCCACTCTTCTGTTGATGGAATATTTCTTAGCATCAAGAGGAGAATTTTTGCCATTGGAAACAGACTGAATTCTTGCTGCATCTATACCATAGTATTTTACCAGGTAATCTTTCACTGTATCTGCACGCTTCTGTCCGAGTTTCTGATTAAAATTCTCTGAACCTGTTACATCTGTGTTACCGGTTAATTTAACTTTAACAGAAGTATTCTGTTTCATGTATTTTGCCAGTTCAGCAATTTCAGGATAATACATGCTCTTAATCTCTGATTGATTTACATCGAAGAAAATGGTCGGGGGTACATAACCTCCTCCTACCCCTGATAAATCATCCTTGGTAGCAAAGTCCTGCTTGATTGTTTTACCTTCGTAATTTACCAATGCACCGGGTTTGGTGTTAGCTTCTTTATCAATTACATCGGGAACTCCATCACCGTCAGTATCAACAGGTTTGCCATTGTCATTAACTGTAGCGCCTTTAGGCGTGAACAAATCTTCGTCTTTATAATCGGGGATTCCGTCACCATCTACATCCAGCGCAACACCTGATCCATCCACTTTTGCACCTGCTGGTGTAGCCGGCTCTTTATCAAAAATATCAGGAACACCATCGTTATCTGAGTCAGTAGTCATCTTACGGATTTTGTCTGCCAGCATCTGGTATTCGTCATACATTGCCTCCGTAGGATCCATCCATTCTACATAGTCTTTGTTAGCGTCTTTACCTACAAATTTGTAAGTGAGTGTTAATGCTGTAAGCATGTATTTATCATTAGCATTTTTTCTAACTGATTTATTATTGGCAACAAAGGCATCCAGTTTATCGGTACGCATATAATGTACTGTATTTTCAAGTCCGACATCAATCGAACGGGAAACCTTATATTTTAATCCAATAGAAAAAGGAAAATCCAACTCGGTAGTTTTATCAGAAATTCCTCTCAGGTATCCGCCAACATGGTTTACTCCCTTATTGATGGCTGTATCGTAAGAATTGAAATGAACAAACTTTCCGACCTGAGCACTGTCCCAACCGGAAGGTGCAGAACTGTAAATTCCTTTAATTGAAGAGTTGAAATTTACAAAGCCAATTCCCAAAGAAGTGTAAACACCTAACTTACGGTCGTTCTTAGGTTTTTGGTTTGCTTTTTTTAAACTCATGGCAAGGTTAGAAAGGTTCACATATAAATCAGCGCTTCCATGAATAACATTGGTTTCAAAATAAACCGGTTCGCTAAAACCGAATTTGCGCCATGCATTTGCATCTTCCGCATTCTTTTTTGCTGATATCTGAGACTTAGTCTGGTAATCAGATATACCTGTTAACTTAGAGTAAGCAAAATTACCCTGAACACCAAAAACACTACTGAACATTTGGTTCACCGAAATGCCAAATCCGGGCTTCAGTTCTGAAATGCCACCTGCTTTCGCTGGTTTCAAGTCATAAGTTTTAATGTCTGTATAAGCAGTAGAAAGCCCGATTTTTGCTGTTACAGATGTTCCCTTGTAATACTTTTTAGTATCCTGCTGGGTTTGTGCGTATGCAGTTTGCTGAACAAATAATGCGACAAACAGCATAATAACGGTAAAACGGTTTGCAGTTTTCATGAAGAGTTGTTAGGTTTAAAAAGAGATTATAATTATTTAATTGCTGACAAAGATAATTACAAAACAAAAAAAACAAAGTTTGTTGAAATAAAAATAAAGGAATTTATACACAATGTGTATCTAATAAAGTGTACAGGGATTCAGCAGATATTTGTTACAATGAAAAAAAATAAGTGCCCGGCGAGTACTCCTTATTAATCAAAGAAAGGATATGTTCATATTGATCTGTATGCACCATAAAATCTGCTTTTGTAACATCTATAATCAACAGCCGTTGTGAGTGAAGTGTTTTAAAATAATCGAAATAGGTTTCCTGAATGTGGGTGAGATATTCAGCACTGATGCTTTGCTCATACTTTCTGCCGCGCTTACTAATATTTTTTATCAGTCCGGGAACTTCACAATGGAGATAAACCAACAGTTCCGGCTTGGGTAGATTAGAGTATATAATTTGAAAAAGCCGGTGGTATAGTTTGTATTCCGCTTCCTTAAGATTTACGCTGGCAAACAATAATGATTTAATAAACATATAATCTGAAATAGTAAACTTCTTAAATAAATCCTGTGATGGCATACTTTCTTTCAATTGCTGAAACCTTTCAGCCATAAAGAATAATTCCAGTGGAAATGCATACTGCTTCCTGTTCTCATAAAACAACGGCAGAAAGGGATTATCCGCAAATTGTTCTAACACTAATTTACCATTAAAATCGTTGGCAATACGGGTAACAAGAGAGGTTTTTCCTGCACCAATATTTCCTTCTATTGTAATGTAGCTATACCGCATGACTTAGTTTCTTTACCGGCAAATCATCCGTACATTCCTTCAGCAATTCATTAATTGTTTTATAAAATTGAGGATGCACAAAATCACCTGCTATTTCTGCGAGCGGTTCAAGTGTGAATCTGCGCAAATGCATTTGACAATGCGGTATAATTAAATCCGGCTCATTGATTATTTTCCGGTTGAAAAATAAAATATCAATATCAATAAGTCTCGTGCCCCATTTTTCTTTCCGTATTCTTCCTAATTGTTTTTCTGTTTTCTGGAAAAACTGTAACAGTTCTCTTACTCCTTTTGTTGTTTGTATTTCGATAGCTTGATTGAGAAAAGAGTTCTGGTTTTCATTTCCCCATGCCGCTGTTTCATAGACATGAGACGCTGTTACAATCTTTCCTGCTCCTGATTCAATCAACCGCTGTGCTTGTTCCATCAGTATAAAACGGTTGCCTTCATTACTTCCGATTAATAAAAAAACTCTGTTCAAAGACATGGTCAAAAGTAAGAAAGATTATTTATGGCTATCCTTCTGTAACGGTGCAGTTGACACAGAAGATGTACAGATAAAATAAAATTAATATAGATTATTTTCTCAAAGCATTGGGAAAGTCGTTTGGTTACAGTTACATTTGCACCGCGGAGTGGAGCAGTTGGTAGCTCGTTGGGCTCATAACCCAAAGGTCACAGGTTCGAGTCCTG
>CAYRJA010000136.1:0-6048 GCA_964424455.1 uncultured Bifidobacteriaceae bacterium
CGACGAAGGAGGAATCTGCAAATTCTCCGTGTCATGCTGACGAAGGAAGCATCTGTACATTTAACGATGAGATTCTTCGCTTCGCTCAGAATGACAGAGAGAGGAATGACAATAAACTATATTGTACAATCCGGTTTGCATTTGTTAAGATTATTGCAATGCATTTGATACCGGAGAAAATTAATACTATACATTTGCTATGCAGTAAATAATTGAACTAAATACATTTGACAGATTTGAGTCTATATAAGAAATTACCGGCAACAGTTGCACTGCTGTTTCTTTTCCTGCTGAATGTTTCCTGTAACAAAGACAGTATCCTGCCGGACGGTAAAGTGCAGAAAGATTATTTCCCATTGCGTGTAGGGCAATATGCTATATACGATGTGGATTCTATTACTTTTAATGATGTTACAATGACATCAGATACTGTGCGCTATCAACTGAAAGAACTTCTCGATACTTCTTTTATTGACAATTCCGGAGACACTGCTTACCGCATTAACCGGATGCGCCGGAACAGCGATGCAGATGTATGGGAAACGGCAGATATGTGGAGCGCTGCACTGACCGGTAATACAGCAGAAAAAATCGAAGAAAATCTACGGTTTATTAAACTGCTTTTTCCGGCGGAAGATGGAAAAAGCTGGAATGGGAATGCACACATCAATACAGAGGGAACTCTTTCCTATCTCGCCAACTGGAATTATGTTTATTCTGATGTAAACACAATAAAATATATAAACGGCAGCGCCTATGATTCAACTGTAACTGTAACAGCACAGGACATAGAGAATTTGGTGCAGAAAGATCTGGAACAGGAAATATATGCCGCCCGCTTCGGATTGATTTATAAAATATCCCAGCATGTCAGCAAGCAGAATGTAGCCGGTTCATGGGCGCATCCCGAGAAGGGATATATTATCAGAATGAAAATAAGGGAGTTTCACCGTTAAGAAATATTCTATGCGTACCTTGTCATACATCCGTTATTTTTGGTGAAATCATTTTACGGATGCGGCTTTTACTTCCGATAGTTTTTATTGCTGTTTTTTTTTCTTCTTCTGCTTCAGCACAGACTTATCAATATAAACTATACCGGATTCAGTTTACCGATAAAAATGATAATCCGTATTCGGTTAGTAAACCCGGTGAATTTCTATCAGAGAGGGCATTGCAAAGAAGAGAACGGCAAAATATACCGATAGACGAGAATGATTTACCTGTAACCCCTCGTTATGTGGATAGTGTGGCGGCTACGGGAGTAAAGATAATAAACCGTTCGAAGTGGCTCAATTCGGTTTCAATATATACGGATGACTCGTTGGCTTTGCTGAAAATAAATTCGTTTCCGTTTGTAAAATCCGGAAAACCGGTAGGAAGAAGGGCTGCACCGGTTGTAAAGGATAGTGTAATAATTATTTCCTCCTCTGAACGAAAGGAAAAAAGTGTTACAGTTTACGGAAGTGCAGCCAATCAGATTGATATGCTGCACGGCAGCACACTTCACCGGAAAGGATTCAGAGGAGAGGGGATAATTATTGCCATGCTGGATGCGGGCTTTTCCAATGTGCCACTGCTCGATGTGTTCGACAGCTTAGTGAATGAAAACAGGATTCTTTATACCTATGATTTTGTTTCCGGAAATACGGAAGTGTATGATGATGATTCGCATGGTTCTTCCTGTCTTTCTACTATCGCTGCCAACCAGCAGGGAGTAATGGTGGGCACAGCGCCTAAGGCATCTTTTCTTTTGCTGAGAACAGAAGATGAAAGTACTGAATATCCGATGGAAGAGATTAACTGGGCGGCAGGAGCAGAGTTTGCTGACAGCTCTGGAGCGGATATTATCAGTTCCTCTCTGGGATACACCCGGTTTGATGATTCTTTATTTAATTATACTTATGCCGATATGAACGGATACACTGCACCTGTTACAGTAGCAGCATCCATTGCTGCCTCTAAGGGAATGATCGTATGCAACAGCGCAGGCAACAGCGCAAAAGGCAGCCCTAAGAATAGTTGGTATTATATTTCTGCGCCTGCCGATGCAGAGGGTATTCTTGCGGTTGGTGCGGTGGACAGGGACGGATATATTGCTTCATTCAGTTCAAGAGGACCTACTGCTGATGGAAGAATAAAACCGGATGTGGTGGCACAGGGTGAAAGTACGACTGTTGCTTATCCATGGTCAAACACAGTTGGAGAAAGTAACGGCACTTCGTTTTCTTGTCCGATTATAGCCGGTATGGCTGCGTGCCTTTGGCAGGCGCATCCTGAAAATGCGAGTAAAGAAATTATAAATGCAATTAAACAGAGTTCTTCTTTTTATCCTAACCCGAACAATGATTACGGATATGGTATTCCTAACTTTTCGCTTGCCGATTTAATTCTTTCGGGTGTGCAGACAGACAGTCTTTCTTCATCTGATTCTCCTGTTGTTTTCCCTAATCCTTTTAACAGTAATCCAATCGTAATTTATTCTTCACCGGAAAGAAGTGAGGAGATTCATTTGGATTATTACGATATGCAGGGAAGATGGATCAGAGGCGGTCAGCAGTGGGCAGGATACGGAGTGAATCAGCTTCTTACTGATTTTTCCGGATTACCCTCCGGCTCTTATGTCCTCCGGATTTCCTCAGTCAGAGAAAATAAGTTAGTGAGAGTTGTCAAGATTAATGTTCAGTAGAACAGGTGTAGTGTCTGTTACAGTTATTATACTTTCTGTTATTCTATTCTTCTTGTTAATCCGCCCTCTCTGTCATGCTGACGAAGGAAGCATCTGTATGTTTCCCTGTTATGTCGAGGAACGAAACATCCTACTGTTACAGCAGTACTCCGTCTGGACAGATCCCTCACTGTGTTCAGGATGACAGATTATTTAGTATAACCTAATATCTTCAACATACTCGCTGCTGTTTGTTCTTTAGCAAAAAGCCAGTCGTGCAGATTCCCTTTTTTATCATAACCGATAAGAACATGCTTGGGAGAAGGTATCAGACAGTGCTTTATTCCGCCATAGCCGCTTAACTGATCCTGATAAGCCCCGATGTGAAAGAATCCGATATACAACGGTTCGCCATTAGCAATTTTCGGAAGAAATACCTGATTAGCGTGAGCTTCTGAATTGTAGTAATCCTGACTGTCACAGGTAAGCCCGCCGAGGTTCACCCGCTGATGCTCCTGATCCCACTTATTTACAGGCAACATCAAAAAGCGTTGTCCGATTCCCCATGTATCAGGCAGAGTGGTGATAAAGCTACTGTCAATCATGTACCACAACTCGGAATCATTTTGTCTTTTTTGAGCCAGCACTTTGTATATCGCTGCAGTAGCTTCGCCAATTGTGTAACTTCCAAATTCAGTAAACAGGTTCGGCACAGGCACTTTTTCCTTTTTGCAGGTATTTTTTATTTGTGTTACAATAGTACGAATCATGTAATCGTAATCGTAAACAAAACTGAGCGAATTTTTAATTGGAAAACCTCCGCCAATATTCAATGAGTCTAGGGTAGGGCAAATCTTTTTTAATTGGCAATAAACATTCACGGCCTTATTCAGTTCGCTCCAGTAATAAGCATCGTCTTTTATACCTGTGTTGATGAAGAAGTGCAACATCTTCAGCTTGAATTTTTTGCTGTTGTGAATGCGTTGAACATAAAACTCCAGAATGTCGCGCCACCGGATTCCTAAGCGGGAAGTATAAAACTGGAATGTTGGTTCTTCTTCTGCCGCAATGCGAATACCGATGTTACACTCTCCCTTTACCGTACGCTGGTATGCCTCAATCTCATTCATGTTATCGAGTACAGGCACCACATTTACAAAACCATCGTTAATCAGTTTTGCAATTTTATTCGTATAAGTTTTTGTTTTAAAACCATTACAGATGATAAAGGTCTCCTTGTTAATCAATCCGCGCTTGTATACTTTGTTGATGATGTCAATATCATAAGCATAAGAAGTTTCAAGATGTACTTCATTTTTGAGAACTTCTTCCAGCACATGTGAAAAATGAGAACTTTTTGTGCAGTAACAGTAATAGTATTTACCGGAATATTTTAAATCTTTAAATGCTTTTCTAAAACTTGATTTTGTTTTCTGAATCTGCATACTGATGCGCGGCAGATAAGTCAGTTTTAGCGGTGTACCGTATTTGTCTATGATGCTTTGCAGTGAAACATCGTTGAAAAAAAGCTGGTTGTCTTTTACATCAAAACCTTCCTGTGGAAAGTCAAATGTTTGGTGGATGAGGTCGCTGTAGGTGTTGTTCATCTCTGAAAACTTCTCGGAAATTTAAAAACTTCAGAAAAGATTGGAGTGTCTTTTTTTAAGCATGGCAAAAATAATAACTTTGTGAACTTATAAATAGTACAGAGCAAAAAAATATTTGTTGGGCAGGTAAACTTTTATTCAATCCATTCATCCGGATAATAGTTAGCATAAGTTCAGCATGAAAGAAAGATAAACATGAAGCAAATTAAAATCATAGAAGTAAAATCAGAAGTAGGAGCAGGCACGCGAGGAGCTTCTTTGGGAGTAGATGCTATAAAAATTGCATCACTTGATTTCGGAAGCGATTATTTCAAGAAATACCAGAGCGTAGATATTAAAACTGAAAATCAGATGCTGTATGAACCTTCCCGTTCTAACTATGCAAGAAGAGGTAAAGGAGTTCTTGCAACTTGCGAGCGGGTGTCGGAAGCAGTAAAGTCAGTTTTAAAAGAAGATAACTTTCCCATCATACTATCCGGAGACCATAGTTCAGCAGCAGGTACAATTGCCGGCATTAAGATGGCTTATCCGGAATCACGCATTGGCGTTGTGTGGATTGATGCGCATGCTGATTTACATTCCCCTTATACCACACCATCAGGCAATATGCATGGAATGCCATTGGCAGCTTCACTTGGTGAAGATAATTTGTTACAGAGAGTGAACAATGTGGATGATAACACGAAAGAGTTTTGGGAAAGATTCAAACACATTGGCGAAATCTCACCTAAAATCCGATATGATAACCTGGTTTATGTTTGTCTTCGCGACTATGAACAGCAGGAAGACTTCCTGATTAAACAGCATCGTGTAAGAGTAATCACCACCGATGAAATCAATAATTATGGAATTGATAAAGCTGCACGAGAAGTACTGTATGCTGTTGAACCATGCGATTACATATACATTTCTTTCGATGTAGATGCTATGGATTCTTCTATCTCTAAGGGAACAGGCACTCCGGTACCCAACGGAATTACCGAGAAACAGGCGGCAAGTTTAATTCTCCGCCTGTTACAGGATGAAAAAGTCTGTTGTTTTGAAATCGCTGAAGTGAACCCTACGCTTGATAAAGAAAATACAATGGCGGAAAATGCATTCGAGATTTTACAAAAAGCAACTAACCAGTTGTATAACGATTGGGCAGAAGAGTGATAATTGATTTATGACGGGAAATGATAATATGAAAAGACGGAGTGTAGCTATTCTTGGCTCTACAGGGTCTATCGGAACTCAGGCATTAGATGTTATCAGCAAACAAGCGGACACCTTTGAATTAGATACAATTACTGCACATTCTAATGCTGATTTACTAATTGAACAAGCAAAGAAATTTAAGCCATCCACTGTAATTGTAACAGACGAAAAAAAATATTCAGAAGTAAAAGAAGCATTAAAGGATGAGCCGGTAAAAGTTTTTTCAGGTATTGATTCGGTTTGCCAGCAGATGAAGAGCGATAGCATAGATGTGGTGCTTACGGCTATGGTTGGCTATCCGGGACTGAAGCCAACACTCGAAGCTATAAAAAATAAAAAGACGATTGCACTCGCCAATAAGGAAACATTGGTAGTTGCCGGAGATTTAATTACGCGTCTCGCAAAAGAAAATGGAGTTAATATATTTCCGGTTGACTCAGAACACAGCGCTATTTTTCAATGTCTGATGGGTGAATGGCATAATCCGATTGAGAAAATAATTCTTACTGCATCAGGCGGACCGTTCAGAGGGAAGGATGCTCACTTTTTAAAGAATGTAAAAAAAGAACAGGCGTT
>CAYRJA010000137.1:0-5996 GCA_964424455.1 uncultured Bifidobacteriaceae bacterium
TCAAACGGTAATAAAACTTATTCCCCTATTTTTGATTCATGCAACAACACCATTACAATATAATAAAAGCAGAGTGTTACTATTCTGCTTGTTTAAAATAGTAACACTCTAATTTTATATTTCTATATCGAATAAGTAATTTGTGATTAATACAAGCAGAAACTTGGCTCTATCTCTTCTCCAATTGTCTGCGCAGTTTTTCTTCAACACTTGACAATAGCGCCATAAAGTTATCTCCTGAATCAGTGGCAAAAGGATCTTTCCCCGGAATGCCAAGCCGGATACTTACTTTCTTTTGTTCTGTGGACTTTGCTCCTTTGTCTTCAAGATAAATATCTGCGTGAGTGATGTCTGAAAAATATCTGCTCAGTCGCGAAAGCAGCTTGCGTATTCTTTCCTGTATAGCAGCATCTACATCAATATCCACTGCCTGTACATCTAACTTAATACCCTCAAAGTTCTCTGTGTAATTCATCTGATTTGCGTTTTTATTGTCCGGTGCAAAAGTAATGAGAAAGAAGGAAGAAAATATTGATATGTAACTGCCCGGCTTTCGCTTTTACAATTGTATTTAGTCTTTCGATACTTTAAAAATACTTTCTTATAAATCTGTAAAGATTAAACCCTTTCTCGCTCATTTGTATTTTTAAATCATTTACTAATTCATTTTTGTCTATTGCCTTCATCTTTTCTTTCTGAATCAGTTTGAATGCTTTCTCAGCAAGTAGTATGTGTTTCCTTGGGTTGGAGTTATGTACTGCATTGTGCCGGTTGATTTGTTTAATTACCTCTTCCACTCCTTTGTTCTGTAGGGCGATTGTTTTCACAACCGGAATAAGCCATTGTTCAACAGGCCGGCTGTTCACTAATGATTTCAGATTTTTTGCAAACCGGTCTGCATCTTCTCTGTCTGATTTGTTCACAACAAAAATGTCAGCAATCTCCATCAACCCTGCCTTCATTGCCTGTACTTCATCACCGGCTTCGGGCACAAGAACAACAATCGTTGTATCGGCAAGTCCCGCAATTTCTACTTCACTTTGCCCCACTCCCACGGTTTCAATAAAGATGTAATCAAAATCAGCCGACTTCATCACATCCAGTACTTCAATTATTTTATCTGATAGTCCGCCCAATGATCCTCGCGAAGCAAGTGACCGGATAAAAACATTCGGCGAATTAAAATGTTCCGACCATCGTATGCGGTCACCCAACAATGCCCCGAAGTTGAATGGCGATGTAGGGTCAACAGCTATTACTCCAACCTTCTTTTTTGAATCAATCAGATTTTGAATCAGAGAATTCATCAAGGTGCTTTTCCCTGCGCCCGGCGGACCTGTAACACCAATAATGGGGGCCGGATGTGTAACGGAAAGAGCCTGCAGAATCTTTTCTCCTTCCGGCAAATCGTTTTCAACTAATGAAATTGCACGTGCAAGCGCTCGGGTATTCCCTTGCTTTATGTCCTCAACTGTTACAGTCAGTGTGTCCATCCGGAAAACGAAAGTACTATTTATTTACTTTCTGATCCGGTAATTTGAGCCTTGATATTTTCAATGAAGGAACGGGAAATACTTTTCCGCTTGAGCTTGTCATGAAGAAACTGTTTAAATGATTTCTCAATATTATAATTCTCCAGACAATGTGAACACTGATTAATGTCGTTTAGAAATTCCTTTTCCTGTTGTTCATTCATTTCTCCATCAAGCGACATCATGACTTTTTTCATCAATGCGCTACAGTCGTGCGGCTTATATCTTTTTATCTCTTCACTCATACTATCTTAATTCTTTTATACCCTTTGTTTTCGCATAATTGCGAAGCATATCTTTCAGCATATTTCGTGCGCGGTGAAGCCGTGAACGCACGGTGCCGACCGGAATATCTACAATCTTTGCGATTTCTTCATAAGTGAAGTCTTCCACATCACAAAGTAATATCACGGTTCTAAAATCTGCAGGAAGCATATTAATGGCTTTAGTAATTTCATCACTCATCATATCCTGAAACATTTCAATGCGCAGATCAAGTGATCCTACACCTACAGATTCATCAGCATCCTGATAAGCTATGAAATCTTCGTAATCAATTTCGCTCGGTCGCTTTGTCTTTCGCCGATACTCATTGATAAAACTGTTTTTCAGAATTTTGAACAACCATGCCTTTGCATTCGTTCCCCGTTCGTAAGAATCTATAAAACGATAGGACTTGAAGAAGGTATCCTGAACCAAATCATTGGCATCTTCTTCATTGTAGGTAAGATGAAAAGCAAAGGTGTAAAGTGCATCTGCATGAGGAAGAAATTCTTTCTCAAACAATTCATCTTTCTGTTCTTTTGTTAATTGTTCCTGTGTCACGGCTTAAAAGTACCAAATTAAGTCTGATAAAAAAATGCGAGAAAATATAACCAATACTGAGTTAATTTATTCTGCAATTATCCTTCTGTTACTTGAAACCTCGGTTATTATTTCAAAAAGAGAATTTTTCTTTCTGCGATAAAACATTACAATATCTTCGCATCAAATGAACAATACCGGCACTATCCGCAAATATTATGAGTATGGAGCATGGCTTTGTGTACTGCTGATTTTATCCGGAATACTTTTTTCTCGTGCATTATCAAGTATTGGAATGGCAAGTGTTTTCAGTCTTGCTGTTCTGCATCCTGATGTTCTAACCCATATCCGTATCTTTTTTAAAAGTCCTTTTCTTAGGGGATTTTCTTTAGTTTTTCTGATATATTTGTTAAGTGGGCTGTATTCGGATAATCTAAGCAACTGGTGGCTTCGTGTAAACACAAAACTCGCTTTTGTTGCATTGCCCTTCGGACTTATATTGTTAAAAAATCAATCCTTACGATCGTTTCATTGGTTACTGTATCTTTTTTTCTGGATGGCAACTATAACAAGTGTGCTTGTATTAATAAACTATCTGAAAAACTTTGAGATAGTGAATCTTCATTACTCTCTCGGACAGGTGATGGAAACGCCCTACAGCCATGTTCGTTTTAGCTTGATTATTTGTTTTGCTGTGTTTGTTGGGTGGTATTTGTACCAAAGCGATTTCCAGCCGTTGTTTCGTGAAAAGAAAATTCCTGTAATTCTCGCTCTGTTGTTTTTAATTTTATTCCTACATATTCTTGCCGTAAGAAGCGGGTTGATAGCATTTTATCTTTGTTCTATTTTTATTCTGATACGCTACATTTATATAAAAAGAAACTGGCAAATAGTACTTCCTGTGCTTGCGCTCATATTGATACTTCCTTTTTTATCCTACCGGTTTTTGCCTTCGTTTAAGGAAAAGATTCATTACATGCGCTATGACCTCGAAACATTTTTTAAGGATAAAAATACTCATGGACTATCTGATGCAGCAAGAATTCTTTCTATACAAAACGGAATTAAGCTTGGTGAAAGAAATCTTTTACTTGGAGTAGGAGTGGGAGATTTACAACAGGAGATGAATAGATATTATACAGAATTTCCGGATATACCTTCTGAAAAAAGATTGCCGCATAATCAATTTGTTTTTGTCTTTGCCGCAATGGGTATCATTGGATTGCTTGTTTTTTGCCGGGCTATATTCTTACCTCTGTTTTACCGGAGAAGCTACATGAACCCCCTTTTTGTCTGCCTCAATATTATTATCATTTCCTCCTGTTTAACAGAGGCAACTTTTGAAGAACAAATCGGAACTTGTTTCTATCTTGTATTTATTCTCTTATTTTATAATCAGTTTATACAAGAAAAATGATTCGTCTTTCTGCTGTTATTATTGCTTATAACGAAGAAAAGAATATCGGCGATTGCATTAACTCGTTGAAAGAGATTGCAGATGAAATTATAGTGGTGAGTTCTTTTTCTACTGACAAAACAGAAGAAATCGCTCAACAAAAAAATGCCCGTGTTATCCGTCATGCGTTTGAAGGACATATAGAGCAAAAGAATTTTGCACTATCACAGGCGGCAAATGATTATGTTCTCTCTCTTGATGCTGACGAACGACTCTCGGAAGATCTGAAACAATCTATTCTTAAAGTAAAGTCAAACTGGGCGCACGATGGATATACCATGAATCGTCTTAACAACTATTGTGGTAAATGGATTAAGCACGGCGACTGGTATCCGGACAGAAAACTGAGACTATGGAATCGTATAAAAGGAAAATGGGGCGGTGAAAATCCGCATGATAAAGTAGTAATGCAGGATGGTGCAACTGTTTCACGGTTGAAAGGCAACATTCTCCACTATACTGTAACAAGTATCAAACAATATGAGCAGCAGTTAGAAAAATATTCTTCCATTGCTGCAGAAGTACTTTACAGGAAAGGGAAAACTTCTTCTAAACTTTTCGCTTTCGTTAATGCCGGTTATACTTTTTTCAGAAATTATTTTCTAAAACTTGGTTGCTTAGATGGTTATTATGGGTGGATAATTAGCAGACAACTATGCCGGCATAATTATATGAAGTATTCAAAGCTGGTAATGCTGCATAAGAAAAGAAAACCGTAATGTTTATTCTTCCTTCTCTCTTCTAAGTTTAGCTAACAGAAGAACTATTAATAAAGCTCTATTGAGCTAATGATCAATGGACATTCAGCTCAATATGTTGAGCGTGTGTGTTTAAAATATCTTTTGCTTTTGCTACTCTTTCCTTGCTTCCCTGAACTAACAGCAGATAGTGTCCCTGTTTTAGATGGGCATCATATTTTTCGTGATGATGCTTTTCTTTTACTCCCGAAACCGAAAGTGCGCCAATCAAACTGCCGCCAATCAATCCAAAATCTGCACCTGCTATAGCGCCGACAATAGCGCCTGCTCCATAGATAAAACCGAAACCCGGAATTGTAAATATTCCAACTCCCGTAAGCAACCCCAATACAGCTCCTACTGTAACGCCAGCACCCATTTCCACTGTTTCAATCTCTGTAATTTTTCTGTCTTCCTTTTCAAGGTCATCGTATTTCTCTTTACTCCAGATGACTGATATTTCTTTATCCGTAAATCCGTTGTCGGTTAGTTGTTTAACAGCATCAAATGCTTTCTCATGACTATCATACACTCCAATACTGGTTGCTTCCATAGTATATTTTTTTATAATTTCAGTTCAAAGTTACAAAAAGTGATTTTAAACTGTTTGTTTAGTTTCTGTTCTTGTCAAATCCTGTTTCACTTTGAAATAATTTCTTCTGCTTTATCCCATCCACAGTTAAGCACAACATCAAGTATGCTTAATCCGCCGATAAAATCACCGTGTAGTTGAGAATAAGGAACAGAAGTAAACCCTGTGTATCTGAGTTCAATACTGTTACTATGAAAAAGATTTTCATCATTGTACTTTCTGGCACCATTGCCTGACAGGTAAATTGTTCCATTCAGCTTGTTACAAATCTCTATCAGACGACCATTGCGGTCTTCGTTCGTAAGATTCATTTCTGATGATTTTACTATCTGTGTTTTTATTTGCAGTTTTTCTGCAATGAAAAGAATAAGTGCTGTGTTTAATTCAGAAAGCTTCTCCCAATTCTGATTTAGCAGATTTTCAAAATCAGGAAAACATATTTTAAAAAAAGGCGCTTTCGTGTAAGCAAACTGAATCGTCTTCAGCATCTTCACTTTCCATGGCTGACGATTGTCAATCTCTATATCTTTAATAAGATTACTTGGAGAATTTTTTTTTACCGGCACTACTATCATTAGCTCTCCGTTCGCAGTTTTAATTTTTGTACGGTTAGTAATAGAAGATGCATTACCACTCTGATATTCTACGCTATCCAGAATTACAAACGATTCAGAAGAATTAATCTTATAAAAATATCCGGGCCACGGAATAAAATTCGGTTGATGAATTGAAATAATTTTTGATTCGCTCATTATGAAGCAAAGAACGGAAAGAATTTTATAATAATATTCGCTATATAGTTATTATCAAATGTTTCTCTGGGTGCATACCAAATTGTCGCTTACATAAGAAAGTGGGATATTTGCAAAAAAACT
>CAYRJA010000138.1:0-5800 GCA_964424455.1 uncultured Bifidobacteriaceae bacterium
GTCCGGGGACCTGTAGATATCCATCCTGATTTTAATGCTTCTACTACTTCATTGATAATTTCCTGATCAATACGCGGAGGTGAAAAGGGTATCATCTAATTTATGATATTTTGTGTGCTAAGATAGCAGTAAGAATCAGAAGCTGTAATTGTAGAGCCGGCTTCCGGTGCTTAAAGCTGAAATCAGGATTTGTCTGTAATGATTGTGTAAGAAACAGTTCCTTCGGAATTTGATGCAGGAGTTGATTCACTATATTGATAATTAATAATGAAACTCTGCGGTGGAATAGTTACTGCATCCGGTAAACGAAAATGGATAACAATACTTTTATGAAAGGTAACTCGCAATCCTTTATATTTTTTCTTTTCATAGCGAAGCAATTTTACTAACCGTACCGCTTCTTCATCACAGCCATCCCCAATACCATGTTTAACTTTTACATTGGATACTTCACCGAACACATCCACATCATAAGAAACTGTAACAGAGCCGGCTACTTTGTTTTTTAATGCCTCTTCGGGGTATTGCATATTGGATTTAATAAATTCATCCAGCGCCTTCTTTCCTCCAGGGTATTTGGGCTGACGAATAAAACTTTCAGGCTTCCTTTCTTTTTTCATTATTTACCGGATAAGTCTTTTGCAATTATTTCAGGAACAAATTGAGATGCATCTCCGCCGTTGATAATAATATCACGCACAATGGTTGAACTAATGGGCGTATATTGCGGCTGCGACAGAAAAAAAACACTTTCAATCTCCGGCTTCATCAACCGGTTCATCTGACCAATTGCCTTTTCATATTCAAAATCAGCGGGTGAACGAAGTCCGCGTAAAATATAACCTGCCTCCACCTTTTTACAAAAATCAACAGTCAGCCCACTGTATGAATCCACTGTAACACTTTTTTCCTTTTCAAAAATCTTTTCTATCCAGTGAATGCGCTTTTCAATCGGGAATAAATATTTCTTCTGTGAGTTAACACCAATAGAAATAATAATCTTATCGAACAGAGGTAATGCACGATGTACAATATCTACATGACCGATAGTCATGGGGTCAAAAGAACCCGGGAAAATTGCAATGCGCTTATTCACCAGTCAGTAGTTTATCTGATTTTGTAACAGCGAAAATATGGAAAATAGTTGAACCATAATTTCTCTTCCGGAGAAAGTGTGGATGATGATCAAAGTTATGGTGGGGATCTGTTTCAAGAATGAACCAACCGTTTGCCTTTAATATTTGTTTTTCAAAAATCAAATCGGGAAACTGGTCAATCTTATCCAAAGCATAAGGCGGTCCTGCAAAAATCACATCGAAAGATTCATGGCAAGTATTGATAAATTTGAAAACATCAGTCTTATGTACTTCTAACTGTGACAGTTTCCATTCTGCTTTCATCTTATTCAAAAAAGTAACACACTTGTAATCTTTATCAACGCTGACAATATGATAGGATCCTCGTGAGGCAAACTCCAGCGAGTGTGCGCCTGTTCCTGAAAACAAATCCAGAAAAGACACTTCCTCAAAACTAAAGTTATTTACAAGTATGTTATATAAACCCGTTTTTGCAAAATCAGTTGTAGGTCTTGTATGTTCTAACAACGGCGGATGAAATCTTCTGCCTTTTAAAATTCCACCGGTTATGCGCATGGTAATATTGTACTGTTTAAATTACAGAATAATCTGAGATGCGTATTCAAACCGCTTACACTTTCAGATTTATACTTCACAAAATAAGTTAAAATAGAATTGCTGCGGAAGTTGAAATACATCTGAAAGTTGTACCTGTTCAGGTCGTTTACCAAAGGAAATATTACGAATGTATTTGTAAATCTGCTTGTAAATAGCAGAGTCTTCAATTATTTCTCCAAGCAGAATAAGCCGGATTTTTTCATTATCCAACTCCAGTTGATGAACAGCATACATCAGGTAATAAATAAAATCTTCCGGCGTCTTGTACCGGAAAATGTTACAGAATCTAACCTGCTTCCTGTCCATTAATATAACCTTCATAATAGAAGGTTGAACATAAATGTACAGCGCCGTGCTGTCTTCCGCCTCATTCATCAGAGTATTTACTAAAGGAACTATTGCATGAGTTATTTTTAAAGAAGGATATGTGTCTTCAAAAAATGAGTTCAGTTCTTTATGAACAGAGAAAATAATCTGGGAATTTGTACCGGTAAATGGTGTGCTTCGCACTGTCGCATCTTTTGTATCTGACAAATTGAAGTTAAATATCTCCTCTTTATTTTCTTTCATAAATAAAGTATCAGGCACAAGTGTCATATCTTGTGTCAGATATTCAACTGTTACTTTTCCGTAAGGCAATTTCAAATATGGCTCATTGTTGATTACAGATTTTACTGCCTTCACCCAGTCGTCCTGCTGTATAATATTAAAAAAGGTAAATGACTGTAAGTGTAACAGTTTTCTTGACGCTATATCATTTACAGAAAAGACCAACTGATCTGTGTTCAGATAAATAATCAGACTGAAATCAGATGCCTGCTCCGGGATAAAATTTTTATCCGAAAGTTGAATACCGGATTGTATGTGTTTTTTCCTTTCCAGAAAAGTGATGTTTATTTTGCTAATTCTGCTTTCAAATGATCAATCACCTTTACTTCAGTTGCATCTACATTACGCATTTCTGCGAGATAGAAAGAAACCCAATCAGTAAGGTGAATCAGGTACAGCATACATTCAATCATGCTGTCGCCTTTAGAATTAATTTCGATAATTGTTTTTGCATATTCTTCAATCACCTTTTTTGCAATCTCTATTCGTGATTGGTTTCGTTCATAATCCGTTTCATTTCGGAGAAAAACTACGGCATATTTTCCTTTGCTGCGCCAACCGACTAATTCATTGTGGTTCATTTCGGGAATAACATGATGCCACGCCAGCACCTTTGAATTCTCATTCAACTGCTGACGAAAACGAACTGCCACACCTTCCATTCCTGCACAGGTATAAATCACCGGAGTTTTTTTGTTCAACTTTTTTGCAACACGCATTGCTTCTTTCTGAATTCTCTTCTCCTGTTTGTCAAGTAATTTGATAGAGTCCTTTATTCCTTCTTCAAATCCCAAATCAATCAAACGATAATGAAACAGTACATAAAGCTGCTGAACAAATGAATAAGCCAAACAAGCCCGCGGCGGCATTCCTCCCGGAATCAGAATGCAATCCAATCCTGCCTTCTCTGCTATTTTTTGAACAGAACCGCCTGATGTAATACAAATAATTTTACTCATCCGGTTGATACCTGCTTCAAGCGCATGAATTGTTTCCTCCGTGTTTCCGCTATAAGAAGAAATAATCAACAGGGTATGTTCATTTACAAATTCAGGAAGAAAATAATTTTTGCATATCACCATTGGTACTTTCATCTTATCGGCTACTAGTTCCGAAACAATATTCCCTCCTATTCCCGATCCGCCTAATCCGGCTACTACTACATTCTTAATTTCATAATGTTGTGGTGTCAGTATTGCTTTACGGCCGATTTCAATAGCTTCGGATAACTGTTTTGAAAAACTTTCTATCAACTTATCCATATAGTTTATTATTTTGGCGCTAAGATACTCAAACAATTTTATGGCTGCACACAACGAACTGGGGGTTAAAGGAGAAATAACCGCTTTAGAGTTTCTACAAAAAAAGGGTTATACAATTCTTGAAATCAACTGGCATTTCAATCACGCAGAAGTGGATATTATTGCAAAACAAAACAATACCATTGTTTTTGTAGAAGTAAAAACACGCAGCACAGACCATTTTGGTTATCCTGAATCTTCCGTAGATATAGCCAAACAAAAGAATCTTGCACTTGCCGCAGAAGAGTATCTAGACCGTAACAATATTGAAATGGATGTCCGCTTTGATATAATTTCTATAGTAATGAAGAACGGGAAACCAGATATCTATCACTTAGAAGATGCCTTCTTCCCTTATGATATGGAGGAATAACTTCCGTATCAATAGCAACGGTAATCTGTAACATCTACGAAAATCTGAATACTCTAAACTCAATGCAATTGCTTTAATGTAATATTATTTACCCCAGACAAAAAAGGATTCAACTGGGAAATCGGAGTTTGTTATTGGTTATTATTCTTTAAATAAAATCCCTTAGTGAATTGGTTTGTGTTTATGTGGTATAGAACTTTAAGACTGATAGTAACTGGTAATTTCCACTTAATCTAAATACTCATTCTTGTAAATCTTGAGCATAATCAGTAAATAAGAAATAAGTAAAGGTCCAAATACAAGTCCCGGAATACCAAACCAGTTTAACCCGACTATCACACCGAAGATGGTTACTACCGGATGGACATTAGCAAACCTTTTTTGAAACAGAAACCGGAACACATTATCAACAGTGGATATTACTAATACTCCATATATCAATATGGCAACACCTTGCCATGTTTCACCAAGTCCTAACAGCATGAAAACACCTGCGGGTAACCATATTATTCCTGCACCAACAACCGGAAGAATAGAAAAACATCCGCACATTACTCCCCAAAAAAACGGTTGATGTAATCCAAATATGGCAAATCCGATTCCTGCCACTATTCCCTGGCATACAGCAACCAGCGGAACAGCAATTACATTGCTGCGTGTCATGGAGTCCAGTTCTTGTGAAAATAGTTGAGCATTCTCTTTACTGAAAGGCAGATAGTTTCTTACTGCCATTTCTGTTTTGCCAATATTTACCAGCAAATAGTAAAGGATAAAATACATCATGATAATATTTGAAATAATCTGTAATGCGGAATTAAGTACTCCGGGAATCAGATTGGACGCTGCATTTTGAAGTTTCTGGATATTTGTGTCTGAAATCAATTCCACGCCTGTTTTCTCGCGGATACGATCGTCAAAGTCGCGTAATCCCTGTAACAGCGACGATGGGTCATTGATTACGCTGCCCACTTTACTGAAAAGAATATAGCCGAGTGATGACAAGGGAACTATTACTAAAAGAAATGAAATAAAAATTATAAGTGTAGCTGCTGCCGCTTTATGCCATTTGCGTTCATTTATCAAATGACGCATCATTGGTTTAAACAGTACATAAAAAATAACTGCTCCCAAAAATGCATTGAAAATATTTTTTAAGCTGATGAACAGGAAAATAAACAGCACCAAAATAATTATCAGTGCAATTGCCTGTCGGAATTTATCCTGGTTGAAATAGCCGGACATATTTGTTTTTCGGCAACAAGATAATCAGTAAAACAAGTTCCGTGGATATTAATTATGAGAATTGATACTCTGTAAATTACAAACAGTTTAATACTACTATGAAACTATTCGTAGCCGGTTGATACATAAAAATAATCTGTTACAGTAAAATTAAGATAAAACTTTTGTAGTCTTACGCAGTGTTTCAGATGCTTGTCTTCGGTTTTTATGTAGCGCTGTTTACTTTTTTCATTCTGAAGTCAAAATATTTTTCAGAATTTGGTATCAGGAGTAAGTGGATTGTTCTGTTATTCATAGCCAAAATAATTTCCGGGATATTCTATTGGTATCTAATGGTTGAAAAATATGGTGGAGGTGATTCTTTGTGCATGTTCAGACAGGGAACCATTCAGGCGTACTATTCTATTTTTAGCAACCCGGTTATCTATTTAAAATTAGTTTTTCTGCCTTGCACCTTTCCTCCACGACCTGGACTTGAGCATTTATCACATTCAATATGGAGCTACGGCGATGAGAGTTATTATTTTATTGTACGTTTTCATGCGTTGGTACGGTTGGTTTCATTTGGCTTAGCTTCTGTA
>CAYRJA010000139.1:0-5524 GCA_964424455.1 uncultured Bifidobacteriaceae bacterium
AGTCACCCCTTCAGGGGTTGGGGGTGAGCGCGAGCGATGACTCGTCCTAAAAAAAATATTCAACAAAAAATTTAGCTCATTCACTTTTCCACCGCTTACCCGTAGCCCTAAAGGGCGCAGGCGCGCATCAAATACGTTGTGTGTAGTCACCCCTTCAGGGGTTGGGGGTGAGCGCGAGCGATGACTCGTCCTAAAAAAATTATTCAACAAAAAATTATGTTCATTCACTTTTCCACCGCGCACCCGTAGCCCTAAAGGGCACAGACGCGCATCAGTCTCGTTGAGAGTAGTCACCCCTTCAGGGGTCAGCGCGAGCAATCCCTCTGCATCTTCCGTTGGGCGTATGACCTTTTAATTTACTTTCGCTTGATTATATTTTAGAATGCAAAAAAAAAGTAAGATTCTTTTTTTCTTTCCCAACCGTTCAACCTTTGTAGAGCGCGACATTGCACTGCTGCAATCCCGTTACCGTGTTATTTCATTTGAGTTCAATCCTTCTCACAAAGTTCTAATCCCATTCCGTTTCATTGCTCAGTTTGTTTTTCTATGCCGCCATATTTTTTCAACTAAACTTTTAGTTTGTCAGCTGGCAGCATGGCATTCGGTATTGCCTGTTATTTTCTCAAAGCTTTTTCGCAAACCTTCCATAATTTTTTTAGCCGGTACAGACTGTGCTTATTTTCCTTCCATCCACTATGGAAATTTTTGTAAAACTGAACTTGCCCGCGCCACTGCTTTCAGCGCACGTAATGCCACACATCTTGCACCCAAACATATTTCACTTATTCGCTCTCCTTATACTTATCATCCTTCAGGATTTCCGGAGCAGGGCATAGCCTGTTTTGTAAAGAACTTCGCCACCCCCTACACCGTTATTCCCAATGGTTTTAATGCAGATGAATATACAGCAGTCGAAAAAAGAAAACCTCATTCATTTCTTACCGTTGCTGCAGGCATCGGCACATCCAATATCAATCAGCTAAAGGGTATTGATTTGATTCTGCGGGTGGCAGTACATTTTCCACAATGCACCTTTACCATTGTCGGAGTGGAAAAGGGATATCAGTTTCCGGCACTTCCCGGAAATATTATCTGTCTGCCCCCTCAGTCGCAACAGCAACTGAAGATTTTGTATGCATCTCATCAATTTTATCTGCAGCTGTCATTGAGCGAAGGTTTTCCGAATGCAGTTTGTGAAGCCATGTTGGGAGGTTGTGTACCCATTGTATCGGATGTGAATGCATTGCCTGACATTGCAGGCAGTTGTGGTTTTGTAGTGAAAAAGTATGGTGAGGAGGAGTTGCGTCAGGTGATGCTGCAGGCATTGAAGGCAGATACAGAAATGTTGTCTAGAAAATCAGTCAGCCATATCCGTGAAAATTATTCTGCAGAACAACGTCAGAGAAAACTTTTTGACCTGTTTGAAAAATTGAAAGGATAGATGAATAGAAAGATTTTTTTTCTACTCTTTCGGGTAGCGAATTTCACCCGTAAGGTTATCGCAGATTCCTGATGGGTGAAATCTTTTGGAAATGAGAAGATGTAAATTTTTTCTTTCGCGCAACCCAGCAGGAGCTATCTCGACCTGCCGGGTTTTCCTCGCGAACTGTAGTATTTTTTTTAAAAAATAAACTTTCGCTATTCGTATTCAGAAATTAATTTATTAAATTCGCAAAAGATATATCCCCTCAGTTATGAAAAAATTACTGCTTTTATTATTTATAACGTCAGTTGCCTGTGCACAGAATTATGTCTGGACACAGAAAGCAAATTTACCGGCTATTACCCGTCAGGCACCGGTTGGATTTTCTATAGGTCAATATGGATATGTTGGAACAGGCATTGATGACAATAATATAGTCTTGGGAGATTTTTGGAAATATGATCCTATGAGTAATAGCTGGAGTCAGACGGCATCTTTGCCTGGTAATGCAAGATATGGAGCAAGTTCTTTTGTCATAAATAATATTGCATATGTAGGTTTAGGCTGGAATAGTAATAATCAAGGATTAATGGATTTTTATTCTTACAACCCAGTTACTAATCAGTGGAGTCAGGTTGCAAGTTTTACAGGCCCGTCTGTTTATACTGCAGTTTCGTTTTCTGTTAATTCATTAGGATATATTGTTACTGGTTTTCCTATTACCAAACAGGTCTATCAGTACAATCCTGTTAATAACATCTGGCAATTAAAAAATAGTTTTTCAGGTGATGGTCGACAAAGTGCTGCTTCATTTGTAATAAATGATACTGCTTATGTAACTACAGGTGTAGATGGGAATACACAGTATAATGATTTGTGGAGATTTAATCAACTATCTGATTCATGGACTAAATTAACTGATTTTCCTGCAGGTCCAAGATATGGTGCATCAGCATTTACTTTGAATGGTATGGGTCTATTATATACAGGTAGTAATGGGAGTTCGTTTTTTAATGATGGCCTTTCATATGACCCTTCAACAAATCAATGGAACATTGTACCGGTTTTCACCGGACTAGGACGCAGGCATGCAGCTAATTTTACAATTGGAAATGTTGGTTATATATCATGTGGCAAAGCATTTAATGGATTTTTAAATGATTTATGGGAATTCTCAAACACCACATCCTTCGTTGACCACAATACTGAACTAAATTCAGTTATTTACGATAGGAAAACATCTTCACTTATTTTTCCTTCAAATAATAAAGCGAATTTATTAGCAATATATAATCTTAATGGAGCAAGAATAATTGCACATGAAATTGTTGCAGGTGAAAAATCATACAATATTCCGAAAAACATTGTGCAGGGAGTTTATTTTTATGAAATATCAAATTCCCATCATATTCTTTCGCGAGGGAAATTTTTTATAGAAAATTGATATTATTATATGGACTCTTAAAAATTTGTTTTAATTAAATATTTTAATTGCTTAGTTATTAGTAATTTTCTATATTTGATTATAATCTTTTGGTTCAAAATAATGATAAATACGGATTGAAAAACTTTAAATACTTTGATAAGGTTATGAATAAAATTATTCTTTTACTCCTTATTACAACAACAGTTCACGCACAGCAGTATGTTTGGACTCAGAAGGCAAGTTTACCCGGTTTTCCAAGAAATGAAGCAATTGCATTTACTATTGGTTCAAAAGGGTATTTTGGAACGGGCATGAATATTAATATGGCAAGTACTTTTAATGATTTATGGGAATATGATCCTGTTGCAAATTCATGGTCACAAAAAGCAAATATGCCCGGAAACTCTCGTTATGGTGCTGCTGCATTCAGTATTGGTAATAAGGGATATGCAGGAACAGGATGGACAACAAGTGGTACGCAATTGAGAGATTTTTATGAATACGACCCATTGACTAATGCATGGACAGTCAAGGCAAATTTTATAGGTTCAGCACGATATGATGCTTGTGGTCTTACAATCGGAAATAATGGTTTTATCGGATTTGGTTTCACGCCTTTACAAAAGGATATTTATCAGTATTTTCCTGCTTCCAATACATGGTTGAAAATGGCAGATTTTCCGGGAACTGCACGGCAAAGTCTTGCAGCTTTTGAAATTAATGGGGTTGGTTATTTTACAGGTGGTTCTTCGGGGTCGACAAATTATAACGATTGTTGGGCATTTTCACCATCCAATAATTTATGGACGCAAGTCGCCAGTATGCCGGGGGCACCTCGCCATGCATTAGTTGCATTTGTATTGAATGGGATGGGTGTGTTAGGGAGTGGATATGATCATCAGGTTTCCTATAATGATTTTTATTCATATAATGTTTCAAATAATACATGGACAAATGTGCCATCATGCCCAGGTTTACCAAGATATGCTGCAGATGGGTTTACCATCAATAATAAAGGTTATCTCTGTGGTGGACGTGATGCATTTGGAAATTGTTACAACGATTTATGGGAACTATCCACTGTCACCGCCATTAACTCTCCTTCAACAGAATTGCCTGTCATTACTCAGTATTTTGCTTCAGAAAAAATAATGACTGTAACTAATCATGCGCAGAAGTCAATAACTGTTGAAATCAGAAATACGGCAGGAAGTCTGATTGCTGAAAAAAATTTGGATGCCGGTCAGACTTATACTTTTCAGCTTAATGTCATGGCAAAAGGCATTTATCTGTGCAGGGCCACTGCTGTTAATTCACATCCTTTCGTTACTAAATTCTACCTGAACTGATCCAAAGTTATCCCTGAGTTTCACTCTTAAAGTGTAGCTTTGGAAAAAAAACATCATGAACAGATTGCTGCTGATGGCGCTGTTGGGTGTGGCTGCCTGTGCAGGTGATAAAAACAAACCTCAGGAGAACAACACAACCCCATCGCTCAACAACATTTCGTATAAAACGTTTGCCAATGATTCCGCACCGGGAGGCTTTGGCTACGATATTTTTGTGGACGGAAGGATGATGGTACATCAACCGAATATTCCTGCTGTAATGGGTAACCGCGGATTTACATCTGAAGACGATGCAGCAAAAACTGCAAACCTGGTGATGTTTAAACTTAAAAACAACATCATGCCTCCCTCTGTTACCACAGGAGAGCTGGATAGTTTGGGAATTAAATAATCAGAATAATAAAAAGACAGGATTAAATTATGGAAGAACTTGGAATTGGATCACGCATACGTCACCCCGAATTTGGTGTGGGTGTCATCATCAATGTAAAACCCAAAACCTACATCACCGTTTTTACCGAACGCGGAAAAATTGAAGTAGCTAAAAGCTATCAGAACATTGAAGTGATAGATGCACAACCAACTGCTGACGATCAGGTAAGTTATGCCGATGTGCAACGGATGTTTACCGATATCATAAAAAAATATTCCGACCTGCAGGAAACAGTGCCGCTGCACGGCCGCTGGACAGGAGGGAAGGTGGTGCTGCATCCCGGCAACCCTTCCATGAAACCAAAGGAAATTCCGATGGATGTGTTCTTCAACAAAATCATCATGACGCGCGACCGCCTGCGTGTGATGGAACAACGCATCAATGCACACGACAAACTCTCTGAAGAAGATAAAATAAATCTGCAGCAGTATCTTACACGCATCTATGGTAGCCTTACCACTTTCAATGTTTTGTTTAAGGAAGACGAACATCACTTTGTGGGCGAGAAAGGAGCAAAGGAATCATGAAAATTAAGTTGATCCGTTTTGCCGCCATATCAGGCATTTGCGCAGTAGCGCTGGGTGCCATGGGAGCACATCAGCTCAAAGGATTGCTGAGTCCCGAAATGATGGATGCCTTCAAAACAGGAGTGTATTATCAGTTTTTTCATACCCTTGCTGTGATGGTGATTGCCGTAATCAATGATGACAGCAAATGGCTGAAGAGAAGCTCATCGTTTTTCATTGCAGGAACAGTGCTGTTCAGCGGCTCCATTTATGGACTTGCATTGTCATCGCTCAGCGGCAACATCTGGAAGTGGCTGGGTCCGCTCACACCTCTTGGAGGTTTGTGTTTTATGGCAGGATGGTTGTTTTTAATTTTTTATACGTTCA
>CAYRJA010000140.1:0-5520 GCA_964424455.1 uncultured Bifidobacteriaceae bacterium
GGTCAGGAGAGGAGGGAATAAAATTGCTGTGTAGCCCACGATTTAAATCGTGGGCTACAAAAGATAAATTCTCCCACCAACGGCTTCAGCCGTTTATTAACTTCCGTCTCAGTAGGGTTTCCACTTCGGAATCCCCTCCGCCAATCAATGAATTGAAGCAAGTAAAAGATAGGCGACATGAAAGATAGTTTAGAAAGTGTTACAGTAAGGAGAGCGCTGAATATCAACGGGTCTCTTCCCGTACCCGCCAAGTTGCTCTATAGTGTTTTGAGCGGGGATTCAGACAAATGAATTACATTTATAGGAAATTATATTGAAAGATGAAAAAGACTTCGAGTATTACAATCGCTATTGCTTTCTTTTTCAGTTACTGTAATGCGCAACTTGTTCCCTCTTCCTGTGATGCACCCGACAGTATAAAAACAAAATATCAGGATGATGCTGACCGGCTTACGGTAAGAAGGACAAACAGAACCATGACAACTTATAAAGACTCCGTACTCATTTTCAAACCCTGGTCTGATACGGTATTAAATGCCCTGATGGCGGTTTATAACGCAACCTCTTTACCGGCAAGAGATACTGTGGTAAAGATGTATGATATTCATTCCCGCTATGAAGATATTAAAGGAGTATCTGTAGGGGCAGATTCCTCTTTAAATTGGATGCACCAGTTAAAGACAGGGAACCTTGTTACAGGAAATGATACGATTGATTATTTAATTTCAAAATATCATCTGCATATTTATGATTATTACGGATCGAAATACGACCGTTACCATTATGTATCTTTTATTTCCGACAATAATATTAATGGCTCCCCATTGATAAAGTTGTTTAAAGAGGTGTCAACGGTCTATTGGGCGGGCCCTGCTTTTGTCCAAATTGGCGACGGCAATAACATTCAGGATTCAGTTCATACGGATTTTGTCGAATTAATTTACTCTTATGGCTACGGTGACTGCTTATCAGGTTGCATTTGCCGGACGTATTGGACTTTTTATGTTTATCCGGATTGTTCGGTTGAATATGTCGGCAAAGAACCGGACTGGAGTTCTGTTACAGCTGATTTTGCACCTGATACTTTGGTCATCTGCCGAGACAGTTGTATTCAATTCGCGGATAAGAGCATTACTTCCGGTCCATCTGTTAAGCTATGGTCATGGTCATTCCAGGGCGGAACTCCATCGTCATTTATTGGACAACATCCGCCGGAAATCTGTTACAACACCACGGGAACTTTCAGTGTTGGATTATTCGTGGACAATGGGCAGCCATTTCAGTTTAAAAATAATAAATGGGGTTTAATCACTGTAACCGGCGGGAACGACTGTACCAATGGAATTCTGCATGTATCGTCCGATAGTTACTTAAACCTTTCTCCCAACCCTGCCTCTTCCTTCCTTTCCATTACCTCCCATCTTCCTATAAATGAAATCGAGCTAAAAGATTTACTCGGTAGAACTATTTATCATCAAGCTGTAACAGGAAAAGAAACTACCATCAATGTTAGTTATATGCCTGTCGGCATTTACTTCGTCGTAATAAAAAATGAATCCAGCAGTACAGTGGTGAAGAAGTGGGTGAAAGAATAAAAGGTCTGAACCACTGATTAGTCTGATTCTCTGCCCTTGTCGGGTCTCCCGACCGACAAGCAGTTTAACCAACCAGCCAATAGAAATATTTAATACCTGTTTTTTCATGTAGAGTAAATATAATTACTTCCGTTCATTTTAGAAGTGGGTGAAAGAATAAAAGGTCTGAACCACTGATTAGTCTGATTCTCTGCCCTTGTCGGGTCTCCCGACCGACAAGCAGTTTAATCAACAAACCAATAGAAATATTTAATACCGGTTTCCTTTATTTAGTGTAAATATAACTACTACCGTTCATTTTAGCTGTCGGTCAGGAGACCTGACAGCGGCGAGGGAGAAGATCCGGCAGCAGCGGGGAAATACAAATAGAGTTTAAAGGACTTATATAATTACTCTCTGCACCCTTGTTGGTAACGCCCCTACCCTTGTCGGGTCTCCTGACCGACAAGCGGCTGAACCAACAACAATTTATTCTCTAACATGAGTTTGTCCCAGCGGGTTTACGCATTTTGCGAACCCCGCGTGTTTGTGGATTCCTCTGCAATCTCAGCTATGATAATAGCGGAGTTCACTTCGTGTAACCCCGATAGAACACAATTTCCTTTCCACAGCAATAATATTCCGCGCAACTTCCTCGTCCCAAAAAAACCTACTTTTATCCCATGAATTTTCCTTCACGATTAATTGAAAATGCAGTAAGTGAGTTTGAAAAACTGCCGGGGATTGGCAAAAAGACAGCATTGCGAATGGTGTTACACCTGCTCCGTCAAGACCGTGAAAATGTTCACCGGTTTTCTGATGCTATGACTCGTCTTCGGAATGAAATAAAAACCTGTAACACTTGTGGCAACCTGTCTGACACCGATGTTTGCAGTATATGTTCCAACCGCGCGCGTAATCATTCACTCGTGTGTGTGGTGGAAAGTGCGCGCGAAGTGATGGCAATTGAAGCAACGGCTCAATTCAATGGCGTGTATCATGTGCTGGGCGGAGTGATTAGCCCACTTGAGGGAATCGGTCCAGAAGAATTAAATATTACTTCGCTGATTGAGCGTGTGAAATCAAACGAGTGCAATGAAGTGGTTATGGCGCTGAATCCAACCATTGAAGGCGACACCACTATTTTTTACATCTCGCGCAAACTGCATGAGTTTCCTTCTCTGAAAATTACTACGATTGCACGCGGCGTGGCATTCGGCGGTGAGTTGGAATATGTAGATGACCTCACGCTTGCCCGCTCCATTGCAACACGGCTTCCTTACGAAAACTATTTGGTGAACCGCGAATGATTCGGCTCTCGGTTATTATCGTCAATTACAATGTCAAGTTTTTTCTTGAACAATCGCTGCTGTCTGTCCGCAAAGCGGTGAAGAATATTCCTTCGGAAATATTTGTAGTGGACAATCATTCGGTGGATGGTTCTGTGGAAATGATTCGCAAGAAATTTCATGAAGTTATTTTAACGGAGAACAAAACAAATGTTGGTTTTGCAAAAGCCAACAATCAGGCGATCCTGCAGGCGAAAGGTGAATATGTTTTACTGCTGAATCCGGATACGGTGGTAGAAGAAGATACGCTTGAAAAATGTATCCGCTTTATGGATGAGCATCCCGAAGCGGGAGGGTTGGGAGTTAAAATGCTTGACGGGAAAGGGAATTTTCTTCCCGAATCCAAACGCGGATTTCCTTCTCCGTCGGTTGCGTTTTACAAAACTTTTGGCTTGTCAAAACTTTTTCCTCATTCCAAAACATTTGCCCGTTACCATTTAGGTCATCTATCTCCCGATGAAACAAATGAAGTAGAAGTGCTCGCCGGTGCATTTATGTTTATCCGGAAAAAGGTTCTGGATGAAATCGGACTGCTCGATGAAAAATTTTTTATGTACGGCGAAGACATAGACCTTTCATACAGAATTGTAACAGCCGGATATAAGAATTATTACTTCGCTGAAACGCGAATCATTCATTACAAGGGCGAAAGCACCAAGAAAGGTTCGCTCAACTATGTGCGGATGTTTTACAATGCAATGATCATTTTTGCACGAAAACACTTTAGCGGACAAAAAGCAGGATGGTTTATTTTATTACTGAAACTGGCAATTTATTTCCGTGCTGCCATTTCGCTGCTGTCACACTTTGTTAAAGTAATAGCACAACCGTTATTTGATGCGGTCATTCTTTATGCCGGTATGTTCTTGCTGAAAACTTTTTGGGAAAGCCATGCAAAAGGAGGAGAGGGCGTTACCTATCCGTTACAGTTTACGGCTGTAATTGTTCCTGCTTACATTCTGATTTGGCTTATCTCGGTTTATTTCAGTGGTGGTTACGACAAAAACACGCGCCCGTCAAAAATCTCAAGGGGGCTATTCATTGGCACACTATTGATTGCCGCCGGCTACGGATTCTTGGATGAGTCGCTGCGCTTTTCCCGCGCCATGATTTTACTCGGATTTATGTTCGCCTTGTTTTCCATGATTGGGTGGCGTATGCTGTTACACCTTTTCCGGTTTGGCACTCTTAACTTAGGCGATACGCAGGAAAAGAAATTGATAATTGTCGGAGGGCATGATGAAGCCCGCCGGGTTTTGTCTTTAGTAAAAGAAGCAAGAGTGAAAACCAATTTCCTCGGATTTGTTTTGCCTGTCATTCTGAGCGGAGCGAAAGAATCTGCTCAGAATATTCAAGATACAAATGATGAATTTCTCGGAACTGGCGATCAATTAAAAGGATTGGCAGAAATTTATAAAGCTGATGAAATTATTTTTTGCTCGAAAGATATTTCCTCACAGCAGATTATTTCGTGGATGACTTCCATCGGAAGCGCGGTGGATTACAAAATTGTACCCGAAGAATCGCTGAGCATTATCGGCAGTAATTCAAAAGACTTGCCCGGCGAACTATACACGATTGATATCCGCATGGCGATAGTAACCGATGCCAACCAACGCAACAAGCGGTTGCTCGATGTGCTGCTGAGTTTATTTTTCCTTGTCACTTTCCCGGTTCAGTTGTTCATTGTAAAAAATTCTTTGGGATTGTTGTCTAATATTTTTTCAGTGCTGTTCAACCGGAAAAGCTGGGTAGGATATGCACAAACCAATGGCAAGCCGGATGAAAAACTTCCTGCCATTAAATACGGAGTGATTCATCCTGATGATGCCGTCCGCCATAGCATTAATGAATCTGTCGTTACCCGTCTCAATTTTTTGTATGCCAAAGATTACTCTGTTTGGAAGGATGTGGAATTCGTCATAAAATCTTATCGAAAACTCGGCAGGTAAAACTCTATTTCAACGACTATTATCAACCGATTAAATGGAAGCGATTATGTGAATTCAAGTTGAGATTGCAATAGCTTATAACTTGAATCCACACATTTAATTTAACATTTATCATTCCTCTTACTAATCGTAAAGAATTAGCTTTGTCTGCAGACGAATCTGATTTAAAAACTAAATGACTATTAGAGTTAAATCAAGAGTAACAGATAACTTCGGTGATTCCATCATTGAAGTATTTCGTATTATGGGACTATTAGCTGAAGTCAATTCTCAGGAAGAAATTAGTATAGACTTTTCCGAGTGTACCTTTTCTAATCCTTTTCTCTTAGTTTCAATTTCAATTCTTTTCCGTCAATATCAGCAAAATGGATATAAAATCTCTCTAAATACAGAATGCAGAGACAGAAACTTTAAAGAATATCTCAACTACATTCATTTTGCGGAAGGTTTAAAGCCGGATGAAATTGAGGAAAGAGATTATCAAAACACATTGGATAAGTATCTCTCCAAAACATATATTCCATTAATAAACTTTCCCGCAACCCGTTCGAGCAACACGACTCCAATTCGCGATAGATTTTTGTCAATATTGAATGGTGTTGTTGCATGAATCAAAAATAGGGGAATAAGTTTTATTACCGTTTG
>CAYRJA010000141.1:0-5387 GCA_964424455.1 uncultured Bifidobacteriaceae bacterium
ATGAAATCTCTGCCTTAAAGACCCCTCTAACTAATATAGTAAAAAATCTTAATAACCTTCAATAAGTAATAATAATTCATTATACAAAATAATGGAGATAGAATTAATTAATGTGGAATACTTAATATTCATAAATAAATCAATGATTCTCAAATGTCTGAAACATTTTTAATAATACTTCGTTTTGTCATTTATACAATTTGGTTACCCATTTTTAACTAAACAATAATTATGAAAAAAATTACTTTCTTAAATCTTTTTCTTACAATTTTGTTGCTTTCAACAATTTCTAATGCTCAACATTTAGTATTAGTGGAAGAATTTACGAACACATCTTGTTTCCCTTGTGCTCTTTCAGAGCCAGCTTTTGATGCAACATTAAAGGCAAATGAAGGGAAAGTAGTATCTCTTAGATATCATACCAATTTCCCGGGTTATGACCCAATGTATAGCCATAATGCAGGTGAAAACCAATCAAGGGTTATTTATTATCAGGTAACCAGTACTCCACAGCAACGATTTGAAGGAACAGGATATTTTTTGAGCGAGGTTACACAGTCGGCAATAGATGCTGCCTACGCGCTTTCATCACCTGTTAACATCAATGCTTCATACAGAATCTCTGCAAAGAGCGATTCTATTTATGCCCGTATTGTAGTGAAAGCCAATTCAACAATCACCGGACAATTAGTTGCCCAGATTGCAGTAGTTGAAAAAAACATTTCTTATGCAACCGCTCCGGGAAGTAACGGGCAAAAATCTTTCACCAATGTGATGAAAAAAATGTTGCCTGACAATGGCGGCACGCCCCTACCGTCCATAATGAATGCAGGAGATTCTGTAGTGATAAATGTTTCATGGGCATTGGCTAATGTATATTATGTGAATCAATTAGCGATAGTCGCTTTTGTTCAGAATAATGATACAAAGTCAGTACTTGGAACTGCCTACGCACCCACTCCAACAGGAACTACAACTCCTGTTGCACCGACTATATCTTTAATTTCAAAAACAAATCCACTGTGCTATAATAATGGGAATATTAATATTAGTGTAACCGGAGGAACTACTCCTTACCAGTATAAATGGTCAAACGGCGCCACCACTCAGAATATCGCCGGATTGGCAGCAGGAAATTATATTGTTACAGTTTCAGGAGGTGGAGCAAACTCTGTCAACTCATTTTCTATTACACAAGAGCAAATCTCTAAGCCCTCATCAATAACTGTTACAGATATAGCAAGTTGTTCTGCCACATTAAATTGGAATACGGTAAGTAATGCCGCCTATTATCAGGTAGCTTACAGACCTTATGGTTCTGATGTGTGGTCAGATCCGGTTAATGTAGGCGCTAACCTGAGTTACACTTTTAATGCACTTGTACCACAAGCAGAATATGAATTCGGAGTATCCAGTCATTGTGCGATGGGAAATACTGCGGGATATTCCTATCTGTCGGGTAGAACTACAAGAAGCATGGCTCCTGCAAATGTATCTATTACACCGATTAAAAAATCAGTAATGGTTTCATGGTCAGAGAATTGCTACTCTAATATGTATTGGTTTGATTACAGAGTAGCCGGTACTCAATCATGGACAAGAGTCCGTACACGGCAAACTTCAATCATAGTACAATATCTAACTCGGGGATTAACTTATGAGTATAGAGTAAAAAACATCTGCGGAGAAGCAAACACTTCACCATGGACTAAAATTTCTACATTTATTATTCCTGCTACAACAAGGATGGAGAATAATGAAGAAACCTTACTTACAGAAAGTTCAGTCATCCTTTACCCAAATCCATCTAATGGAATGTTAAGAGTAAATACTACAGTTTACGATGCTGCATCAGCAACCATTCTGGTTACCAATGTTTTGGGGCAAATAATTTACTATCAGCAGATAAATTCACCGGACGGAGTGATTGATGCCAATTTACAACTTCCTGAAACAGTTCCTAACGGGATTTATACCTTAAACATTATTTCAGGAAACAACAGAACAAGTTCCAGATTCGTATTGAATAAATAACGATAGATAAAGGATATCAAAAACCCTCTCTACTAACGGGAGGGTTTTTTAGTTTATAATATTTATGATTTTGAGAATGTTCATTTATTTACCACATTCAATCCCTGAATAATACAAATAGTATATATGCTGAAAACAATATGGGGAATTTGGGGCGCTATTGCATTCTCTGTTACAGTTATACTTTTCATTCCATTTTATTTTATAATTTTTAGTTTAAACATTGGAGGAAAAAGGAATGCTCCTCACCTTGCGCATAAGATAACTAAAGCCGCATCTGCTTTTCTTTTTACTTTGCTACTTATAAGAGTTAAAACAAAAAAGAAAGAACTACTCAACCGGAATCAGGTTTATATTTTTGTCAGTAATCATTGTTCATTGCTTGACATTCCTGCTTGTGCGTTGTGTACACCACACACATTTCGCTATCTCTCAAAAGTTGAGTTGACTAAAATTCCGTTGTTCGGATACATTATCAGAAAACTATACATCACTGTCTCCCGAAAAAGTAAGGAGGATAGAGCAAGAAGTATGTCTTCAATGGTTCAGTCGCTGAATGATGGCATAAGTGTTTACATCTATCCGGAAGGAACGAGAAACAAAACTGAAAATCCTCTTGGGGAGTTTTATGACGGTGCATTTCGTCTGGCATTGCAAACCGGATTGCCTATTGCCGTACTTACGATTCGTAACTCAAAGAAATTATTAAGCAATTATCAACTGCAGCCCGGAACTATGGAATGTATATGGGATGAACCCATTCAGATAAAAAAGGGAGATACTATTGAGTCTTTGAAGAATCAGGTTTATTCAATGATGTTGAATCACCTGCAAGAGAATTAAATTTAATATTGTCCGGTATAATAAAGAGACTTTTCGGAATAGAAACATTCTCTTCTACTCTTGTTGCAACCATTTCCAAATCCAAATCACCAATAATAGTTCTGTATTTGAGTGGAATAGTTTGCCAGACACAGTACCTGCCTTCCATTTTAAGTTCCGGTTTATTTAAAGTAAAAACCTGACACTCTTTGCCAAGTATAGTTTCTGTACCAGTAAACTCTATTCCCTGTGACTCCAACTGTAACAGGTCAAGAGAAGCAAAATCAATAATTAAAGGATGAGACTTTTTTGTATTTACATATTTTATTCCTGTTTTCTTCTCAGGATTGTAAGTGTATATAAAGCCATTAGTAGCAACTGAAATTTCTGTTGAAACTATTTCATGTTCCTGATAAGTTAATTTTGTATCTGTAACAGAACAATATTTTTTTCCTGAATCTGCTATATAAATTTTTGTGTAAACATCAGATCCTGCCAGCGGGGCAGTACTTTTTAAACTTACAATAACTGAGCTTAGTGAAAATCTTTCATTTTTTATTTCCTGCTTGTATTCTTTACTTGCTTCTACCGATGTTTCATTACTATAAAAAATAAATTCATAGGCAACTAACCCAAACAAAACCAAAAGAAGAAAGACAATATAGAACCTGATTTTTTTCAATGGGATTATCAGGATAGTTTTTCCAAAGCAACTTTCAATTTATCCAATGCTTCATCTATTTCTTTTCGCGTACAAGTACCCACTGATAAACGATACCATGTGGACTCATGAGAAGAGCCAAATGCATAAAATGGAACAAGCGCCAACCCTGCTTTTTCTAAAAGATAAGAAGTAATGTCCTCTGTAGTTTCAATGGTTTCTCCATTTTGCTTGGATTTCCCTTTCAAATCAAAACGGAGAGTAAGGTACAAAGCAGCTTGTGGTGCAATTGCATCAACAGGATGACCTTGTGTTTTTAGTGATTGAATGCCATTGTAAAAGCATTGGAGTCGGTCATCAATTTCCTTTTTGAAATGATTAAGAAAACTACTGACATTTTCTTTTTGAATAAGGTATCGCGAAGCTGCAACCTGTTCCGCTTTTGGCGCCCATGCACCGATATGTGACAGAATGGCTTTCATCTTATCCATAATTCTTTGTGGGCCAAATGTCCAACCCACGCGAACACCCGTTGCTGCAAAAGATTTAGACAATCCGTCAATACAAATAGTATAGTTACGCATTTCTGGACGAAGTGAAACCGGATTATAATGTTGTGTTTCACCATAACAAAGCACCCAATAAATTTGATCAAAGAGCAAGTAAAGCGGTTTCTCACCATGACCACGATGCATATTTTCCTCTATCACTAAATCGCAAATTTCCTCTAATCCTTTTTTAGTGAAAGTTGTTCCTGTGGGATTAAGGGGGGAGCACAACGCAATCATTGCGGCATCCATCACATGAGGGCGAATATCCTCTGCCGTAGGCATAAAATTATTTTCTGCCTGTGTTTCTATCATTACTGCATTGCCGGAAGAAAGATGAGTATAATGGTTGTTATTCCATGATGGAACAGGGAAAATAATTTTATCTCCCGGATTAATCAGCGTAGTATATGCTGCATAAATTGCAGGTCGTGCACCACTTGTAATTAATATTTCATCAGAAGTATAATTAAGGTTCAGATAATCGTACAAAAAAGAAGAAACTGCCTTACGCAATTCAAGGATTCCGTTTGCTGCAGGATAGTTGGTATGCTTCTCTTTATATGCCTTAATAATTTCCTCTGTGAGTTCGTCAGGAATCGGAAACACCTTTGGTGCAAAATCCCCTATAGTATAATTGTAAATCTTTTCTCCTTTACGGATTCTCTCATTGATTTCTGCTCCAAGTTTTATGATTTCAGAGCCAACTAAATTTTCCGCCATTTCGGAAACAATCAGTTCGTGTTGGGTTGTGATTATACTCATATTGCAAAGAGAATAAATCTTTACTTAACATCATAGATAAAAGTGAATTATTAGAGGTATAGAAAAATGTTGATAAAGCACAAAAGGTAATTAGTTTTCTTTTTGTTTGATGTCTTATTTTCGATTCTGATAAATCTTTATGAAAGTAGCCCGTAGATGTTTTTTCACTATGGTTTTCCTGCTGGTTGAATTCATCTCACTTCGTGCACAGGTTAAGTCTTCATTTATTGTAAATTATCAGGGCACAAACTGCAATCCGGCTACTGTTTCATTTACTAATACATCAACTGGTGTGGCTCCATTATCCTATGAATGGTATTTTGGTATAAATCCGGGAGTGAATTCAACTCTCACTCACCCCTCTGTTACCTATTTAGGCTGCGGTACTTTTAATGTTGTACTGAAAGTTACAAACGGGCTATCAGAAGTATCTTACGATACTGTACCAGTCACTGTTTACTGCACCCCAAAAGCGAATATCAATACTTCATCTGTTACCGGATGTTTACCGATGAATGTACAGTTCAATGATGCCTCCATTCAGGGCTCCGGCGCTA
>CAYRJA010000142.1:0-5065 GCA_964424455.1 uncultured Bifidobacteriaceae bacterium
CTGTAAGTTTATGCGTTCTTAGCCGCGCATCAAAAGGATTATCACAAAATAATTCAATCGTATTCCAGAATTTCTTTTTCAGCGACGGACTCCTACTGATTTCCTTTTTGTATGCGCGTTTGAATCCGGTGTCCCATACAAGATTAATCATTCTCTAAATCTTTATAGAGGTCTTTATAAGTTCCGCGCTTTACTTTTCCTTTTTTCAAATTCGCAATAGCACTTTTTGTTTTTCGCGCAATCGCGTCTCTCTTTGCTTCCACAAGCATTTTTCTGATTATGCCAAGAGCAAATTCCTTGTCATTCAGTTCCAAAGAATTGAAATCGTCAATGAGTGTATTAATCGTGGGGTTTCTCATAGAAAGAAGATTATTGCAAATTTATAAAAACATTTTCCTAATTGGCTCCACAAACGCATCTATATCTCCTGCACCCACAGTCACCAACACTTCCAACTTTTTCTGTTTAATAATATTCAGTAAATCTTTTTTCTCCACCACCAATTTCTCTTTTGCCCTTGTTTTCTTCAAAATCATTTCTGAAGTTACTCCTTCTATCGGCAATTCACGCGCAGGATAAATCGGCAATAGAATCAGATCGTCCGCAATGGATAGTGTTTCCGCAAAACCATCAGCGAAGTCGCGTGTGCGGGTATAAAGATGCGGTTGAAAAATACAAGTGATTTTTTTGTCAGGAAAAATATTTCTCACCGATGACAGGAATGCTTTTATTTCGCCCGGGTGATGTGCATAGTCATCTATGTAAATGAAATCCGGACGACGGATAATGTATTCAAATCTTCTCTTCACTCCTTTGAATGTCTGTAATGCTTCACGGATTTTATTATTTGAAATCTTTAGTAATATTCCAACTGCTGCTGCTGCCACAGCATTTTCCACATTATGCAAACCGGCAACTTCAAGATGTATGTTATTGATTTCATCTTCTGCTCCGTGAAAATCAAAACGGAAAGTTCCATTCTCTAATTTTTCATTTGCTGCAAAGAATGTTGCATTCCTGCTGTGCAATGAATACGGATGAAGATTCAATCCTTGCAGTCTGTTAATAAACGGAAGCCCTTCTTTAATAATTAAATGTCCTCCTTTTTTTAGCTTGTATGCAAACTGCCTGAATGACTCAATTACTTCATCGGCTGTTCCGTAAATATCAAGATGGTCAGGATCAGCGGAGGTAATTACTGAAATATCAGGATGAAGTTTGTGAAACGAACGGTCGTATTCATCTGCTTCCACAACCACCACATTATTTTTCCCAATCAGAAAATTGCTTTTGTAATTAACTGTAACACCTCCGAGAAATGCCGTACAATCATAGCCGGATGACTTCAGCAGATGAGCAATTATAGAAACGGTGGTGGTTTTCCCATGCGTACCTGCCACTGCAATGGTGAACATATCCTTCGTCAGTTCTTCTAATAAGTCAGATCGCTTAACTATTTTGTAATTGTGCTGACGATAATACTGCAATTCAATATTTTCCGCAGAGATAGCCGGTGTATAAACAACCAAATCAACTTCTTTTGGAATCAGTGTTACATCTTCAATAAAATGAACTCTAATTCCTTCTTTATTCAATTCATCCGTCAGTGGTGTTGGAGTTTTGTCGTAGCCGGAAACCGTTCTTCCGTTTGAATTGAAATATCTTGCCAGCGCACTCATTCCAATGCCCCCGATACCGATAAAATAAATACTTTTAATTTCAGAAAGATTCATTGCTGATCCACGCTAACTGCGCGAAGATATTCATTTCAGAAAGTAGCAACCGGATTTAGTTTAACTTTTGACTCTACCAGTTTCATCACTTCTTTCACAATTTTTTCGTCTGCATCAGGAATAGCTAACCGACCGATATTTTCTTCCAGCGATTTTTTTGCATCATCATTATTTATCAGGTCAATTACAAGCGGCACTAATTTATTTCTCGCTTCCACATCTTTCACTAACAATGCTGCATTTTGATTTACTAATGTCATAGCATTTTTTGTCTGGTGATCTTCTGCCACATTAGGAGAAGGAACAAGAATCACCGGTTTTTTTACCACACATAATTCAGAAATGGAGGTTGCACCTGCGCGGCTAATCACTACATCTGCAGCAGCATAAGCATAATCCATACGGTTTACAAACTCAAATACCTTGATTCGTTCTTTGTAATCATAAGCAGCAAGTTTCGCTGCATTGAAATACGATTTCCCCGTTTGCCAAATCATCTGAATATCCGAGTGCTTGATTTCATTCAAATGACATTTGATGCTTTCATTAATTGTTCGGGATCCTAAACTTCCTCCTATCACTAACACCGTTTTTTTATCCGGATGAAGTCCGAAAAAATCCAGCGCTTCATTCCTTTTGACAGTATGATTGGTTAAATCTTTACGAACCGGATTTCCGGTAATAATGATTTTGTTTTTTGGAAAAAATTTTTCCATTCCATTATATGCCACACAAATTTTCTTAGTGAATTTGGAAAGAATTTTATTTGTAACACCTGCATAAGAATTCTGCTCCTGTATCAAAGTAGGTTTACCGAGCAGTGATGAAATAAAAAGTACAGGTCCGCTGGCAAATCCGCCTACCCCAATAACAATATCGGGTTTAAACGCATTAATTATTCTGAATCCTTTCCACAAACTGTTTATCACTTTCAGCGGCAGTAAAAGATTCTCTGATTTCCAGTTGCGATGAAACCCTGCAATCGGCAGTCCGATAATATTATAACCGGCATTAGGCACTTTCTCCATTTCCATTTTCCCAAGCGCTCCGATAAATAAAATCTCTGCCTGTTCACCGAGCTTGCTTTTTATTTCATTGGCAATAGCAACAGCGGGAAAAATATGTCCTCCCGTTCCTCCCCCGCTTATGATTACTTTTAATTTATGCATTGGCTTCTTTCTTTTCTTCGTTCTCCTGTTCAACATTTCTGCTCACGCTTAATATAATGCCAATTGCCACACTGGTAAACCAAATAGATGTGCCCCCCATACTTACCAGTGGAAGTGTAACACCTGTTACAGGTAACAGATTCACCACTACTGCCATATTAATTAATGCCTGAATTACTAACGAGAAACTTAATCCTACGGCAAGAAATGCCCCGAAAGCACCGGGACTTTTTACAAATATTTTAATACATCGCAGCAGAAAGGTCAGATACAACCCAATCAGCAGTATCGCTCCTACTATTCCATATTCCTCTATGATAATTGCAAAAATAAAATCTGAATATGGGCTGGGCAGAAAGTTCCTCTGTGTACTTCTTCCCGGTCCTTTACCTAAAACTCCACCGCTCGCAATCGCAATCTTTGCCTGCTGTACCTGATAAGAACCTTTTGCATCCCCAGCAAAATTTTCGATACGGCTTTCCCATGTCAACACTCTTGCTTTGAAAGGAGTGAACAAGGCGATGATAATGATAAACGCCAAAACCAGAATGCCGCTGCCTATCATTATTGAAATATATTTCATACTGACCCGTCCAATAAACATCAGCAACAGGCAAGTAGAAAACAGAATAGCCGCCGTAGAAAGGTTACTCGGTGCAATCAGCGCACAGACTACTATTGGCGCAGCCATCACCGGCAAAAAACCGTGACGAAAGTCTTTAATTTTATCCTGCTTCTTAGAAAGAATACGCGCCAGATACATGATAATCGCCAGCTTGGCTAGATCGGATGTCTGAAAAGACATATTGACGAGTGGAATAGAAAGCCACCTTTTTGCATCATTTATTTCTACTCCAAACAGAAGTGTGTAGAGTAACAGCGGAATGGAAATAATCAACAACAATTGTGCAATGCGTGAATAATGTTTGTAGTTAATACGATGTGCCAAATACATGAGCAAAAGTCCAAATGAAAAAATCCCAAAGTGCTTCACAAGGTAGTACTCCATGTTCCCACCCTGATACTTAAACGCAAGCGAACCGGTACTGCTATAAACAGCAAGTATGGAAATAAGCGTCAGAAAAATAACTGTAAGCCAGATGTATTTATCTCCTTTAGTTTTTTGAAATATGGCTTCCATCTTTTGTATTGAATTACTCATCGTTCATAATGCAGATGCAAAATGTACAACTGTTATAAGCGTTCAAAGATTAAGGTTTATTGCAGAACCGGTTTTATTTTTATTTTCTGTTGTCCACAAGGAGGTGGGAGAGTGTATTATAACTATTGCATTTACAACTATAAGGTTGTCCATTTACACACAGCCACTCAATAACTATTTTATTATAATAATATTCAGCAGCAGAAAAAAAGCTGCAATAATTACGAAAAGGTAAGCTGCAATTTCATTCCTGAGTTTGGCTTTAAGATTAAAAAAGTAAAGAAACATAATGAATGAAATAGTGAACCATGCAAAATAGTTTTGAAGTGGAATCGTATCTTTCCTCCAACTCCATAAATCTAAATCTCTCGCAACCGGCTCTATTAAAACATCTATCATTACTATAAGGAAAGAACCAAGAAAACACTGAGCCATCAGTCCTACTTTTAAATTTTTTATTAAGCATCCTGTCGTATAAATTAACAAAAGCCAGACAACTCCTGATAGCAGTGGTGTATCAAATAATTTTGGACCTAAAGAATTTCCATAGGTAAACTCTCCGTAAATAAGTTTGGTCTCTGAGGCGATTGCCTGAACAAAAAATCCTCCCGTAAAAACTACAAACAAAAATGATAATGAGCGAATATTCCAGTGCTTCTGGTAAGCAAGTAAAACAACGAGAGAAATAATAATAAGCACTGGGAATAATCTGGCAACGATCTCAGAAATCGTATCTACTTTTAAGCCGATGATGAACAGCAAATAAGCTACTGTTAAAACAGTAATACCTTTTGAAACTGCTGAACGTCGGGTACCGGGGTATGATTCATGCATTGACTACGGTAAATTTATAACTTCAAATTAAACTACTTTTTGCTTCTCCTTTTATAATAGTGTGGCAAGATAATCTCAACAACTGATTTTTTAATACCGTGTCCTGATTTATCCAGGGCTTTCGGGTCTAAACTCTAAGGAGATATTGCCTGAACTCGTCATTCCGC
>CAYRJA010000143.1:0-4997 GCA_964424455.1 uncultured Bifidobacteriaceae bacterium
CGCAGGAAACCTTGCGCCCATCAAACTGAAAATGACAGTTTTATGACAGTTGAAGATTTTATTGCTTTACCTTAATGTTTCTAAATTCTCAGAGTATGAAGAGGTTTTTACCGATAAGCTTTTTTGCACTGCTGTTACAGTTGAAAGCAAATGCACAATTTCCGTTTTATGGTTTTGAACTGAGTAATTATGAGGTAGGGGACACGCTGGAATACTGCTATTATTCTGCAGTTGCTTTAGGTTATACTCAATCTTATCAACTATATAGAGTTTTAGAAAAGGAAACCTTTACAAATGATTCTATAAGGTATTCCTTTCGTACCCGCCGTGTCACTGCTGCTTTGGCTTGAGCCATGTGCAGGACTCGGCGGCATTCAGGGCGACAAAGAAGATAACATGCTTTCATTACCTTTAACTTCATGACCGTGAAAGCAGCAGCAGTAAAAATGAGCAAAGAACGAACTGTGTTACAACTCTGCCACCGAGTTCTCGCCCCGCTCAAAGCACCGCGGAGTAACTCGGCGGGTACGGAAATTTTAATTACTAAGTGAAAATAAAACGCTATGAAACAGGGTATTTTTATTTTTCTGTTCTTTCTATTCGGTGGGTACATGAGAGCACAGAACTTAGTACCAAACGGCAGCTTTGAGCAGCTTCATTCCTGCCCTAATTCTACTGGTCAAGTGGACAGTTGCTTGCAGTGGTTCGCGGTTCAAAACACGCCAGATTACTTTGCATCCTGTTCTCCTTATCCTGTTTCTGTTCCAGATAATTTATGCGGAAGCCAATTACCTTTTGATGGAAATGCTTATATGGGTCTTTATACATATATATGGGCTTTTCGTCAATACAGGGAAATAATTGGAACTAAATTGTTGGATAAATTAATCCCCGGTAATACTTATCAAGTTTCAATGCGAGTTAGCAGGGGAAATTGGACTAATCAGGCATACAATGTTGCAGCAAGCAATAAATTAGGTGTGCGATTTACGAAAGATGAATCAGAACTTTATCCAAATAATACATCCAACTACGATACTATCTATGTAGATAACAATGCCCAACTCTACACAGATTCAATAATTACTGACACGCTTAATTGGGTGTTATTGCATTGGAATTATATAGCTGACTCCGCATATTCTTATATGTACATCGGAAATTTTTTTACTGATGAGTTTACAGATACATCAGTAATTGCAGCACCTTTAGGACAATTTGGTCAGGCATATTATTTTATTGACAGTGTAAATGTTTTTTGTGTAAGCGAGAACTGTTTTGTTCAGGCACAAAATGTCATAGCCGCTGAAATAAGAATGTTATTTGAAACTTCTTCAAATGCATTATTAGTTCAAATGGAAAACAACCATGAAGCAGCTTTAAGCATTGTAAATGTTACAGGGCAGGTAATCAGGAGAGAAAAAGTAAGTGGTGAAGTCAGAATAAATCTTTCCGGCTTGCAAGCCGGATTGTACATAGCCACATTGAAAACAGAAAAGAAAGTAATGACACAAAAATTCATCATTCGATAATTCATTTTTTCAAAAATCAAAAAACTAATCTCATGAAAAAGATTTTAAAAATTTTCGTCTTAGTGCTTTTGACAACTATTGTAAAAGCACAAACCTCTTGGGACCTTACTGGCAATACTCCATCAAGTGGAAATTTTCTTGGTTCGACTAATACGGTTCCATTGGAACTAAAAACCACTAACACAGGTACGCCACAGCCGATTAACTTCTACACCAACAATACTCAGCGCATGACATTGAGCAGTGGCGGGTTGTTAGGTATCGGCACTGCAAGCCCTAAAAGTTTACTTGATGTAAACGGCACTGTAACAGCCAAACAAGTTTTAATCTCCGATAGAAAAACTACGCAAGACCTGCTGGCTATGATTGAGCAACTGCAAACCGAAGTAAACGAATTGAAGCAACAATTCACCACCGCTAAAAATTAAGACATGAGAAAAATAATTCTACTTTTTTCAATTTCATTTTTCGCTTTCTTTTCTAACGCACAGAATCTCGTACCCAACGGCAGCTTTGAAGATACCATTAGCTGTCCAACTTTCCCGGGGCAAGTTTGGCGTGCAGCAGGATGGTATATAGCAGAAAATTCTCCAGATTATTTTAATGAATGCTGCAATAATACTTTTCCATCTGTTGGTGTTCCGTTAAATGATTGGGGAAATAGAAACGCAGCCACGGGTCATGCTTACTGTGGAATGTGGTGTTATGCTTCTACTACACTTTATAGGGAAAAAGTTGGAATTCAACTTTTGCAACCATTAGTATATGGAACCAAATATTACTTATCATTCAAAGTTAGTTCAAGTTATGGTTATGCAATAGGGGCAAATGGTGCTTGTAGCAAAACAGGAATGCTTTTCTCTACTGTAAAATATGATTTATCTAATTTACCACCTACTAATAATTTTTCACAATTTTATACTGATAGCATTGTTACAGATACAACCGGATGGGTTCTTTTAAAAGGATTTTTTATTGCGGATTCATCTTATCGCTATTTAACAATTGGAAATTTTTTTGACAATACTCACACTGACACAATAGGATATTCGCACCAACAAGGGAATCACAATATAGTTGCATACTATTATGTAGATGATATATGTGTAACAACCGATAGTTCAGGATGCCGATATGAAGATGGAATAATTGCTCCAGTTGCAACTACTCCATTTTTAATTTACCCGAATCCCGCCAACGATGCAATCAATATTCAATTGAACTCTGTTACAGCTAATTCAATCTCACTCTATAATTCAGTAGGTCAAACTGTGTACGTGAATAATCACACAATCAGAAAAAAAAGTATTCAGATTAATATTGAACAGTTACCCGAAGGAATCTATTTTCTTCAAATTAAAACTAAGGAGAAAATTATTACAGAAAAAATTTCAATCATTCATTAAACAAATTTCAATCACAGTTAAAATTCAAAATCATGAAATACAAAATCATTTATTCAGCATTATTATTTTTCCTGTCACTTGCGTTAGTAAATAGGGGGCAAGCACAAACATGGAATACATTAATTGGCAATAATCTTAATGGAACGCAATGGCTTGGTTCAAATGGCTCATCTACTGGTCCATTAGAATTAAAAACTATAGAAACAGGAGGCAGCGCCCTTCCCATTAATTTTTATACCAACAATACGCAGCGTATGACCATCCTTGGAAATAATGGTTCTACTGCTGGTTTTGTGGGTATTGGTCTCACTGGTCCCGGTCGCAAACTCGACATACTGGATGCCAGCAACCCGCAGTTGCGCTTAACGCACACATCGGGTTCGGTTTACACGGATATGCAAACCACCAACGGCAATGGCTTGCAGATGTATCAAACCGATGGATTGGTGTCGCTGTTTAATCCCGGCGGTTCTCCTTCGCATATCAAGTTAGCCATCGGCACACAGGCATCTGCGGCAAATACATGGAATCTGACGGTTAACAGCGATGATGGTGTTTCGGTAGTTACGCAATATACCAATGCGAGCACGGGCAGCAATCTGACAAGCGGTTTTGTTACAGGCATTGTTAGCGCAGGCGATGCTGTAGTTCAACATAATGAAAGCGGGAAGTATATCGGATTTAATACGAACAGCGGAGCAGGAACTACCCAGCGCATGATTATTACCTCCGGCGGCAATGTGGGTATTGGGCTGTCCTCACCCGGTCGCAAGCTTGATGTACTGGATGCAGGCAATCCGCAGTTGCGTTTAACTTACACATCAGGTTCGGTTTACACGGATATGCAGACCACCTCAGCGGGTGATTTGTTAATTCACCCATCTTCAAATTTTCTCGGTAATGGAAATGTCGGAATTAATTTTACAACATCTACTTCTCCCGCCCCGACTTCTAAGCTTGATATAAACGGAGATTTGAATATTCGCACCGTTAATCCTCAACCTTCTACATTAAATAGAGTACTTGTTACAGATAACAACAATAATGGAAAGGTTTATTGGCGCGATGCAAGTACATTGGGTGGTGGTTTTGGTTTGTGTTCTGGAACTATACCTCAACTTACAGATGATGCAGGATTAGACCTGAATGGACACAATTTATTCTTTAGTGGCAGAGGAGGTATAGGTATTGGATATTCATGTACTAATTCTTTGTCTGCCGCTTTGGATGTACTTCAGAATGCTGTACCCGGTAACCCAACAATTGCTGGCAATTTTATTACAACAACAGGAGGAGACTCTTCTTATGATTATTATGGAGTAAGAGCATTTTGTGATGTTCCGGGATCAAATAGAAACTTTGCTGTCTTTGGTCAGGCAATGAATAATAACTTAAACACTGGTGGTTGGTTTGTTGCGGGCTGGGGAAATGATGTTCCCCCGACCGGAAGTAATGTAGGCGTTTATGGATCATCTAGAAATGGAAATCAAAATTATGCTGGCTTTTTCGTCTCGGGCAATAATCCTCCCTTGGCGCCATCAATACCAAAAAACAGAGACATTGGAGTTTTTGGAGCTGTCACAGGAATATACCCTATTATTAAACCCCGTCCCATTCCTAATGTTTATCCTGTAAGAAATGTAGCGATTTATGGTAATGCAATTCGAGGTCCACTTTGGGCAGGGTATTTTAATGGAAGTGTAGGAATAACCGGAGATTTACTTGTTACCTCAGATTCCGCCTTTAAAACTAATCCTCAAACATATATCGGAGACTCGGCATTAAAAGTTTTGCGAAACCTGTGCCCTAAGACTTATGAATTTGATACGATTTCTTTTCCTTCAATAAGCTTACCCAGAGGGAAACATTTTGGATTAATAGCTGAGCAAGTAAAAGATGTAATTCCTGAATTAGTAAGTAAGATTATTCATCCGTCATATTCGGATAGTGCAGGAACTGTAGTTACAGATTCAATTGAATATCTTGCTCTTAATTATACAGGTTTCATCCCTATCCTCATCGCCGGAGTAAAGCAGTTAGATTCGATACAAACAAAAAT
>CAYRJA010000144.1:0-4726 GCA_964424455.1 uncultured Bifidobacteriaceae bacterium
AACAACCCTTTATTGTGGTTGATTCATAGTTCTAATGAACTTTTTGGGTTAATTTGTAAAGATATTGTGTGCAGGAATATAGAGGATGCGGGATAATTTGCACTCTCTGTCAGATGTTAAAGAAATTTCACAAGAATAAGTAAATAAGAGAAAGTCCCTGCTGATTAACAGGGATACCGTAATGCTGTAAAAGAACAGGTGAATATTATTATCAAATGACCGTTTGTCCTTTCGGTGTAGCCGGTTGGTTGCAATCCACGCACTCCAATCCATGCAAGGTCATTTTCCATTCGTGACCTGCCATATCTTCATCCCCTGTGTCTGTTACATTGTCAATATCATCAAGAATCATTTCGGTATCCTTACTCAGGAAAATTGATTTCCCTACAGGCAGTTTCAGAATCAACCTGATATTTTGAGCGCGGAATTTTCCGGAGGTATTGATACTGTAACAGGGAGAAAGCGTAAGTGTGGAATCATGTATGGCGTAATTGTAAGAAATGCCGTTTGCCATTTGCTTTGCTTCAGACAGCGTTCTTCCTTTGGAATTACAAATGATAACCATCTCGGCTGAATCGTTATCACTTCTTTCAATAGTCAGTTTTACATCGCGAATCATCAGTGATTCCGCATCTTCTCCAAGATAAAAGGTGTGACCGAATCTTCTGTATTCCTGAGTTTTTTCTCTCCATTCCGAGCGGGAAGGGTTCATTATTAAACTGATGCGGTTAGCATGAATCGGACTTAAACTGATTTTTTCACGGATAGAAGATGTCTTGGAAAACTCTTTCCCGACAGATAAACTGCTTACGATACAAATTCCTAATCCTGTCAGCCAGAAAATCAACATGACAGCTCCGATTTTTTTGAGGTTCATATTGACTCTGAACAGCAGTTTAATTCCATTCAGTAATAATATGGTGAATGGAATACCTACCAATAATACACCTCCGATAATTATCCAGAGCAGTTGCTTTTGTGTCAGCAACATCTGAGGAAGTTCTGATGGGAATGAAAAGGAATACACTCCCGCTGTTGTAAACAGCATTGCCGTTAATCCGATCAACACCATAATGCTGATAACTGCAATGAACAATCCAACCAGTCTTCCGATAACCGAAAAAGATATTTTAAATATTTCTCCTATAAAATCTCCTACGCTTTTTGCGGTGCTGCGCATCCGTTGTTTGTTTTCATCGCTGCCGATTTCTTTCCCCAACTTATCCATTCTTGATTTCACATCTTTCAGTTCTTCGCGCACATTTTTTTCAATCGTATTTACATTCACTCTCTCGCCGCGCATTTCTAATTTCTCAATATTGGTTTTGGCTTTGGGAATAATCACCCATAAAATGATGTAGATAAAAATTCCGGTGCCGGCAAACACCACCAACAGCACCCACGCCAAACGAATCCATATCGGATCTATATCAAAATAAGCGCTGATGCCGCCGCATACGCCGCCAAAAACTTTATCATCCGGATTGCGGTAAAGACGACGGTGAGTTCTTTCCGTTGTTACAGTTGACTCTTCCGCAGTTCTGTCAGATGATGATTGTTCTTCTCCTGTCAGTTCCTCCGGATTTCCCATAGCGGCAATCACTGCATTTACTTCATCACGGGTGATGACATTCTTGCTTTCCGAAATTTTTTCGGAAAACATTTCTGCAATACGGCTTTCTATGTCGGCAATGATTTCTTCTTTTCCCTGCGTGTTTCTGAAATGCTGTTTCAGTTTTTCAAGATATTGCCTTAATGCTTCGTATGCATTTTCATCTATGTGAAAAACGATTCCACTCAGATTGATAGTGATAGTCTTGTTCATTTGAAAGATTTTTTTGTAGTTAATGAAACGGCTGTGACTAATTCATCCCAGGTCTTTTTTAATTCTGATAAAAATTTTTCTCCGTCGTCGGTCAGCTTGTAATATTTGCGCGGTGGTCCGCTCTTGCTTTCCACCCACTGGTAAGTAAGAACGCCGTCGTTTTTCAGACGGGTAAGTATCGGATACAAAGTTCCTTCCACTACAAGCAATTTGCTCCGCTTCATCCGTTCAATAATTTCGGATGCATAGCACTCATCATCGTTGCAGATGATACTGAGAATGGCAAACTCAAGTATTCCTTTGCGCATCTGTTGTTTTGAATTTTCAATATCCATCTCTTGTATTGATTTGACGATGCAAAGATATATGCGAATATCAATACCTTGTAATACAAGGTACTAATTATTTTTAACAACTGTTGATAACTGATTGATTTTTAGAGCTATATTTTTTAGGGGTAAGTAGTTTCTGATGTGCATGATTCCTGCTGTATTGACACACAGCAAAAATTCATTTACAACCCTTCAATCTTCCGAAGCAGTATCTCCGCAAACTTCCTGCGCGATTCAAAACTCTTTCCTGCTATATGCGGCGTAATAATTATTTCGCCGGAATTAATTAGCTCATTCAGCAGTGATTTTTCTTCTTCAGAGTAAGTTTCCAATTTCTCATTCTCCAAAACATCGAGCGCTGCGGAAATTATTTTATTTCTTTTCACTGCTGAAACCAAATCCGCCGTATGCACCACTTTGCCGCGTGAAGTGTTGAGCAGGTGAATGGGCTTTTTAAAATTATCTATAAAATTTCTATTGACTAGATGGGTAGTTTCCTGAGTAAGCGGAACATGCAAACTCAACACATCTGACTGTGAAAATATTTCGTCCATTGTTGTTTCCCTTGCAAATTCATCGGAGAAATCCTTTTTGTATTTGTCATAAGCCAGAACTGTAACACCAAACACACTCAGCTTTTTTGCGAAAGCGCTTCCTGTATTTCCATAGCCGATAATGCCGATAGTCTGTCCTTCTAATTCGTGAACTCTGTTTTCTTCAGTGTTCCACTTCGCTTTTAGTATTTCATTGAATGATTTCGAAATATGATGATAGAGAGAAATTAAAAGTCCTGTTGCATGTTCTGCCACACTGTTGCTGTTGCCTTCCGGCGAATTGAAGCAGCGAATCTTTTTCTTCTCTGCAAATGCCACATCAATATTTTCCATTCCTGAACCTGCGCGTGCAATAAATTTCAGATTAGCCGCTTGTTCCAAAACCGGCTTGGTCAGAAATGTTTTGGTGGTAACCACTATTCCGGTGAACTCGCCTATTATCTGTGCGGCTTCCTGTGCAGTGATGGACGGACGGTAAACTACTTCGTAACCTAATTTTGTTAATCCTTCAATGAGTAAAGGATGTGCAGTATCCGTTATTAAAACTTTTCCTTTGCTATTCATTGCTGTAGTTGATTGGACAAAAGAATAAAATCCTGAACAGAAAGTTGCTCTGCGCGTTTACTAAAAATTTCCCGGCTGAGTTTTTCTTTGTCGTTTACAAAACCGGAAAGTGCATTGCGCAAAGTTTTTCTTCGCTGATTAAATGCTGCCTTCACCAACTTAAAAAAATATTCTTCGTTTTTTATTCCTGAATCCTGCTGCTTTCTTTTCAACCGGATTACTCCGCTCTTTACTTTCGGCGGAGGAGAAAAGGCATTTTCGTCCACATCAAATAAATATTCAGCAGAATAAAATGCCTGCACCAGCACACTCAGTATTCCGTATTCTTTGTTTCCGTGTATAGTACAGATTCGTTTCGCCACTTCTTTCTGAAACATACCGACCAATAGCGGAATTTTTTCTTTGTGCGCTAATACTTTGAAAAGTATTTGTGAGGAAATGTTGTAAGGGAAATTGCCGATGATGGAGAGTTGTTCTGTTATAGTTTCTTTGTGTCCCCGCAAAGTCTCTCGCAGAGGGCTTTGCTGCTTACCTTCCGCAGAGTCCCTTTCAGGAGACTCTGCGGAGACATCATTGCCGATGATGGAGAATTGTTCTGTTGAAGTTTCTTTCAGACTACTGTGTCCCCGCAAAGTCTCTCGCAGAGGACTTTGCGGCTTATCTTCCGCAGAGTCCCTTTCAGGAGACTCTGCGGGGACATCAGGAAAATATTTTTCAATTTGCAGTTGCAGAAAATCTTCATTGATAATTTTCCCTTTCAGTTCGGGATAAGTTTGCTCCAGATAATCTGACATTCGTTTATCTAATTCAACACAAGATAAATCCACCTGCTGCTGCAACAGGTATTTCGTCAGCACACCTTGTCCGGGCCCGATTTCCAGAACTTTTATTGCCGGAAGTTGTGCAATAAATTCATCCACTATCCGCTTCGCAATATTTTCATCGCGCAGAAAATGCTGACCGAGGGCTTTGTTGGCTTTCAGAAACACGGGGTAAAGGTAAAAGGCGGAAGGTAAATGGCTAAAGGTTAATTCATCAATTTCCCTTGTCCAAAGATTTTCTCTTCCGTTTCCACCCTATACAAGTACATGCCTTTCGGAAAACTATTTATTTCAATCCGGTTTATACCAACTGTAACAGGCATCGTTTTTATTTTCCTTCCCAATAAATCATAAAGAGAAAGAACAGGTTGTTTCAGGTTCTCGCTTGAAATAAGTGAGAGAAAAATATTTCCGCCATCATATTGAATGGAAACTTTTGTATTTGATCTTTCAATATTGTCTGCGCTTAAAATAATGGGTTGATATGTTCCGTATACTCCATAATGAGCCAAACTTGCATATAACAAAGTATAACTTTCCTGATTGGGAGCAAAATCGCCATCTTTATAGCCCCAATTGGTATTGTTGCATGAAAACTACAAGTAAAGGCAGGTAAGTATAAAAGAAAAA
>CAYRJA010000145.1:0-4639 GCA_964424455.1 uncultured Bifidobacteriaceae bacterium
GAAATGACGAGTTCAGACAATATCTCCTTAGAGTTTAGACCCGAAAGCCCTGAGAATAAGCTACAGGGTAATATGTATTTAATTGTCAAGTGTTGTTGTGCTCGAACGATATAAGCGATACAGATTTCTCGTCGTACACAAAAGACAGAATATTGAGGAAGGTAAAGGCTCGGATATTGCCGAGGTGGGAATTATCCGCACCACATTTGATAAAAATACAAAAATTCGTTTAGCTGTTGTTTTTTCTTTTAGCTGATATTGAATAAACCATTGGAATGTTGTTACTCAAATGTTTTATTCTGAATTTTTTCGGTTCAAATTCTATTGTTTTATTGAAGCAATTGTAAGGTGAATAATCAAATTCGTCAAGCGAATTAATTTCAAGCCCGTTATTAATTAAACTGTTTACTACTTCACTTATTCCGTGATTCCACATTACAGAAGTTTGGGTAATGTCAGCTTCTTTGTCGGCATAAGTTCCGGTTTCCGTTTCTACTATTGCTCCCGAATTAAAATATCTGTAACCGATTTTGTCAAAATTGTCATCAAACATCCAAACTACAGGATGAAATTCTACAAACACAAATTGTCCATTTGGCGTTAAAAATTTTGAAACAATTTTTGCCCATTTATCCAGGTCAGGCAGCCAACCAATTGTTCCATAACTTGTAAAAACAACATCAAATTGTTCGTTTAAATGGTTTGGCAAGTCATAAATATCACAACAAATAAATTTTGCACCTGAATTCGTGTCCTTTGCAATTCGCTTTGCACTTTCAATGGCTTTGTCTGATAAGTCAATACCTGTAACATCCGCACCAAGCCGGCTCAATGAAATGGTGTCTTGCCCGAAATGGCATTGTAAATGCAAAACTCTTTTACCTTTTAAGTTTCCAAGTAAATTTAATTCAATTTCATTTAAGGAAGTTTTTCCATTCAGAAATCCGTCGAGGTCGTAAAAAAATGACTTTAAATGTGCATCAATTCTATTGTTCCAAGACTGCCGGTTTATTTCTATATAACTTTCCTCAGAGTTCATTTATTTCTAAACTTAGTTTCTCAAAATAACACCGCTAACATGGAAATTTATGACACTCCAGTGTCTTATTAAATCAATGGCTGATTTTCACTCTCCCTTTCCGTGACAGTTTTTATACTTCTTACCGCTTCCACAAGGGCAAGGGTCATTGCGACCAACCTTAGGACCTACACGAACCGGTTCCAACTTTTTGGGTTCATCCGACATTTGTTGTTCGTCTTCGTCCTGTTGTCTTCTGCCGTTTGATTGCGGATTAGTAAGAGCGTCCATATTCTCTCTTCCTGCTTTCATCCGGCTGTAATCAGTACGCTGCGGAGTGCGCGCTTGCTCTACTTGTTGTTTTTCCTGATTAGGCAGGTTGCCTTTAAATAAGAATGAAATTACTTCTCTGTTTACCTCTGCCACCATATTCTTGAACAAGTCAAATGCTTCTAATTTATAAATCAGCAGCGGATCTTTTTGCTCATACACCGCATTCTGTACAGACTGTTTCAACTCATCCATCTGGCGGAGATGTTCTTTCCATGTTTCATCAATAATGGAAAGAGTGATACCCTTTTCCACGGCATGAATGATTTCTTTACCCTTGCTGTCGTAAGATTTTTTCAGGTTGGCGAGAACCTGAATTCCTTTCACACCATCGGTAATTGGAATCGCAATATTGTCTATGGTTTCGCTGCGGGTAGTATAAATATCTTTGATGAAAGGAAAGATATGCTGTGACAGATGTTCGGATTTGCGTTTGTAAAACTCCATCGCTTCCTCATACAAACGTTGTGTCAGGTCATCAATTTTAGTATTCTCAAATTCCTGCTCTGTAATACTTGTATCTGTGGAGAGAAAACGGATGATATCTAATTTAAAACTGCTGAAATTATTGGCGCCTTTATGATTAGAAATTAATTCAAGACATAAATCATACAACATATTGTTCAAGTCAAAGGTGAGCCGTTCGCCGAACAATGCGTGTTTACGTTTTTTATATATCACTTCGCGCTGTGCATTCATCACATCATCATATTCCAATAAACGCTTGCGGATACCGAAGTTATTTTCCTCCACTTTTTTCTGAGCGCGCTCAATGGACTTGGTAATCATACTATGTTGGATCACCTCTCCTTCTTTGTATCCCATGCGGTCCATCCACTTGGCAATGTTGCCGCTTCCGAACAAGCGCATCAAATCGTCTTCCAATGAAACAAAGAACTGTGAAGAACCGGGATCGCCTTGTCTTCCTGCACGACCACGCAACTGCCGGTCAACACGGCGTGCCTCATGGCGCTCTGTACCGATAATAGCCAAACCACCGGAATCCTTAACTCCTATTCCTAATTTTATATCTGTACCGCGACCAGCCATGTTGGTAGCAATGGTAACGGTTCCTGCCACACCGGCTTCGGCTACAATCTCGGCCTCTCGTTGATGTTGCTTTGCGTTCAGCACATTGTGCTTAATACCTTTCAGCTTCAACATTCTCGATAGTAGTTCCGAAACTTCCACAGAGGTTGTTCCCACAAGGGATGGACGACCTTCATTTCTGTTTTTTTCAATTTCTGCAATTACTGAATTGTATTTTTCCCGTTTGGTCTTGTAAACTAAGTCTTCCTTGTCATCACGAATGATATTTTTATTCGTAGGGATGACAACAACATCCAGCTTGTAAATCTCCCAGAATTCGCCTGCTTCGGTTTCCGCTGTTCCGGTCATGCCGGCTAACTTGTGATACATTCGGAAATAATTCTGAAGTGTTACAGTGGCAAAAGTCTGAGTAGCAGCTTCCACTTTTACATTTTCTTTTGCTTCTATTGCCTGGTGTAATCCATCGGAATAGCGACGTCCCTCCAAAATACGACCGGTCTGTTCATCTACAATTTTCACAGCACCATCCATCACCACATACTCAATGTCTTTTTCAAACAGTGTGTAAGCTTTCAGCAGTTGTTGTACAGAATGAATACGCTCACTTTTCACAGCGAAATCCTGCATCAATTTATCTTTGCGTGAGATTTTTTCTTCTGCTGAAATCAGCGCGCGTTCAATTTCTGCAATCTCAGCGCCTACATCCGGCATCACGAAAAAATTCTTGTCTTCTCCTCCTTCGGTTATCAATTCAATTCCTTTCTCGGTTAAGTCAACCTGATTATTTTTTTCATCAATGGTGAAGTAGAGTTGTTCATCTACAAACGGCATTTCTTTCTGCTGATCCTGCAGGTAATGGTTTTCTGATTTCTGCAGAATGGCTTTCATTCCCTGTTCACTCAGAAATTTAATCAGGTTGCCGTACTTAGGCAATCCGCGATGGGCGCGCAACAATGCAAGCCCGCCTTCCTGATGACCGGTTTTCCCTGACTCAATCAGTTTCTTGGCATCATTCAGAAAACCATTTACCGAACGTTTCTGTGCTTCCACTATTTTCTGGATACGCGGTTTCAGATTTTGAAATTCCTGCACTTCGCCCTTAGGTACGGGACCTGAAATAATCAACGGTGTTCTTGCATCATCAACCAAAACAGAATCCACTTCATCCACCATAGCATAATGCAGCTTGCGCTGAACAAGTTCTTCAGGATTGCGACTCATGTTGTCGCGCAGATAATCGAACCCAAATTCATTGTTGGTTCCATAGGTGATATCGGCGAGGTATGCTTTCCGTCTTTCTGGGCTGTGCGGTTGATGTTTATCAATACAGTCAACTGTAACACCGAGGAAATTAAACAACGGAGCATTCCACTCCGAGTCGCGGCGACTGAGGTAATCGTTTACTGTAACAATGTGAACGCCCAATCCGGTAAGTGCATTCAGGTAAGCGGGTAAGGTAGAAACCAAAGTTTTTCCTTCGCCGGTTGCCATTTCAGAAATTTTTCCCTGATGTAATACTACTCCACCAATTAACTGTACATCGTAGTGTACCATGTTCCATTGAACCGGAATACCTGCAACATTCCAAGTATTGCTGTATGTAGCAGAGCCGCCAACGATTTTTACAAAGTCTTTTTTTGAAGCCAGTTCCTGATCAAGGGCAGTGACTGTTACAGTAATGGATTCGTTGATTGAAAAGCGGCGGGCTGTTTCTTTCATTACTGCAAAAGCTTCGGGAAGAATCTCTTTCAGTACTTCTTCCAGCAGTTCATCACGATCCTTTTCTAATTTATCAATTTCATTGTAGAGATTATCTTTCTCATCAAATGGCGTTTCATCATTTTCGGCACGCTGTTTTAGTTCACTGATTTTCCCGTCTATTTCGGAAACATATTCGTGAATACGCGAGCGAAATTCATCACTCTTTTTTCGGAGTTCATCATGTGATACGGATTGTAGTTTATTAAACTCTTCATTGATTTTAACTACAATCGGCTCAATGTCTTTTACATCCTTAGTGGACTTGCTGCTGAATAATTTATTTAGGAAACCGAGCATTATTTTTCTGTATTAGCTGCCATGTTAAACAAAGTGGGATATCTCTTTCTGAAAGATTCTTCGCTTCGCTCAGAATGACTTAAAATTAAGGAGTACAAAAATAAATAATTATTGTTGCCTCTGCTGAGATGGGTGTATGAATAATTGCAGTATTCACCACAATCGGTAAAGAAATAATGAATC
>CAYRJA010000146.1:0-4280 GCA_964424455.1 uncultured Bifidobacteriaceae bacterium
CAAACGGTAATAAAACTTATTCCCCTATTTTTGATTCATGCAACAACACCATTCACAATTAAAAATGAAAGAGGTACCGAATATTATCCGATACCTCTACACTAAAAACCACAACCACACTTTATCTTCCAACAGCTAAAAACTGATTCAATTTTTTCACACTTGAATTAAAACTAAACTTATTACACACCTGATAATAATTTTGTGAATCAACAACATGAGAATAAGCGGACTTGGCAAATTCCAGTTTAGAAGATTCAAACCAGAACAAATCCATTATGTCTGCAATCTGCTGAGAAGTGAAATAATTATTTATAAGAGCAAGTTTTGCGCACTCAAGCCGTGAACTTTCAAAATTACTGTTCAGGATAGTTTGCTTCAGTACAAAAAAACTTTCAGCAGTCATTGGGAAATAGGTGTATTGCGGTTGCAAACTGTTACACATGCTGTTATGTCCGGAATACATTGCATCATATCGAGCCGGCACAGGTGGACAATGCTTTACAATACGACGAATACTCACATTATTGAAGTAATCAATTATTACAAAAATCTCTTCGCCCTGCTTTGTCATAAGTCGGGAATTGTAAACCGTACGCTCTGAGCCGCGACCGTTCCACCTCCCACGCCCGCTCTTCATTATTCTTACATAATGCACTCCGGGAGAAATATTCTCCATTCTAAAGCCGGCAACAGTACCCGGATAGACAAAGCCATCAATTACTACAGTAATAAAATCATTATCTGCGGTTTGAACATTAAGAGTAGAAGTAGCCGGATGTGCTGAAATTTTTGCACCTATCAGTAGAAAAATTGCTAAGTGTATAATTTGCTTTCTCATATTCTGTCCTCCTCTGAAATTTTAGTTTTGAAATGTTTAACTCTGATTTCTGTAATTTCAAGTGGTGTGCCAAATATTTTTTGAAAGTAATTCTTCTTTTGTGCCTTCATATCAAATACCTTTTTCGGTTATCTAAATACTGGTTGGCTGTTGTCTTTAACAACTTTTACTTCTCTCATTTAATTAAGTACCGTGACATGACGGACAAAGGAGTGTACGACAAATAAGGTGATGATAATTATTTCCCCTTCTAATATATTATCTTTGTATATCATAAGACAGCTAAATGAAACCCATATCAGTTCTTAACAGTTTTCAGTACATAGAACTGTATTTTGGGAATCTACTATACTAAAGTATAGTAAATGAATTTTATGGTGTAATACCTTTATTCTTTCAAAAGTAGTACAGTAATAATGCAACCATCTATAACAGTAACAGCAACCCCTGTATCACGCTTTGCAAGCATAATTTTATTCATTTTCTTAGGAATGTGTGCGCAATATGCCAGTGCGCAGCCCAATTTTATGTGGGCAAAACAATACGTATCAGAGCAGGTTAGCTTATCAAAAACGAACAGAGCACACAGTATTAATCTCGACAAACAGGGAAATATTTATATCGGTGGGATTTTTGCCGGCGATGTGGATTTTGACCCCGGACCCGGAACCTATAAATTAACTGCTGTCCCTTCAACCGGCTTCGTATCCAAATCAGATGCTTCAGGCAATCTGTTGTGGGCAGTAGGATTCTTCGGCAGTAACAGCGCCTGTATCGTTTACAATGCGGTACCCGACAAAGATGGCAATGTGTTACTGACAGGACAATTTTCCGGCACCATTGACTTCGATCCCGGAAGCGGAACTTACAATTTAACTACTCCTGGTAGTTCTCTTGACATTTTTATCTGCAAGTTAGATGCGGATGGTAAGTTCATTTGGTGTAAGCAGATAGGAGGCGCAGGACATGAAGCAGGAAATAATCTGGCATTGGATGATGCAGGAAATATATATGTAACAGGGTTCTTCTATTACACCGTTGACTTTGACCCCGGACCCGCCGTTAACAATCTTACATCTCTCGGTACCAGCGCTGCCTTCGTACTTAAACTGAACTCTTCCGGCAACTTTGTATGGGCAAAGGCAATGATTGACCCCGATCCTCCTTATACCGGTTCGAATGGATATAGTATTGCTTTGGATAAAAGCGGCAATGTTTACACTACCGGCAACACCAGTAATCAATGTGATTTTGACCCCGGACCAGGTACATTCTTTCTTGCTGAAGGCGGTACATTTATCAGCAAGTTGGATAATGATGGAAACTTTGTGTGGGCAAAAGGCATAGGAGGCGTCAGTAACGGAACTGTCAATACAGGGCATCATTTTATAAATATTGATAAGGACAACAATGTTCTTGTGACAGGAAATTTCTCAGGCACAATTGACTTTGATCCCGGAACTGCATATTTCAATATAACTGCCGCCGGACTATATGATATGTTTATTGTAAAATTGAAAAATGATGGAGATCTCTTATGGGCAAAAAGTATGGGAGGTGATAGCGCTTATACAATTCCGTATGCAGTAGTATCCGATAATTCAGGGAATGTTTACACTTCAGGCATATTCAGCTCGACAGTGGATTTTGATCCCGGATCAGGAACCTATAACCTGACTTGCGGAGGTAACTTTGATATGTTTATAAATGTTCTTGATGCTTCCGGTAACTTTGTCTGTGGCGGACGAGTAGGCGGCAGCGATCCTTCCGCCGATTTGTGCTACGGATATTGTATTACAGTAGATGCAACTAAAAATATTTTTGTTACAGGATCCTTTAACGGAACTGTTGACTTTGATCCCGGGTCCGGATCAAATACCCTTAGTACCGGAGATATTTCACAGTGTTTTTTCGGTAAATACGGCGAATGTTCTTTGTCCCTGTTGCCTGAGGCAAGATTTGCTGCCAGCGATACGATGTTCTGTAATCCAAAGTGCATTAATTTCAGCGACAATAGTAAGAATGCAACAACATGGAACTGGTCATTCCCGGGTGCTTCGCCTTCTTCAAGCGCTGATCAAAATCCACAGAACATCTGTTACAACTCTCCCGGAAAATATACTGTAACACTGATTGTATCCAATGGCACAGATAAAGATACACTGAAAAAGATAAACTATATTGAAAGCAGTTTGCCTGTTGTCGCTTCGGTCAGTATTACTGCCTCCGATATCAGCATCTGCTCCGGAACTTCTGTTACTTTCAGCGCTGCGCCGGTAAATGGCGGTGCATCTCCTTCCTATCAATGGAAAGTGAATGGAAATAATACAGGAAGTGATAGTACTGTTTTCACAACAGGCACATTGAACAATAAGGATAGTGTTACAGTTACAATGACTTCCAGCGAAGGATGCGTTAGCGGTTCTCCTGCTACATCCAATTCCATTGTAATGAGTGTTAGTCCATTACAGCAAGCCGGAGTTATCAGCGCTGTAAGAGATACCATTTGCAGCGGCACTCCTGCTAATCTCTCTGTTAATGGAAACTCAGGGAACATTCAGTGGCAATCATCTACTGATAATTCTGTTTTCACTGATATTCCGAATGCACAGAGCGCTTCGCTCTTTGATTTCCCTCTCACAAATACCTATTACCGCGTTTATACCGGATCGGGAATGTGTGATGATACTTCGGCTTCTCAAAAGATAGTAGTTAATCCTTCTCCTGTAGCTGATTTCAGTTATGCTGTAACAGGCAGCAATGGCAGAGAAGTTACTTTCAACTCTGACAACAGTCAGGATGCCACTGCTTTTGATTGGGACTTTGGCGATGGTAACAAGAGCACAATTGGTAATCCCGTTCATCTTTTTACGAAAGATTCTTTATTTCATGTATGCCTGACTGTAACTAACGGCTCCAACTGTTCATTTACAGTTTGCAGAGATGTTGATCTGGTTACAGGAATTTCTGATGTTACTAAGAAGAGTGGCTGGCTCATTTATCCTGTTCCGTTTGACAATCAACTTTTCATTTCTTCAACAAGTGGTAATAAAGAAATTAAATCAGTTGAACTGACAGATGTATTAGGAAGAACTGTTTTTGTTCGATCATTCAACAAGTCGTTTGATACCTCATTAACCATTGAATTACCACATCTGGCAGCAGGCATGTACTTAGTGAAGGTATTAACCACAGAGGGATATTTTGTTCAGCCGGTTATTAAAAGATAAGAAAGAAAGGTGAGAAAGGATATTCATTTTGATGAGTATTTGAAAATTTAATTCTATTCTGTCATATTGACGAAGGAAGCATCCTCGTCCACAGTGGGTTGCGCACACGCACAAGATACAGAAGCAGCTCTGCGGAGATGAAAAAAGAGCCCCCCCCCACCCATGTCCACAACAAAACAATAATTTACTTGACATTGCCTGTTCATAGT
>CAYRJA010000147.1:0-4221 GCA_964424455.1 uncultured Bifidobacteriaceae bacterium
TTTTATACCCACTTAAAGTTTGACTATCAATTATTTTAGACCCGAAAGCCCTGATCCGGAAAAGCGTGATGACTGGCAGGAAGTGCAGAATTACATTAAAGCTATGAATAAAGCGATTAAAGAACTGGACAAATTTCCTCTTTCAGGTCGTCTGATTAGAAATACACATCGGATATTACTGGAGAAAGGCAGAGGTGATAGAAAAACTCCAGGCGAATACCGAACGAGCCAAAACTGGATTGGAGGGGCGTCGCTTAATGATGCTGTTTTCATTCCACCACATCATGAGAAAATAAATGAATTGATGAGCGACCTGGAGCATTTCATTTACAATGAAAATGTAAAAGTGCCACATCTTATCAAAATTGCTTTTGTCCATTACCAATTTGAGACTATTCATCCGTTTTTAGATGGAAACGGGCGCATCGGAAGGCTACTGATTACATTGTATCTGGTTGATAAAAAATTATTGATAAAACCTACCTTATATCTCTCTGATTTTTTTGAAAAAAATAAACTATCCTATTATGATAATCTTACCAGAGTAAGAACGCATAACAATATGCAGCAGTGGCTCAAATTTTTTCTGGAAGGAGTTCGCCAAACATCTGAAAATTCTATCCAGACATTTAAGAAGATTATCAAGCTAAAAACAAAAGCAGAACATGATGTAACTTCATTAGGTAAGAAAGCTGTAACAGCAAAAACTTTTCTTCAGCATCTTTATACCCAACCTATTATTGACATGGCTGATGCAACCCAACTGTTACAGGTAAATAAAACAACAGCGTTTCGGATGATTGATGATTTTGAAAACCTTGGTATCTTAAAAGAAATAACCGGCTATAAGCGAAACCGTATTTTCAGTTTTGATAAATATCTTAGTTTATTTAACGATTAAAATTAAAAAAGTCCCCCAATGCTTTGGAGGACTTTTCTGTTTCAGTAGGAAAATAATTACTTCTTCGCGTATTTCTTTTTGAATTTATCAATACGACCGGCAGTATCAATTAATTTCATTTTACCTGTAAAGTAAGGGTGAGAAGTGTTGGAAATTTCGAGCTTTACCAACGGGTATTCTTTTCCATCTTCCCAAACGATTGTGTCCTTTGTATTCACTGTGGAACGGGAAAGAAAAGTGTCTTCATTCGACATATCTTTAAAAACGACAAAACGGTAACTTTCCGGATGAATTCCTTTTTTCATTTGGTTTAAAATTTTTGGGAGGGCAAAGATAGAATCATTTTGTAAACAGCCAAAAAAGAAAAAAAGGAATCCTTAATCTGCGGAATCAAGTTACAAGCGCAACAGGCCTAAAATGTTTTGGTTTTTACATGGACACATAAATTTACATTTTTATCTATTTAAATTTGATAAATTGGTAACACTTTTTACCTTTGAAGCAGAAAGAATGGAAGCTATACAATTTATTATTCCTTACTTTCTACACAAACCCGACTAACAATATTTATAATGAAAAAAGTTTACTTATCATCCGTATTACTTGCGTTTTCTTTTTCTACACTATTTGCGCAGGTAAAAACTGATTCATCGTCAGTTAATTATAAGCCGGTTCTTCCTGTTTACCGCGATGTGCTGGGAGATTCAACGGTTATTTCAAAAAAGAAAAAACCGCAACAGATAGATTTTGAACAAGGATATTACCCCATGCCGCCAAAACCCAAAAATAAATGGGAAGCAGGGATTAGTGCCGGCGGATTATTTATTAGCGGTGATGTATCTACACGCGGAGGATGGGGAGTGGGCGCTTATGTTAGAAAGTCATTAGGGTATGTGGTCTCAATTAAAGGCAGTGTTACGCACGGTACTACTTATGGGTTAAACTGGACTCCCAATAGTGCTCTTTTTAATAATCCTGTATTAAACGGAAATAAGAAAAATAAATCAACAAATTACTTAAAAACAAAGCAGGTATTCTATTATAACTATAAAGCGAATATTGATGAAATCTCGGCAGAAATGATACTGACTTTGAACAACATAGGGTATCATAAAGTCAGCCGTGATCGTAAGTTTAATCTTTATGGAGGAATAGGCGGAGGAGCTATGCTTTATGATACTTATTACAATGCTTTAGATGCAAATGGTAATATATATAATTTCAAGTCAATCAATAATGATCTGACTTATACAGGAAGAAAAGAAATAATTGCAGCACTAAAGAAAATGATGGATAAGACTTATGAAACACCGGCAGAAGGTCAACCGGATAAGCCGTATTTTCTTGATCGGAGATTTGCGCCGACTCTTGTTCTCAGTATAGGTGGAGGCTTTCATTTAACCAGAAGATTATCTCTCACTATTCTGGATAAGGTGTCCTTTACTAATGACGATTTATTAGACGGAGACCGCTGGCAGGAACATAAATTTCCTGACCCGGCTTTGACCGGAAACTTCGATACTTATCATTTTGTATCAGCTTCGTTAGGGTATGCTTTCGGAGGAAAGAAGAGAGTAGAACCCCTTTACTGGCAGAACCCTCAGGATTATACCTATGATGTGTTACAGACATTAATCAAAAAGAATGTTGATCAATTGGTTGATACGGATGATGATGGTGTAATTGACCAGTTGGACAGGGAGCCCATTACTTCTCCGGGAGCTATTGTAAATACACATGGTGTAACACTTGATTCAGATAAAGATGGAGTACCCGATTACTTAGACAAGGACCCACTCACACCTTTAGGTGTTAAAGTGGATGCAGACGGAGTTCCGGTGGACCCAGATAAAGATGGAGTGCCTGATTATAAAGACAAAGAACCCAACACACAACCCGGTGCATTAGTGGATGTAAACGGAAGGACTATTCCTGTTGGTAGTTCCGCAGCGGGAGCCGGCGGCTATTGGTTCCTTCCGATGATTTTCTTCGATCTGGATAAAGATTTTATCAAAGCAGATATGTATCCGCCATTAAAATATGTTGCTACTGTAATGAATATGTATCCTGATTTGAAAATTGTTGCTTATGGAAATACGGATATTCGTGCTTCCAATAAATACAATGAAAATCTCTCTATGCGCAGAGCAAATAATGCAAAGGATTATTTAGTAAAGGTCTATGGAATTGATGCCGGTCGTATTATTACTAAGTATGCAGGAGAAACTGATAACCTGATCAAAGGTCTTCCTGATAACTATAATGCGAAGTATGAGGGAGAACAATATTATAATCGTAGAGTAGAGTTTAAAATATACGACCCGAAAACGGATAAATAATTAAGTAATAGCTGAGTTTATCAAAAAGCTGTTTTCAATTTTTAACTTTTGAAACAGCTTTTTGATTTATGGTAAACCTATGGCTTCAGCGAAGCTGAGTTGAATCAGTCTTATAATATTATAACCTGTTTAGTAACAGTTCTGTCGGGAGAGTATTGTAACACTATATACTCAATATTGTGTATGGCTCTGTATTTTGTTACTTAGCTTCTTCTTCATTCTGATTCTTTTCCTCTTTCGCTTCTTCTTTAATAAGATTGTGCGATTTAAGAATGTGAAACCACCGCAACATTTTTTTCATATCACTCTGATGAACCTTTTCTTCATCATAGTCAGGAATAATCTTTTTGAAATAATTTTTTATTTCATCAGAAGAAGATTTAGAGTCAACCGGCGGATTTTCTGTTTCCTGCTTTAACATTTCAATAAAAACCGATTTTAATTCAATGGTTTCATCATTCTGACGGAAAACAGAAATGTTTTCAAGAGTTGTAACACCATGTGTACGTGATGAAACGAAAGTAGATTTATTATCTTCAAGGTTTGTAACAATGAGTCCGTTTGATTTGGGAGTTCCGGCTTTAAAAAGTCCGCTCATTCCGGTAACTGCTACGATGTCTTTAAATTCCATAATGAAAAAATTGTGTTTGCGAAAATAACAATATTTTTATCGGCAGATGTTATGCTGAACGAAGTGAAGCATCTGCACATTACAGCAACAGATTACCCTCACTGCTCAGAAGAACAATAAGCTCAATGGCAACACCAAAGAAAAATCCTAAAACAGTAAAGAATAATCCTGTCCTCTTTTGGCAACAAAAAAATGTGTTGCTCGGTATCTTAATAGCTGTTTCATTCATTCTTTATAGTAACACTTTACTAAATGAGTACGCTCTCGACGATGTGATTTCAATAACCATGAACTCATTTACCAAAAACGGGTTCAAGGGAATTCCTGACTTACTTACAAAAGATAGTTTC
>CAYRJA010000148.1:0-4159 GCA_964424455.1 uncultured Bifidobacteriaceae bacterium
AGGATTCATTATTTCTTTACCGATTGTGGTGAATACTGCAATTATTCATACACCCTCTATTTTTTTAGTGAAGTAACCCCCAAACCAGAGCGCTATTTGATTCATTTCTGCAAGTTGATTGATACCTCATAAGAAATTCATAATAGAAGGAAGAAAAAAGAGTAAAAGCAAAAACAAGAATTAACTTTGGCCCAAGTCACTCTAATATAATGGGAAATAACATCATGGTTTCTCATTTTATATATGATGAAGATTAAATGGAATTAGACTCTAAGATTTATATTGCGGGACATAATGGTATGGTTGGTTCAGCAATTATTAGAAAATTGGCTGATATCGGGTATGAGAATATTATAACTTCTGATAGGAGAAAGATCAACTTGATAAATCAAAATTCGGTAAATTCATTTTTTAGTGAAAACAAACCAGAATATGTCTTTCTGGCAGCGGCAAAAGTTGGAGGGATAAAAGCAAACGATATATATAGGGCTGATTTTATTTATGAGAATCTAATGATAGAAGCTAATATTATTAAAGCTTCGCATGACAACAATATTAATAAATTACTTTTTTTAGGATCGTCTTGTATTTATCCTAAACATTCACCACAACCTATTAAAGAAGAGTACTTGTTAACTGGTCTTCTTGAAAAAACGAACGATGCTTATGCTATTGCTAAAATAGCTGGTATAAAAATGTGTCAGGATTTTAATAAGCAATACGGTACAAATATTATATCCGTAATACCAACTAATTTATATGGTACGAATGATAATTATGATTTAAACAATTCTCATGTTTTACCGGCTCTTATTCGAAAATTTCATGAAGCAAAAGTAGAAGGAAAAGAAAAAGTTGAAGTATGGGGATCAGGAAATCCACAAAGAGAATTTCTATATGTTGATGACTTAGCTGATGCTTGTGTATATCTTATGAATAACTATAGCGGGTCTGATATAATAAATATTGGTACAGGTAAGGATATTACAATTAGAGAATTAGCCAACATGATTAAAGATATTGTTGGGTTTAAGGGTAGTGTCTGTTTTAATAATAACATGCAGGATGGAACACCAAGAAAACTCCTAGATGTTTCAAAGTTAAAAGAACTCGGGTGGGTATATAAAACTTCTTTAAAAGAGGGGATAGAAAAAACTTATAAATCGTATATCAATGAAGAATGGAGGAAATAAAGTATCGTTAATAACAGGAATTACGGGTCAAGCAGGTAGCTATCTGGCAGAACTCCTTCTAGAAAAAGGTTACGAGGTGCATGGAGTTATTAGAAGAGCTTCTTCATTTAATACAGGCAGAATAGATCATATCTTTGATAGGGTAAGTTTACATTATGGTGATGTAACAGATCCTTTGGTTATGTCACACTTGATTTCAAAAATTCAACCGGATGAGGTTTATAATCTGGCTGCCCAATCACATGTTAAAGTTTCATTTGAAGAGTCATACTACACAACACAAGTTGATGGAGTTGGAACTCTAATTGTCATAGATGCTGTTAAGAATTATTGCTCTAAGGCACGTATATATCAGGCATCTACTTCTGAGCTATATGGAGGTATGCATTATAATATGCCTGATACCGGATATACAGAAACATCTGTTATGCATCCCAGAAGCCCATACGGTGTGGCTAAATTATATGGATTTTGGATAACAAAAAATTATAGAGAATCCTATGGTATGTATATTAGTAATGGTATTCTATTTAATCATGAAGGGGAGCGTAGGGGTGAAACTTTTGTTACTAGAAAAATAACCATGGGTCTTGCTAAAATAAAGAGTAAGATAGAAAAAGGTGAAAGGTTTCAATCACTGAAGTTGGGTAATCTTTATTCCAAAAGAGATTGGGGATATACTAAGGATTATGTTGAGGGGATGTGGATGATGTTGCAACAAGATAAACCGGATGATTATGTGTTAGCTACAGGAGAAACACATACCATTAAAGAGTTTGTGGAATGCGCTTGTAAGGTATGCGGATGGGATATTACATGGATAAACGAAGGGCTAAACGAGAAAGGTGTACTGAGCAATGGACTTACTGTTATTGAAGTAGATGAGAGATATTATAGACCTGCCGAAGCGGATATTTTATTAGGGGACTCATCAAAAGCGAAGAAGGTTTTGGGATGGGCACCGAAAGTTAAGTTTGAGGAATTAGTCCGTATTATGATGAATAATGATTTAGCCCGGATTTCCCGATAGGAGTAAAGATTGTATTCGTATCTGTTTTTTATTTTATCCTTTCTTACAGAAGAAATTCTGTTTTATATATTTCTCATCTTTTAGAATATCAATCAATCAACTGAAAAATAGATTTATTCACTTTTACTCAACCGGCTATGCCGGTAACTATAAAGGAAATATATAATTAATCCTATCACTAACCAGATAATGAAGCGGTACCAGTTAGTAATCCCTAATTCAGTCATTAAGTAAAAGCAACTGAATAATCCCATAACGGGAAGAATATTCAGATCTTTATTAAATGTAATAACTGTAACACCCGTACTCATTATAATAAACAACCACATCGGTATTTTGTGCTTAAATACCTCCCACCAACCGAGTGTTGGATTTTCAATCGAAGTGTTACTGAAAAATCTATCCATCCCTTCTTTGTTAAAATAATATAGAACAATCCATCCTGCTATATAAAGTAATGGAACAATATATTTTCCATTGATGTAAGGCATACGAAATCTTTTTGGACTGCCTGCTGTAACAGTATTGTAATCTTTCTTTGATTGCATAACCAGTACACCGGCATTTACGAGTACGAATGCAAACAAAGTTCCGATGCTGGTAAGGTCTGTTACTTCAACAAGATTGAGAAAGAGCGCAGGAACTGCGACAAGCAATCCTGTTACAATAGTTGAAAAAGAAGGAGTCTTAAACTTAGGATGAATCCGTGAAAAAACGGGGGGCAGCAGACCATCGCGGCTCATGCTCATCCAGATACGCGGCTGTCCGAGTTGAAACACAAGTAACACACTTGCAGTGGCAATAATAGCGCTGAAGGCAACTATACCACTCATGAAATTCAAACCGATGCTTTTAAAAACGAATGCCAGCGGATCGCCTACTGCCAGCGACTTATAATTTACCATGCCTGTCAATACTAATGCTACGCCAACATAAAGCACTGTACAAATAAGCAGCGAGTAAAACATCCCTCTCGGTAAATCACGCTGTGGATTTTCACATTCCTCGGCAGTAGTACTGATAGCATCAAATCCAATGTAAGCGAAGAACACAGAGGAAACACCAAGCATAACACCGCTTAATCCGTTAGGAGCAAATGGCGACCAGTTTACAGGGTTTACATAAAAAGCGCCGACTACTATGACCATAAAAACTACTGTGAGTTTGAGTAGTACCATCAGGTTGCTTGCCATGCGTGCTTCACTTATGCCCACATAAACCAAGTAAGTGATTACTGTAACAACTGCCAGCGCCGGTAAGTCAGCTATAATATGTAATCCGCCGATTTGCGGAGCGGTAGCCCATGCCTGATAAGCAACTGAAGCAGTATCACCGCTTTGAAAACCTCGCCATGCAGAAAGAAAATCCATAGTTAGGTAAGCAGGAATATGCCATCCCAGTCCGGCACACAATCCTGTAAAATAATCACTCCATGAAATAGCAACCGCTATGTTTCCAATTGCATATTCCATTAATAAATCCCATCCGATAATCCATGCTATCAATTCGCCAAATGCGATGTACGCATAAGTATATGCGCTGCCGCTTATAGGAATAAAGCTGGCAAACTCTGCGTAAGAAAGTGCAGAGAATCCGCAGGCAATGGCAACAAATACGAACAGAAAAACAATAGCAGGTCCGCCGTTAGCGCTGGCTGTTCCAATAGTGCTGAAAATTCCTGCTCCCACGATTGCGGCAATACCGAAAGCGGCAAGGTCGCGTACTTTTAGTGTGCGGCGCAGATTGGTATTCTGTGCGGATTCTGTTTCTTTAAGAATAACAGAAACACTTTTTCGACGGAATAAGGGATTTTTGCTCATTAAAAAAGTTGGGCGCTCAAACCTAATCTTTTTTCAAAATCCATTTCAAATTATCCTTTAGTCGGGTGTATGAATAATTGCAGTTTCAAGCAGCTTTAGTTATGAAGCTAATGACT
>CAYRJA010000149.1:0-1330 GCA_964424455.1 uncultured Bifidobacteriaceae bacterium
TTGCAACAAGTCTTCTTAATGCAGATAGCATACAACATAATGCCACCCTTACCAATGACGGAAGGATAGTAATAAACGATAGCTACTATAATGCAGATACAGTCAAAGGTTCTTTTTCAGGCAGCTTCCAGGTGGCTGACAGCTCAGTGAACTGGGGTTGGATGAATGGGAGTTTTGATTTCTGCGATCTTACACCCCCTACATCTGGACCTCCATTTATTGATTTCAACATTGGCTATACAGATCCTCTGATTACTTGGTGCACTTACACCGGAGGGAATACAGTGATCAATGAAAGATTTAAGTTCTACCCCAATCCCGTTGCACAAAAATTATATTTTGAAAAGGGAGATTTGATTAACTTCTGTGTGGAAATTTATGATTCAAATGGTCGCCTCATTCGTAAGATAGCCAATGAAACTGAATTAGATGTTACTTCCTTTAGGGAAGGTATTCACACAATGAGAATTATTTCGGAAGAGATGAACTATAATACAAAAATTTTAATCTTAAAATAAAAGATTATGAGCGAACTCAAGAATCACAACATTGTTGATACAAGTTACAACGAAATTATTTTTGAAAAACGTTCCTGTCTTAACTATGACGGCACACCTGTGGAGGGATTATACAATGCATGGATATGGCTGAATAATCCAAAGCAATTTAACTCATATACCACACAGGCTGTGAAAGAAATTATTTTAGCCTTTGGCGAAGCATCAAACGACAGGAGTGTGGTTGCAGTAGTGTTTACTGGCGTTGGTGATAAAGCATTCTGCACCGGAGGGAATACTAAGGAATATGCTGAATATTATGCAGGAAACCCACAGGAATATTCGCAGTATATGCGATTGTTTAATGATATGGTCAGCGCAATACTTAAATGTGAAAAACCGGTTATCTGCCGTGTGAATGGTATGCGCATAGGCGGAGGTCAGGAAATAGGTATGGCTTGTGATTTTAGTATTGCAAGTGATATGGCGCGTTTCGGGCAGGCAGGACCCAAGCATGGAAGTGCACCTATTGGTGGTGCAACTGATTTTCTTCCTGTGTTTATGGGTATTGAACGTGCAATGAGTTCGCTGACACTTTGCGAACCATTTTCTGCTCATCAGGCTTATTACTATGGAGTCGTTTCAGAAATTGTACCGGTATTGAAAGTGAACGGAGTGTTTATTGCAAACCCAATGGTTGTAACGGATAAAATGGTAGATGAATACGGAAGAATAATTTTCGGCTTGCAGAAAACAGGGGATGATCTGAAAAAAGCAAAGGAAATTATTGCTTCAGCAGAAACCGATTTGACATTATTAGATCATGCTGTAAA
>CAYRJA010000149.1:1340-4068 GCA_964424455.1 uncultured Bifidobacteriaceae bacterium
AACTTGCAGCCAAAATACTGCATACATTTCCTAATTGTACCAATAAAACCATAAGCGAAGTACGTAAGTTCAAGTTACAACATTGGGATAAAAATAAGGAGGGAAGCCGCGAATGGCTTGCTTTGAATATGATGAGTGAAGCAAAATCAGGATTTCAGGCATTCAATGAGGGCACAAAAGAAAACAGGGAAGTAGATTTTATAAAACTTCGTCAGTATCTGGCCGAAGGACATCCATGGAATGATGAATTACAAAGGCAAATATCACCTCAATATCAGACTGAGAAAATTAAGTAATGGAAAAAATAAAAGTAAATTACACCTTTGATAATTCGGTTGCGCGAATAATTCTCGATGATGGGAAAGGAAATATCCTTGACCACATTATGATGGAAGAATTGCAAGAGCTGTTTGATGGTTTTAAAAACAATACGGATCTTAAACTTATCACTTTTGAAGGAGCAAGCAAACATTTTTCATTTGGTGCCAGTGTTGAAGAGCATCAAAAAGACTCTGCAGAAGCAATGTTGCGGAGTTTTCACAGCTTGTTTTTTTCGTTGCGCGATTTAGCAATTCCCACAATGGCTGTAGTGAGTGGTCAGTGTTTAGGTGGTGGGATGGAACTTGCCATTATGTGTAATTTTATCTATGCTGATACTACCGCAAAATTTGGTCAGCCCGAAATTATACTAGGTGTTTTTCCTCCTCCTGCCTCTGTTATTTTACAGGAGAAAATCGGACTTGCCAGAGCAGAAAATTTATTAATTACAGGAAAGACTATTACAGCAACTGAAGCAACAGCAATTGGACTCGTGAATGAAATGTTTGAAGATAAAGCAGCTCTCGACTCAGGGGTACAAAAGTTTATCGAAACGCATATTGTCAATAAAAGTGCAGCTTCATTGCGTTTTGCAGTAAAAGCCACTCGAATGAAGTTCAATCATGTACTAAGCAACTTTCTTCCACAGCTGGAGTCTTTATATGTGAAACAACTTATGCTGACTAATGATGCCAATGAAGGCATTCATTCATTTCTGGAAAAAAGAAAACCGGTTTGGAATAATAATTAATCGTGACACAATGAAAAGTATTAAAACGGTAGGTGTAGTTGGTGCAGGTACTATGGGATCTGCTCTTGCACAAAAGTTTGCTCAGGAAGGATTTAACGTAGTTCTTGCAGACAGAGAATTAACTCTGGTTGAAAGAGGTTTGGTGAGGATAAAAAAAACACTCTGCGATGGAGTAGCGAAGAAAGTTTTCACGGTTTCTCAGGTAGAATCCATTCTTTTAAATCTCAAAGGTACCGACAACATTCAAGAATTGAAGGTATGTGATATTATCATCGAAGCAATTTTTGAAGACTTCAATGCAAAGAGCGAATTATTTAAAACACTTTCAACGTTTGTTAAAGAGGATACAATCATTGCAACGAATACTTCTTCATTCTCGGTTTCTGAACTTGCAGCATCGGTAAAGCATCCTGAAAGATTTATCGGATTACATTATTTCTATCATGCAGCAAAGAACAGATTGGTCGAAATTATTCCGGGAGAAAAAACATCAGGTGATACAGTCAGGATTGCACAACGTTTTTCAATGCTTACAGGTAAAGATGCTATTCAATGTGCTGATGCATATGGTTTCGTGGTGAATCGTTTTTTTGTTCCCTGGCTGAATGAGGCGGTACGACTTCATGACGAAGGTATTCCTATTGAAGTGATTGAACAGGTTAGTAAAAATGTTTTTGGTATTGGAATGGGTCCTTTCGAATTGATGAATGCAACCGGAATTACAGTAGCATTCCATGCCGAAAAGACTTTAGAGGTTTTTGGGGAATTATATAAAGTGGCAGACGGTTTGGAGAAGAAATCATCTGAAAGAACATTATGGGAGTTTGACAAAGAAGGAAGCATGTGTGTGAGTATTGCTCATCCGATGGTAATGGAAGATGTGAAGAAAAGATTACTCGGTGTTGTGTTTTTTGTTTGCTCTCAATTATTAGATGAAATGGTGTGTAATGCTTCTGAAATAAATCGCGGAGCTAAAATTGGTTTAAAGTGGAAAAAAGGCCCTGTGGAATTAATGAAAGAAAGAGGGAAACAGGAAGTAAGAAAGTTAATTTCCATGACTGCCGAACGTTATAATATGTCCATGCCTGTTTCTATTGGTAAAAAATATTGGGAATCTACAATTGTAAGCCTGACGAAAAACAACCATTTTGCTGTTATTACCATAAATCAACCTGAATATCAAAATGCCTTCACAGAAGAAACTATGAAACAATTGGCGTATTGTTTTACTAAAGCTGAACGCGACACTGATATCCAAACCATATTTATAACGGGCTCAGGAAAGGCTTTTGTTGCAGGAGCAGACATAAGCTTTTTTATTAAAAAAATTAAATGCAATTTGATTTGCGATATCGAAACGTTTACAGAGTATGGGCAGAAGATATTTAACAAAATTGATCAGTCGCGTAAGAAGGTTGTAGCTATCATCAATGGACTGGCACTTGGAGGAGGTTTGGAGTATGCATTATGTGCAGATTTAATTTTGGCACTACCTAAAGCGCAGATGGCATTTCCTGAAACCGGAATTGGAATATATCCCGGACTTGGAGGTACACAGCGAAGTGTAAGAAAAATTGGGAAGGGATTGAGTAAATATTTGATTCATACAGGAAGAATGTTGAATGCTACTGAAGCGAAGGAAATAGGTTTGGTGGATGA
>CAYRJA010000150.1:0-4017 GCA_964424455.1 uncultured Bifidobacteriaceae bacterium
TTTTAAAGTAGTAGCTACTTTCAAAGCAAAAGATAAATACGGCAATCTTGTAAACTTCAAAGCAGAACTTTCAAAAAATAAATCTACGATTGAAGATGCGGAAGCATTTCTGAAAAAATGTGTTGGTGCGGTTTATACAGCAAAAGATATTCAGGTAAAACCCGGCAAGCGCACACCGGCTGCACCGTTCACCACTTCTACGCTGCAACAGGAAGCATCACGAAAACTCGGATTTTCTGTGGCGCGTACGATGATGATTGCACAACGCTTATATGAAAGCGGAAAGATTACTTATATGAGAACTGACTCTACTAATCTTTCTGATACGGCATTGAGCGCAATTGCAGACGAAATCAGTAACAGTTTCGGAAAGGAGTATCATCAGCCACGAAAGTTTGCTGCAAAATCAGCCAACGCTCAGGAAGCGCATGAAGCTATTCGACCATCTTATATAGACGAGAAAGAAGTAGAGGGAGAATCAGATGAGCAACGTTTATATGGCTTAATCTGGAAACGCACTATTGCGTCGCAGATGAGTGATGCTCAGTTGGAAAAGACTACTGTAAAAATTGACATATCTACTAACAAAGAAGAGGAACTGACGGCAACCGGTGAAGTCATCACTTTCGATGGTTTCTTAAAAGTATATATGGAATCAACCGACGACGATACTGCAGAAGAAGGTAAAAGCGGCATGTTGCCTCCACTAAGAGAAAAAGATGTACTTGATTTTAAAGATATGACGGCTACAGAGCGGTTTACCCGCCCTTCTGCCCGTTACACTGAAGCAGCATTAGTAAAAAAATTAGAAGAGTTGGGAATAGGTCGCCCTTCCACTTATGCTCCCACCATTTCTACTATTCAAAAGCGGGGCTATGTGGAGAAGAAAGATAAAGAAGGAGTAAAGCGGGAATATCGGATGATGATTTTGATAAAAGATAAAATTTCATCAGTAAAAGCAGAAGAAGGAACAGGATGGGAAAAGGCAAAGTTGTTTCCAACAGATATTGGAATGTTGGTGAATGATTTTCTGATGGAACATTTTGACAGTGTAATGGATTACGGCTTCACGGCACAGATTGAAAAAGAATTTGACGATATCTCTAACGGTGAAATCTCATGGAATAAAATGATTGACGACTTCTACAAACCATTCAACAAAAATGTGGAGCATACATTGGAAAATGCAGAACGTGTTACAGGCGAGCGGCAGTTAGGCACTGACCCGAAATCAGGAAAGCCATTAATCGTTCGCATGGGAAGATTTGGTCCGATGGCACAAATCGGTTCTTCCGAAGATGAAGAAAAACCCCGCTATGCAGGGCTTCGTCCGGGAATGAGTATTGAAACCATCACCTTTGAAGAAGCGCTGAAACTTTTTGATTTACCTCGTACGCTTGGTGAGATAAACGGAAGTGAAGCTAAAGTAAGTGTAGGCAGATTTGGTCCTTATGTACTTCATGATAAGAAGTTTTATTCGCTGAAAAAAGAGCAAGATCCTTATACTGTAACACTTGATGATGCAAAAGCGTTGATCGAAGAAAAAGCAAAAAGCGTAATCAAAGAGTATAAAGAAAGCGGCATCACCATTCTGGAGGGCAGGTGGGGTCCCTATATAAAATCAGGTAAGCTGAACGCTAAAGTTCCTGAAGGTACTGATCCTGCCAAACTTACTGTTGATGAATGTATGGAACTGCTTGAAAAGGCAAAAGACAACCCACGCAGAGGATTTAAAAGATTTGGAAAGAGGAGTTGAGCTGAAAATATTTTTATAAAGGCGCTGTTACTGTATTTTTTTGAACACAGCAGTAATATATCAGTAATAGCATTTTAGAACATTTCATTTTCCCTAAGTAATCCACTCACTTTTTATTTACTGTAAGTTTAAAGAATCTTCGTTGTTACAATCTTTCTAACGAAGTACTGTTGATTCTGTTTAAGAATTGTTTATTGTGTAATTGTCTGCTCATTTACTTTTAGTAAAAATTTCAGAAGCAATGAGTGTAACCAACTCTAAAGAATTGAACGCACTGATTAACCTGATTGATGATCCGGATACAGAAATCAGTAAACATGTGACAGAGAAACTGATTTCATTCGGACCTTCTATAATACCCAATCTTGAAGAAGCGAGTGAAAAACCTTTTAACCCTGTAGTTCACAGCCGGCTGAAAGAGGTAATACATATTATTCACCGAGATACAATATGCAGCGATTTAAAAGAGTGGGCAACAAATTACTCTGAGGATTTACTTCAGGGTGCTGTTCTGGTGGCAAGGTATCAGTATCCTGATATCCATGTGTTTAAAATTCAGAATCATATAGATAAACTGAAAAAGGAAATTTGGCTGGAGATGAATTATAATCTGACTCCACTGGAGCAAGTGAATGTATTTAATCATGTATTGTACGGGATGAACGATTTTCGCTCCAGTGATGCTAAGGAGAATAATCCCAACGATTGTTACATCAACTGTCTGCTTGAAAGTAAAAAAGGAAACTCCATCTCACTTGGAATACTGTACTTAATACTTTCCGGGTATCTTCAGATGCCGGTTTATGGTATCAATCTGCCTGATCAGTTTGTTCTTTCTTATCACAATCATCTGTTACAGCCGGATGATGATGAGCAATCTGTCCGCTCCAGTATTTTATTCTACATCAATTCCATGTACAGAGGCGCTATTTTTTCAAGAGAAGATATTACACAGTTTTTGATTAAAACGAATCACGAACCTAAGCCACAGTATTACGTTCCATGCTCTAATATTGAAGTCATTAATTTACTGATGGATTATTTAATATCAGGTTACGAAAAGGAGGGGGCTAATGAAAAGGTGAGTGATTTGGAGAAAATGAAAAAAGCGTTGAAATAATTTTATCATTGTTATGAGTGCCAATTATCTGCAATGAGATATGCAGCTCTCGTTACAGCAGTGCCGCTATATCATTTTTGTATCTATCATCATCTTCACTTTGAAAATAGCCACTAAAGATATTCCGTCTTTAATTTCACCTTTCATCGCTTTATAGTAAAGTTCATCAAAAGGAATCTTCATTATCTGCAATGCTTCAGTTTCTTCCGGTTCGGGACTATGAAAGGACAGTTGACGGGCAAGATAAATCAACGCATGTTCGTCGGTAGCAGAATTAGAAGTATTCATCTGCTGAATCAGTGTCCACTCTTTGGCTTTTATTCCTGTTTCTTCCAATAGTTCTCTCTTTGCAGATTCGATTGGGTCAAGATGTATGTCACCGCCGCCTTCAGGAATTTCCCAACTATATTCATTTAACGGAAAACGATACTGTCCTACAATCCATGTATTATACTCTTCATCCAACGGAATAATTCCAATAGCTAAGTTTTGAAAATGAACTACACTGTAAATACCGTCATTACCTCCCGGGTCAATTACTTTATGTTCATCTAACCGTATCCACTTGTTTTCATATACCTTCTGTGAGTGTAACACTTTCCACGGACTTGTTTCTTCATTCACCATTGCACAAAAGTACCCTTTTAGAGTTATTGTTAATTTGTTTTTCTTCTTAAACTATCGGGGGTATTCATTTATCAGCCGGCTTACTAATTCCGGTACGCCCTCACCAGCGTTCTTATTAATAAGTGTAACAGAATTGCCATTTTGTATAAAATGTGCTTTCGGATCCACCAGATATTTAGGCACATCCCATCCAACGTACTCTAATAAACCCGCAGCCGGATACACAACTAATGAAGAACCTACAACAATAAAAATATCAGCGCTGCTGCAAATCCTTGCTGCATACTCTATCATCGGAACCGGTTCGTGAAACCATACAATGTGTGGTCTGAGTTGATAACCTTTTTCACATTTATCACCCGGTAAAATATCCTTTCTCCATTCGTAAATCAGCGTATCATCGCCCGAGCTTCTTGCTTTTAAAATTTCACCATGAAGATGAATAATATCGGTAGAGCCGGCAGGGCTTTCGGGTCTAAAATAATTGATAGTCAAACTTTAAGTGGGTATAAAA
>CAYRJA010000151.1:0-3979 GCA_964424455.1 uncultured Bifidobacteriaceae bacterium
CTCAAACGGTAATAAAACTTATTCCCCTATTTTTGATTCATGCAACAACACCATTGTAAGTGATGATTCTTATTTTTGCTATATGAATCCGATTATAAAACCGTATTTACCGAAGCTTAACGAGCTTTTCAGTAAACATCATGTGATACGAGCTTATGCGTTCGGGAGTATTCTGTCAGACAAATTTAATACAGAAAGTGATGTGGATTTTGTAATTGACATTGACGAGAAAATAAATCCCGTAGAACTGGGTGAGCATCTCTGGACTCTGCAATTTGAATTGCAGGATTTATTCAAAAGAGATGTGGACCTGATTGCATCTCGCTCCATCAGGAATCCATACTTCAAAAAGCAAGTAGAACAAACCCGGCAATTGATTTATGGGTAAAGAAATAGCAATATATCTTGCCGATATTCTTACAGCCATAGAGAATATTGATATTCATCTTCAACATAAGCTGGATTTTAAACTCTTTAATCAGAACATCACCGTTCACAGTGCTGTCTATAGAGAGTTCCTTATAATCGGTGAAGCAACCAATCGGATTTTACTGTAAAACGAAGGGACTCTCATCAGCAGTGCCAGAAAAATTGTAAGTCTAAGAAATAAAATGATTCACGAATATGATGTGATTGATGACTCGCAAATATGGAATATCGTCGTTAATCACCTTCCACAGTTAAAAAAGGAAGTTCAGAAAATGCTGGATAAGCTGTAACACTTAAAAACTATTCACAATCCCAACAAAATCTGCAGCTACTAATGCTGCACCACCAATCAGCCCACCATCTACATCGGGTTGAGAGAAAAGTTCTTTAGCATTTGAAGGTTTGCAACTTCCGCCGTAAAGAATAGAAATACCATCAGCGGTTTTTGAATCGTATTTTTCTGCAATTGTTTTGCGGATAAATGCGTGAACCTCCTGTGCTTGTTCTTTTGTGGCGGTTTTTCCTGTGCCGATTGCCCATACCGGCTCATAGGCAACAACTACTTTAGCTATTTCATCTTTAGTTAAGTGAAATAATCCTTCTTTGATTTGTGTTTCTATCAACTCAAAGTGCTTATTACTTTCCCGCACCTCAAGCGGCTCGCCACAACAATAAATAGGAGTAAGCTGATGTTTCAAAGAGAGGTTAATTTTTTTTGCCAACTGCTGATTGGTTTCGCCAAAGTATTGTCTGCGTTCCGAGTGACCGATAATCACGTATTCTGCACCACACGACTGAATCATTTCGCAAGAAACTTCTCCGGTGTAAGCGCCGCTTTCCTCATTGTAACAGTTTTGCGCTCCGGTGAAAATATGTTTTTCATCCTTTACTATCTTAGATGCTTTTCGCAGATGGATAAAGGGCGGACAGAAAATAACATCTACTCCTTTAACCTTCTCTTTATCAAGAAGTGTTACAGTTTCCTCTATTAAATCTATTCCCTCATTATAGGATTTGTTCATCTTCCAATTGCCTGCTACAATTTTCTTTCTCATGTCTTATTTCTTTAGTGTTTTGATTTATTTTTGGTGTATTTGAATTTTATTTCTCTTTCAGTTTGTAAATGTGCATTAATATCTCTTTATCAATCTCTGTAAGAGATATGTTGCGGCGCTCCATTACAAGCTTAGCCACTTCCATAGCTTTATCAATTTTATATTCTGTAAATCCTGTTGCTCCGCCCCATGAAAAGGAAGGCACAACCTGCCGCGGGAATCCGGCTCCGAAAATATTTGCAAAAACACCAACCACCGTCCCGGTATTAAACATGGTATTGATGCCGCACTTGCTGTGGTCGCCCATCATTAATCCGCAGAATTGCAAGCCGGTTTTTTCAAATGACTGTAACACATAATTCCACAACTTCACTTCTGAATAGTCATTCTTCAGATTGGAGTTGTTGGTGTCTGCGCCAAGATTGCACCATTCTCCAATAACAGAATTGCCAAGGAATCCGTCATGCGCTTTATTACTGTAACCGAAAATAACCGAGTTGTTTATTTCTCCCCCCACTTTACAATGAGGACCAATAGTGGTGGCGCCATAAATTTTCGCCTGCATTTTTATTTCACTGTACTCACCGAGAGCAAACGGACCTCTGATAGTAACACCTTCCATTATTGTGGAATTTTTTCCTATGTAGATATACCCTTTTGAAGCATTCAGTACAGCATAATTTACATCAGCGCCGTCTTCAATAAATATTTTTTCAGGATGGATGAGTTTGTTGGTGTCATTTATTTTGGCGGACTTACGGTTCTTTGTAAGTAATTCAAAGTCATCAGCAATCGCTTGTTCGTTCCATTTGAATATCTCCCAATTATGACGAAACAGATTTACTTTTTCTGTGAATGAAATTTTCTTAACAGAATCAGGTAAACCGGTTACTGAGAAATTTTTAGCTCCGTTTTCATCTAACCGAATTCCCAAAATATTTTCATTAGATATTAATGCCTCTCCCTTTTTCAAAGCAAGAAGCGACGAGAGTAGTTTATCAGAAGGGAAGAGCGCTCCGTTAATCAATAAATTATCCGAAGAAAGTTCGGCAGGAAATTTTTTCTGAAGATAGCTTTCTGAGAGTGAAGAAGTTTTTGCAGATAGAAGTTTCTCCCACTTTTCTCTAATAGTTAGAATACCGCAACGGATATCACACACCGGTCTGGTGAATGTGAAAGGCAATAAATGATTGCGGTGATTGTCATCGAAAAGAATAAAGTTAGTTGCAGACATATCGGATTGGACAAAAATAAAAAAGTTGGCGAAGGAATCGGGGCAATAAGTTTTTAATAATAATCCTCTTAGTTTAGCGTTTGATTGCGAAACAGGTTGAATCCTAAATAATATTAATTCGAAAGTTGAACACCGCAACGAAATAAAATCAATAAAAATCTTATCATGAATAATATAAAAAAGATTAGTATTATCATTCTGACTTCAGTAGTAGTAAGTGGAATTGTTTATTTGGGACTTCACAAGTTTTATCAGGTCATATACAACCAAAGAACTTGCGAATGGGCAAATATTGACAACATTGAATTGCATACTTCAATTGATATTCCTGACATCATATCCTGTGATTGTGAATACAAAAGAGAGAAAAACACAAAAATAGTCCGCTTGGAGATTGATGAAAATGCGGTTGATTTAAACAGATTTATTCAGATGAATAAATTCAAAAAAGTACAATCAGCAGCAGATTTATCTCCTAAACTTTTGCTTATTGACAGTATGGATAATAACCTGATTGCTTCTTCAGATCTTTATTACACTAACAGTTCGTTTGAAGGAGAGAACTGGCAAGCAGTACTTAATGCTAATACCGGAATACTTTCAATAAGAATCCAGTATAGATACTGAAATGCCCCTTCTGTACCTCAACCCAAAAATCTCCGCAGATGTATCGAGGAGTACTTGAATTTTACTAAAGAATTAGATTACTCTTTTATATCTCTTTTTGAGTTTGCTCTTGCTCTACTATGTCATTCCTATTCATATTGGCACACAAGCGGGAATACCCCACACAGTATTATTCAGTTTTATCAATAACAGAGAAATCCTCACCTGCAACTATAATAAATCATAGTTGCAGAAAATTAATTTTGTGCAACTATAAAAATCTATATTTGCAGTAACTCCTTTAACTATGAACATATCTCAATATAGATCAGGCAGATGGGAACAACAGTATCAGTACAAAAGCTTTGCACCTGAACCAATTAATCATGAATGGCTGATTGACAATGCTGAGATTCAAAACCTGCTGAGTGCTGCCGATATAAAATTAGGCGAGCTGAATGCTTTTTCGCAGTTAGTTCCGGATGTGGATTTTTTTATAAGAATGCATATTCGTAAAGAGGCAACTACAAGCAGCAGTATTGAGGGAACACAAACCAATATGGAAGATGTAATTCAAAAAAAGAAAAACATTGATCCGGAAAACAGGGCTTTCGGGTCTAAACTCTAAGGAGATATTGTCTGAACTCGTCATTTC
>CAYRJA010000152.1:0-3078 GCA_964424455.1 uncultured Bifidobacteriaceae bacterium
GCCATGCGGCAAATATAATACTTTTAGACTATTTATGAAATAAAATTGGTATTACCACATTGATAAACCGAAACGACTGATTGTAATTTTTTCTGTATTTCATTGCAGCAGAAATCCAAAATTGAAATATAAATAATCTTACTTAGGAAATCGTATTTACTATTGCTATGTGATACCCGCAAATTACTTTTAAGAAAGGATTGGAGATGGCGGTGGATTCGTTTTGAGTTTCATTATTGGTAGTGTCCTCGTTGCGCCCGGTTTGCAACCGAGCGCAATTAATTTTACCCGGTTACAAACCGTATTAATTGGAGCAACCCGGTTGCAAACCAAGTTGAACGGGCTTGTCGGTCAGGAGACCCGACAAGGGCGGGAGGGACTAACATCCCGAACGGTCTTAGAAAACCAACGACAGATTGTAATCTTTCTCTTTTCCCTGCTTCTTCTTTTCCTTCTAATTTAAACAACTTTTCTGGATACTTGGCAAACATAGGATGACAGCATTGGCTTAAGGGATTCCTCCTTCGTCGGAATGACAGAGCGAGTGACGAATGACACACTACTTATTGAGTATTGATGGTAACAAAAACGCATTAATAAATACCTTAATGTTTTCTGCTAATGGGATATTAATGCCTAACATTGCAGTCTGAATTTTATCTCTATTTTATTATTATTCCTTTACTTTATAAGAAAATAACCTAATTTTAATACATTAAACTATAATAAAATGAAAACCAAAACCTACACACCAAACCAATGTTGCCGCAGCAACAAAAATGTCTTTTCTAAAATCAACCGTGCTTCCCTTGCTGTAACAGTCGGAAGCAAATCTTTGTTGATTTTATTTTTTATGCTCGTCTTGTCGTTAACAGGTACAGCACAAACCACTCTGTTCTCACAGGATTTTACATCTATTCCAAGCAATATAACCGGTTCAAGTTGGACCAGAAATAATGGAGGTACTTACACCTGTACTGCCGGAAATTATGTATATTATTCAAGCAGTTCTAATGTCTATTTTTATACCAATACTTTTCATGTAGGAAGAGGAAAGGGAGCTAAGATTACCTTTAACTTAAGAAGGTCATCCGGTACCGGTACTATGACTCTATATGCGCGAGTAGGCGGTGCAGCAAATTTTGATGCGAGCAATAGATTCCGCAGCGGATGGATGCCGATTTCAGCAACCATTACACCCGGAGCAACTTGCGTACTGCAAACAGTTGACCTGTCAAGTGAAATATGCGGAGGGCAGGATTTAAGTATTTTATTTTTAGCATCTGCTGCTAATGTAGTAGTTGATGATATTCTTGTTAAAGATAACGGTCCGACAGTGGCTGTACCTAATATCGGTTCCACTCCATGGACTGAGAATTTTGATGCTTCCCCTTATTATTTTTATGGTCCAATTAATAATACTCCTTATTTTTCTAATACCTCATCACATAAGTTTTCATACCGCAGTTATCAAGGTTGTAACAACTCCACCGGGGCAGTAGCCGCTATGTTCTCAGTAGGCGGTAACGGAGGAGATGTAAATCTTGTTAGCAGTCCAGGTAACGGTTGTGCTTCTATTGATAAGAATACGGCAGATTGCGACAACCCCGGTCCAAGTAAACTTCCTTCATTTATTACCAAAGAGCTTAATACCAGTACAGTTACAGGCGCGACTGCTACTTTGCGGTTTGCATTCAAGCAAACCTACAGTAGCGGTTATACCTTTGATGAAGACTATACGACATGGTGCCCAAGAATATACTATGCCACCACTAAGGATGTAGGTACAGGATATACCTGGACACAGGCAACGGTTAATTATTATTTCCCGAATGGCAATTGGTGGTATGCCGCCACTTCGCTTCCGAAAGCACAGAACATTATTGTGGCATTTTGCCCGGGAACTGCAACAGGTCAATATAATTTTGATGATATAAAAATACTGAATGACGATTGCTCTATTTCATCTAAAACCGGAGAAGCAATTTCTTCCGTTCCTTCCGGTTTATCTCAGTACGCACTGAACACTAATTACACTTTTACCATTGCCAATGCTACTACAGGCGCAACAAAATGGAAATGGATAGTGCGCGATTTAACTACTTCAGGCAATCCATTTTATTATGGAACTACGGCGGGCGCTACTCCTGCCATTGTATCAGGACAAGGCACTCAAACGGCTACCATCAACTTCGGTACAAACGGTGGTAATACTTACCGCGTAATGTGTATCCCTTACGATGCTGACTTCGGCACTGATGCCTCACCAACCGATGCCTGCTATGCTAAAATCAGTATCTACGGTACCAGCTTAACACAAGCGCCTTGCTCCCTGTCAGGACCTTATACCGTTGGCGGCACAACGCCTGACTTTGCTACTTTTACAGATGTGGCAAATGCGCTGAACAACTGCGGCGTAAGCGGTCCGGTAGTGTTTAATGTAAGAACCGGCACTTACACAGAATCTATTTCGCTGAACCAGATAACCGGCGCTTCGGCTACCAATACCATCACCTTTCAATCGGTATCAGGTAACCAGGCGGATGTGAATCTTACTTATGCCAGTAACTCAACTGTGGGCAGCTACACGGTTCAGTTAAACGGAACGGATTATACTACATGGAAAAACATGACCATTACCAGAACAGGAACGAGTTCTTATGCGAATGTTGTCCGGATGGTGGGCGATGCCTCTTACAACACATTTGACAATGTTAAGTTTGCCGGGAAAAGCGGCGATGCCAGTTCAATCAATGGTGCATCAGTGGCTTCGGATGATAACAACACGGGAAATAACAATAATATTTTTAAGAACAGCTACTTCCTGAACGGCACTGCCGGAGTATGGATTGAAGGCGCATCAGGCAGTTTAAAACCCAATTTCACTTTTCAGGACAACACCTTTGAAACCTATCGTTACGGATTGTATCTGAAGTATATGGGAGATGTTACTGTAACAGGCAACACGATGGGTACTGCCTCTTCATACAACACTGCCGCCACTCAGGGTATTTATGCTTTTCATGTGGATAATGACTTAACCATTTCAGGAAATAATTTGATTTACACTTCAGGTAC
>CAYRJA010000152.1:3088-3975 GCA_964424455.1 uncultured Bifidobacteriaceae bacterium
TACAAATAATACGGGTATTGAATTGCAGGCATGTTTTGGTACAGTATCTAAGGTGGGCAATATTTCAAATAATATGATAGTGGTAGGCAGTACAGGAACCATAGAAGGAATTAATTCCGGCAGTACTACTTCTTACAAAAATTATTATTACAACAGCATTTACAATACAGGATCTAATGCTACTTCTTCCAGCGCATTTTATCTGAACGGGTCTAACAATATTAATTTTAAAAACAACAACCTGTTTGGTACGGTAGGTAATGCTATTGAAGTTTTAGCAGCTACTAATTTCAGTTCTGATTACAATAACCTGTATTCAACAGGCGCTTATGTCGGAAACAACGGGACAAACAGAGCTACGCTTAGCGACTGGCAAACCGCAACAGGATATGATGCCAATTCAATTTCCGCTGATCCTTCATTTGTTTCCGGTACAGACTTACACTGTACCGCCGGCTCTGCAGTTGACGGAAAAGCAACGCCTATTGCCGGTATAACTGTTGACATTGACGGCGACACAAGAAATGCAACCACTCCGGATATCGGGGCGGATGAGTTTGCTTCAGGATGTCCTGTGCCTACTATTACACTGGGAGCGAATCCATCCACTTGCTATTCTGTTGCAAGCCAGAATGTGAATCTCACTTACAGCGCTACTACAGGCACGCCCACCACTTACAGCATTTCAGGATGGAGCGGCGGCTCATTCTCTAATGTAACAGACGCCTCACTTCCGGCATCGCCGATAGTAATTGCAGTGCCTGCCGGTACAGCCGCAAACACTTACACAGCCACACTGACGGTGAAAAACGCCTGTGCCAACACGAGTGCGAATTATTCAATAAGTGTTACAGTAAATGCCATTCCGAATGTGAACAGCACTACTC
>CAYRJA010000153.1:0-3950 GCA_964424455.1 uncultured Bifidobacteriaceae bacterium
GATTACCGCAGGGTTATTCCCCAAAGCAAAAAGGCATCGCGGGAATTAACCCTGCAGGGGAGGAATAACAAACCGGTATTGAAACATATTATGTTTAAAGCAAACCTTTTATAAATAGATGCGTAAAGTTGGCAACTCAATCATTAAACAGAATAAAAACCATGCAAAATCGAAATAAACTAAAGGTTAGTCAACAAACAAAACTTTCACCTACGCTCAAACATTCGGCAATGGGTATGGGGCTTGCTCTCGTCGTTTGTTTTATTATGCTCTTTCTTGTTGACCTGAGCAGCAGCAAAAAAGTAATGGCTTCAGAAAAAATTAATCCTATGGAGCAGCAGAGTTCTATTACCAAATAGCCCCCGATCGGTTTAACCATCAGGCAAAATAATTTTTAAATATTTACCATAAATCCATGAGAAGCAAGCTTCAGTTAAAACCTTCTGTAAAAGTCAAACAGACTGTTACACTAAAGGGCACTCTGAAAATGGCTTCGTTGGGAACTTCTCTCGCAGGAGTAATTTGTCTGTTGCTGTTTATCGTTTTCAATTCAGGCAGCGAAAAGGTAGTTGCCGGAAATCAGCAAAAATCTTTGTTTCAAAACATCAATGAGTCCGCATCATCGCTTGCTAAAGAATACGCCGGCAAATTGGAAGAAAGCAACCAGGAGTTTACAGAGATGAAAGAAAGTTTGTCTTCTGCTCAGCAAACTATTCTGTCAGAAGGAAGTGTTACACCAACACTGCCGAAAGAAGATTTTATTCATATCTATCCGAAAGTCAGTACCGGAATTTTCAATGTGGAATTTGAGATGCCGGAAAAGGGAGATTTTACTCCTCTAATTGAAATAGTTAACCGCAAAGGGAAAGTAGTAGATAGAAAACATATTCAACCCGAAGGCAATAAGGTGCTTGAATCTTTTATTATGAATGGCTATCTTCCTGACGGACCTTACATAGTTCGCATATCCGTTAACCGCCATATATATATCAGGCAGGTGGTGTTACTGAAGAATTCTACTTCTATATAATACTCCAATAGGAGTTATCGGATTTGTATTATTAATTATCCCTTTGTAATCAGTAATGGGCGTATTGAAGCCGGCTGCTACCAATCGTCTTTTTTTACCTTCTCACTTGGCTGGTTCATGCGTTCTTTCAACCCTTCTGCCATTGCTTCAAACTTATCATTCGCCTGAATTAATGTGTTGAAGTGATCCTGACTGTTCTCAGCGGTTTCATCAAAATATTTTTCAATCGGCAGATAACTCGGTGCATGGATATTAATTTTCGTGATTTCGTATTTGTATCTTCCTTCTTTAAATAAGAGCGTAATAGTGTATTTCACCCTGTCGCTTGGCGCTGTTTTGCCATCTTTTAAAGTACGGGTTACATCGAACTGTGCTTTGCCTACAATCTTTCCGCCAACTGAATCCTGCTCCTGTAACACCTGTGTAGGGTTCGGATAATATTCTTTCACCCATTTCATTGCCCTCTTATAAAGTTCCGATTTTGATATACCGGGTAATTCCACAACGCCCTGATAGCTCACAATTTTACTATCATTATCAACAGGCATATCAGGGGCTGTCAATAGTGGCTTCTTTTGTCCGAAAGCAATTGCAGGAAGGAGAAACAGAATTACGAGTATTTTTTTCATAGAGAAATTTTAGTTGCGGGCAGCAAAGAAAGGATAAGATTTCTCTTTTACAACCTTAAATCCACATCCTTTTGCCTTATTATATTTATCATCTAAAAACCGTGCCCAAATTTGAATATTTTCAAGTATATATCCTGATGAGATTGCTGATAAATTTTCAACATCATGTACTTTAAGAGAGGCTTAGTCGTTCTGCTTTTTCATTAGTATTTACGAAGCTAAAAACCTATCTTTGGGCGACAATTTTCAGAGACATTTATTACTAAAAAATCATGCAGGAAGAAACAATTTTGGAAACGAAAAGAACATCAAACTATACAGCCGATAATATACAAGTCTTAGAAGGATTAGAAGCCGTTCGCAAGCGTCCCGCAATGTACATCGGCGACATCGGCGCGCGCGGTCTTCACCATTTAGTTTATGAGGTGGTTGACAATTCTATTGATGAAGCGCTCGCCGGCTATTGCAAAAATATTTTCGTTACCATCAATGAAAATAATTCTATTACCGTATTGGATGATGGTCGCGGTATCCCGACGGATATAATGAAGAAAGAAGGAAAGTCTGCACTCGAAGTAGTATTGACTGTTCTTCATGCCGGAGGAAAATTCAACAAAGACAATTACAAAGTTTCGGGTGGATTACACGGAGTGGGAGTAAGCTGCGTGAATGCGCTTTCCACAGACATGAAAGTCCGCGTGTTCCGTGAAGGGAAAATCTATCAGCAGGAATACAAAACAGGCAAGCCACAGTACGATGTTAAAGTTGTTGGTGAAACCAATCTGACAGGAACAGAAACAACCTTTCTGCCTGACAATACTATTTTTAGTGTTACAGAATATAAATATGATACGATTGCTGCACGATTAAGAGAGCTTGCATTTCTTAACAAAGGAATACACATTACTCTTTCAGACAAGCGTGTGTTAAATGAACAAGGCGAGCCATCTTCAGAAGTATTTCATTCTGAAAAGGGGTTACTGGAGTTTGTAAAATATTTAGACGGTAATCGTGAAGCATTAACTGCCGAACCGATATGTATTGAAGGTGCACGTGACAATATCAAGGTGGAACTTGCCATACAATACAATACCGGATACAGCGAGAATATTTTCTCCTATGTAAACAACATTAACACAATCGAAGGAGGAACACATGTTGCTGGATTCCGCCGTGCTATCACCCGTGTATTTAAAAGCTATGGGGATAAGAATAAATTTTTTGAGAAACTGAATTTCGAAATTACAGGTGATGATTTCCGTGAAGGACTTACCGGAGTTATCTCAGTTAAAGTGCCTGAGCCGCAGTTTGAAGGGCAAACCAAAACTAAACTCGGGAATTCTGAAGTGCTTGGCGTAGTGGATACAACCGTTGGTGAATTTCTTACCAATTATTTAGAGGAGCATCCGCGTGAAGCCAAATTGATGGTAAACAAGGTGGTGCTTTCTGCCACAGCAAGGAATGCAGCAAGAAAAGCGCGCGAGTTAGTTCAACGCAAAAACGGAATGAGTGGCAGCGGACTTCCCGGAAAACTTGCTGACTGTTCCGACACAGATGCCAGCAAGTGTGAGTTGTATTTAGTGGAAGGAGATTCCGCAGGTGGTACTGCCAAGCAAGGTCGCAACCGCGCATTTCAGGCAATACTTCCATTAAGAGGAAAAATCCTGAATGTGGAGAAGGCAATGGAGCATAAGATTTACGACAACGAAGAAATCCGGAATATCTATACAGCGCTTGGCGTTTTCCGTGATGAAAAGCTGGAAGGCACTCCGCTAAACACTACCAAGCTCCGCTACCACAAAATAATCATCATGACCGATGCGGATGTAGATGGAAGCCATATTACTACTTTAATTCTCACCTTCTTTTTCCGTCACATGAAAGAGCTGATTGAGCAGGGATATATTTACATTGCTGCTCCGCCACTTTATTTAGTGAAAAAAGGTAAAGAACAAATTTACTGCTGGGATGAAGAAGATCGTAAAGCTGCCGTAGCTCAACTGGGGCAGGGGAAAGATGATTCAGTAAACATTCAGCGCTACAAAGGTTTGGGAGAAATGAATGCAGAACAACTTTGGGAAACTACCATGAATCCTGAAACCAGAACTCTTCGACAAGTATCTATTGAAAGCGCAGCAGAAGCCGATCACATTTTCAGTATGCTGATGGGCGATGATGTTCCGCCTCGTCGTGAGTTTATTGAGAAGAACGCCAAGTATGCAAAACTTGATATATAGTAATGGTATTGTTGCATGAAAACTACAAGTAAAGGCAGGTAAGTATAAAAGAAA
>CAYRJA010000154.1:0-3828 GCA_964424455.1 uncultured Bifidobacteriaceae bacterium
ATTTTTGTTTGTATCGAATCTAACTGCTTTACTCCGGCGATGAGGATAGGGATGAGACCGGTGTAATTAATTCCTGTGAATGTTCTGGCAGAATCAATTAAATTACCTAATGAATCATAACGGGCAGGAAAAGGCATTGATATGGTAAGTTCTGGTAAAATTCTATGTAAGTCCTGTGCAATCAAACCTAATTGTTTTTCAGAGGGGAGTGTTACATTTTGGTAACTTGCAGTATCAAAAAAATAAGACTTTGGTTTCAACTGAGAAATAATTGAAAGACTGTTATAAATATCTTGAACATTATTTTTTAATATTGAATCTGAAGTAATTAACCAAGCTCCAGTTCCTCCCGCGTGACCATTAGCATAAATAGCCCAGTCATTAGAGGAACTACCATTAACAGTACCGTAAACACCATAATTATGACTTGAGCCGTCGCCTGCATAGAAATATCCTCCAAAAGTTTCTTTTCCCATAGAAGCACCTCCACAAACTCCGTAGTTGCTTATAGCATTTCCTGATACATCCGTGGCATATCCTGAAACTCCAATCGAACCATTGGGATTTAATGTATATGATTTACCGTATACAGCAATTGATTTACCTTGGATAGAATTTTTTCCGGCATGAGGGTTTTTTTGAAAAGCTAAAATTGTTCCATTGCTTAAAGCTGAAGAGGCAGGGCTTTCATCAGCGTAAATCACGTTTTCTCCATTGTTATAATTAAAGGTTATACTAGACATTATATCAGCCAACCTGAAAACTAATTCATTAGAATTCATTGGAATTTCAGTTGGGAATAGCAAATTACCTCCTAATTGAACAATGTTTGAAGAACTATGTAAACCATTATATGCATATCGAACAAATCCTGTATCTACCTTTAACTGATGGGTAATAGGCTCCCATACTACAACATTATAATTAGCAAGGGTAGTACTAACCATATCATCTATACCCACAGTTCCATTGATATGAAGTTTAAATTGTGGTGTTACAGTATTTATCCCCACATTAACCGAATCAAATATCTGGCTGTTACAAAGCGTAGAAGTATTAGGCGAAAATTTAGGAACAAAATTCAATGCCGCGCTGCCACAGATACTTATGTCGCCAAGCGAGCCGAGCGTTCGGTATTTAATTCTTCCGTCGCTGCTATTGTCCCATACGAGTACTTTATCCAGTGTGGTATCTTGTGTTACAGTTCTTAAATTCTGCTGCCCGTTAACATCAAGGGCTAATGAATCATTTTTAACAAGAGGTCCGGCGGTGCCGCCTGTATAATAATCAGGCAAAAACTGTCCTCCAAAGAAATTAATCTTTACTACTCTTAAATCAGTATTAATAAGCCGGTTGTTATTCCTAAGCGTTCTGATTTCTAAATGCCCCTGATTGGTTGTGAAAAAATCTGTAAAAGTTATTTGATTGGTAAAATCACCTGTTCTGTTTGTCAATCTTAATTGAGGGGCTTTACCAAAAACATCAAGACGGCGTTTGGGCGGATCAATTAAAAAATCTTCACCTATTCCTACAAATTTATTGGTATCGCTGTGAAAAGAGTTAATAATCAGGTTGCCCAAATTATCGGTGAGGAAATCTGTATAAGCAGGGATAACGGAGCTGCGTGTTAAACGCAACTGCGCGCTATCCGCATCAAACACTTCTAACTTTCTTACAGGAGCCGTTGTATTAATTCCAACTAACCCATTGCCTAAAATTGTCATCCGCTGGTTGTTATCAGTAAAGAAGTTAAGCGGCAGGTTTCTTTCCTGCCGTATTTCTCCGTTTAGCCCTGCGCTTATTCCTACTTTAAAACCTGTAGTAGAAGGAATTACATAGCCGTTAATCTCATTCGTAAATAAAGCATACACCGGTTGGTGTACACTGCTAACATCATCTTGATGAATGTGGAGTTTTGTTTGTGGAAGTGAATTGCCAATGCCTACTCCCGCAGAGATTCCTGAATTTATTATGGTGTTAAAATTATTAGTTGGTCTGCTTTGAATTTGCAAAGTCCCATTTGTAGTATAAATGCTATTTGTTGACCCTACACCTTGATTTCCTATTATAATTGAGCTATCACCCACATGAATAACTCGCGCTCTGATACTGTCAGTCTGTATAAAACCATTAGGAATCTCAAGATTTGAATTAATTCTAACATTACCATTCTCCGCGCTTAATTGAATTATAGTTGAATCACATATCTGAAATAGAATATCACTTGATTCAACACTTTCACCTTCAATAATGCAGATATTCTTAATAGTGTCTGCTACTATTGAAGTTTGTGCATTGCTACTGAAATAAGCTATGATAAAAATTGTTATTGCTGTAACAGTTTTGAAAATTAATGTTTTCATTGGTTTAAGATTTAATTAGTGAACAATTAATTGTTTCTTAACTATCTTTTTATTTCGACAATTGATTTCTAAAAAATATATCCCAGATGGAATCTGAGAAATATTTATATTCGATTGTCCGTTAGAGTGATTGTAGATTATTTTTTGTCCTATTATGTTATTTAATGAATAATCAAATTCATCATTTATTTCCAAGTAAATTTGTTCACTTGCGGGGTTGGGAAAAATTTTGAAATCATTTTCTGATTTATTATTAGTAAAAATGCTTAGCTCGCAAGCAAACGAATCGGTTGAAACGCATATATCATCAATGAAATAGTAAGCGTTACAATAGTTACCTAATAACCTATTCGTATTTGTCTGATTATCCTGAAAGAAATTCCCAATAATGATATACTTATAAGTAGAATCAGCTATGAATGCCCCTGATATAATTGTCCAATTTAATGTATCTGTTATAATGGAATGAGAATATATGCTTGCATTATTTTTGATTGGAGTTGGTGAGCTAAAACTATTAGGAATTCCTGAAAAGGAGATACCAAGTTTATCCGAAGCACAATCTGAATTTTCAGCTAAACATACTTTTAAACTTAGGTAATATTTATTCCCAACAATAAGGGGATTTAACAATTTGGCTCCAATAAATTCTCTATAATTTTGAACAACCGAACCGAATGTAAATATTCCACAGTATGCCTTGCCTTTGGCTGCCTTCTGATAACCTAATTCATTCAAGGGTACCCCATATAAATTTAATTGATCGCAGGAATTAAAATAATCAGGAGATTGTCCATAAGAAGTCCACCCGATGGTTTTATTTACTTGATCGTCTGCATTAGGACATTTATTGTAATCTTCAAAACTCCCATTGGGTACTAAATTTTGAGCGCACACGCATACAACACAGATATAACTGTAACAAACTGTAAGCAAAATAACCTTTGACATACCTAAGATTAAGCGAGTTAAAGATATAAGATAATTTTTTGAGTGTGCAATATATGCCGTAATATTTTTTTGAGGGTTAATACAACTTGCCTTCATTATGAAGGCATCCCAAAAGAAAGAAGAACTCTTATTAAAAATTGTTGGGGAAAAACTGAAAGAACTACGCATAAAAAAAGGATTTACCAGTTATGAAGAATTTGCATGGTCGCATGATTTAGACAGAAAACAATATTGGCGCATGGAAAACGGAGCAAACATGACTTTAAAAAGTTTGTTAAAGATATTAAGCATTCACCAAATTTCTTTTGAAGAGTTCTTTAAAGAGTGATAGTGCTTGTCAATCTCAACTGCGCACTTTCCGCATCAAACACCTCTAATCTTCTTACAGGAGTTGTTGTACCAATTCCTGTAAACCCATTGCCTAAAATCGTCATCCGCTGGTTGTTATCAGTAAAGAAGTTCCGTCCCCGCAAAGTCTCCCGCAGGGGACTTTGCGGCATTAGTATTGAATGCT
>CAYRJA010000155.1:0-3599 GCA_964424455.1 uncultured Bifidobacteriaceae bacterium
CCGTTGATTAGAATTACTATCGTTCAATTTAGCACAAATGTTCAATAGAAATCCGTCACCCGCCATTACGCAAAACCGATGTTAGCGGTTCGGGCTTGTTTCTTATGGCTTCATTTTTTCCTATTGATGTCTTTTTTGTAATTCTTTACCATTTTTCCAAATGCTTTATCTTTTTTCCGTCTTTCAACAACCGAAGATTCAAAATGTGCTTTTTCTCTTTCTAATTTTAGGTAATTTTCATATGAAGCTCGGTCTATTTCTCCCTTTTCAACAGCTTCAATCACAGAACAACCTATCTCATTCGTGTGAGTACAATCTTTGAACTTACAATTCTGAGAAAGTCCGATAATCCTATCAAATGTAATTTCTAATCCGCTTGTTGAATCGGCAATACCTACTTCTCTCATTCCTGGATTATCAACTAATATTCCTCCATTTTCAAGAATAATTAATTCTCTATGACTTGTAACGTGTTTCCCTTTATTCGTACTCTGGCTAATTATATCTGTTCGCATTATAGATTTGCCTGAAAGATTATTTAATAAAGTGGATTTTCCAACACCTGAAGAACCAAGCATACAATAAGTTTTACCTTTTTCAATAATCGCTTTTATTTTGTCGTACCCTTCTTGTGATTGGTTACTTAGTTTAATAATCGGAACATTATTAATTCGAGCTTTTATTTTCTCCAATATCTCAAAAGTCCGATGTTCATCAATTAAATCAATCTTAGTGAGCACTATAATGGGGCTAACCTTTGATGAATTACAAATTGTCAGATATCTTTCAAGTCTATTAATATTGAAATCCCTATCTGCGGCTTGCACCAATAATGCATAATCAATATTTGTTGCTATTATTTGTATCTCTCCGAATTTACTAACGTCCTGTCTGGAAATAACAGAGAATCTCGGTAATATGTTGTGAATAATGGAAAAATCTGAATCATGAATTGTTATTGCAACCCAATCGCCAACGGCTGGAAAATCTTCACGACTTTTTGATGAAAATCGTAAACTCCCCGTTATCTCGGCTTCAAATTCTCCTTTTCCAGTCTTTACAATATATCTTTCTTTATGTTCCGATATAACTCTTCCAATCTCAAACTCTTTAAGGTTTTTCTCATTCCTTAATTTTTCAAGTTTATCATTATATCCTAAATCTTCTAATGTCATTTCAATATAGAATTGATTAGCTTATTCAATATTCACGGTCATCTTTTAGCCTGACCGCTAACTACCGGATTAGTGTAACATCTCCTTTCTTCCACACAACACTTCCGTCATCAAACTCAACCTGAATTAAATATACATATACCCCCACATTGAGTGGTTGATTCTGGAACACACCATCCCATCCGGGGAAATTGTTTTCAGAAACAAAAAGATTCTCTCCCCACCTGTCATAAATCATCATTTTATACCTGCTGATTCCCTTTCCATAAATCTTGAACACATCATTTATGCCATCTCCGTTCGGAGTAAAACTATTGGGAATAAATATATCCCCATTCGGAACAATAATAACCGGTCCTACCTGAACAGTGTCGGAACATCCTCTTTCATTAAAGGAAATTAATGAAACATTGTATTCTCCAACAGATTGGTATTTATGAGTTGGATTTGCCACTGTATCACCTGTACCGTCGCCAAACTGCCATATATATTCAGAAGCATTAGTAGTGTGATTGATAAACTCAAAAGTAGCATCCGCTAAATAGGTTGCGACGTCAATATCGGGCTTCACAGAAAAATCAGCTTCAGGTACGGGAAATACTTTAATCAGTTGGAAAGTAGTATCTGTAACACACCCGGTAGAACTCTGCACTGATAAACGAATATAATAATCACCCGGATAAAGGTAAGTATGTACCGGGCTTGTATCAGAACTTGTAACATTATCTTCAAACTGCCATGTATAAACAGAAACATTTGAAGAATGATTCTTAACTGTAACAGTAAGCGGTGCACATCCGCTGTCCGGTGCAATGGTTACATTAATATCTGCATACTGTCCGACTGTAACAATAGTGGCAGTTGAATCCATGCAGCCCTGTGATGAAATACCTATGAGCGAGTAGGTAGTTGTGTTCTCAGGTGAAGCGATTACTGATGACCGGGTAGCTGAATTCAATCCAGTAGTCGGCTTCCACTGGTAGAAATCTGCTCCGCTTGCTTTCAAAGATGCAAACTGTCCGGTGCAAATGCCGGGCGTTGGGTTTGAAATAGCCAATACCGGTTTTGCGTAAACAGTAACCGCTGAAGTGGCAGAACTGCTGCATCCGGTGATATGATCTGTTCCTGTAACTGTATAGGTAACACTGACAGTCGGCGAAACGGTTACAACTGTACCTGTTGTGCTGCTGAGATGAATGGTTGGAATCCATGAATAACTGTCTGCACCATTAGCAGAAAGTTGTGTAGAATTTCCCTCACAGAAGGAAGTATCATCAGGAGTGATATTAATCTGTGGTGCACTTGTTCCCGAAAGAGCAACCGTCATTTCGCTGATACAGCCATTGTTATCTGTAACAGTTACCGTATAATTCCCCCTGGAAATATTCATCCTGTCTTCTGATGTCGAGTTGTTTTCCCACAGATAGGTATAAGGTGATGTGCCGCCACTTGCCGTAATGTCAATTGTTCCGTTTAACCCATCACAGGTAGCCGGAACTGTTACAGTATCAATAGTTAAAGCAGTTGGTTCGCTCACTAAATCAGTTATACTCCCTGAACATCCGTTCTTATCTGTTACAGTAACTTTATAATCACCGGCAACAAGATGAGTAATATCCATAGAAGTGCTATTATTACTCCAACTGTATGTGTAAGGTAACATTCCACCTGTAACAGTTAAGTCAACAGCGCCATTGGAACCGCCGCTGCATTTCACATTAGTAATTGACAGATTAAATCCCAATGTATCCGGTTCATTGATAACTACTGAAGCGGTATCTGCACAGCCATTAATATCTGTAACAATAATGTTGTACGAACCGGCACACAACCCGGATATATTCTGAGTGGTTGCACCATTGCTCCATATAAATAGGTAAGGCGCTGTGCCATTAAGTGGTGTAGAGAAAGCAACACCATCGCACAAACCATTGCAACTCATATCTGATGAGTATGTGTTAACAGTGAGCTGACAAGGTGGTGGTGGAATACAATTAAGAGTAACGGAAATACTATTACTGCATCCGCTTGCATCTGTAACAGTTACGGAATACGAACCCGAACCGATTCCTGAAATATCTTTAGTTGTCATTCCATTATCCCAATTAAATGTATAAGGAGGTACTCCTGATGTTACACTTAAAGCGACGCTGCCATTATCTTTTCCGCAATCAGGAATAATATGTGTTTCATTAAGTGAAATACTACTTACTGAAACAGTAATATTTACCACACTATCACATCCTGTTGCGGCTTGATAGATGTGTGAATAAACTCCGTCCGTACTTGCTGTTCCGCCCCACGGTAAGGTGTAGGATTGTCCGTCACAAATCTGAGCAGTCAGGTTAGTAGTATAAGTCGGGGTGACAGTCAGAGTGATATTTACAATACTATCACAACTGTTTACTGTCTGGTATGTGTGTG
>CAYRJA010000156.1:0-3282 GCA_964424455.1 uncultured Bifidobacteriaceae bacterium
CAGTTCGTAGCAGAAGAAAAAGGAGTGATAATAAAAAACATCCCCATTAATGACTCCGGCGAACTGTTACTGGATGAAGCAAAAAAACTCATCACCTCCAAAACAAAAATAGTATCGGTTGCTCACGCATCGAATACGCTCGGCACCATTAATCCCGTGAAGGAAATCATCCGCCTTGCACATGAAGCCGGAGCTGTAACACTTGTGGATGGAGCGCAATCCGTTCAGCATATAAAAGTGGATGTACAGGATTTGGATACCGACTTCTATTGTTTCAGCGGACACAAAATGTATGGACCTGCCGGAACCGGTGTGTTGTATGGAAAAGAAGAACGGCTGAAAGAAATACCTCCTTATCAGGGTGGAGGCGACATGATTAAGCGGGTAACATTTGAGAAAACCACTTACAACGATTTGCCTTTTAAGTTTGAAGCCGGAACGCCAAACATTGAAGGAGCTATTGGACTGGGAGCAGCTATTGATTTTATTAATGAAGTGGGAATAGAGCAAATTGCGGAATACGAACACGAACTGTTACAGTATGCCACAGAGAAACTATCTGTAATTAACGGATTGCGAATTATCGGTACAGCTAAAAATAAAGCAGCCGTCATTTCATTTCTTATAGGAGATATACATCCTTATGATACAGGAGTTATTTTGGATAAATTAGGAATTGCGGTTCGCACCGGACACCATTGCACGCAGCCGTTAATGGATTGGTTTAAAGTACCCGGAACGGTTCGTGCTTCTTTTGCTGTTTACAACACAAAAGATGAAGTGGATGAATTAGTAAAAGCAATTGAACGGGTAAAAAAGATGTTTGCTTAACTTGCCGTTCACGCATAGGAAGGCATCGGTTAACCCATCATTCAAAACGAGGGAAGATTCGTAACTTGTTATTCGGAATTAAGCGAAGAAGATTTCAATTAAAACCAAAACTCCATTCAATATGATGACAGAAAATATGGAATCAATAAAAGAGAGAGAAGACCAAATCGTCAGTGAGTTTGAGTTATATGACGACTGGATGGATAAATACGAACACCTGATAGAATTAGGAAAATCATTACCGTTGATTGATCCGAAATACAAAACGGAGGAATACTTAATTAATGGCTGCCAGTCGTTAGTGTGGCTGAATGCTGAAATGAAAGATAACAGAGTAGTATTTACAGCAGACAGCGATGCAATCATTACAAAGGGTATGATTGCGTTATTGATTCGTGTTCTCTCCAATCAGAAACCTGAGGATATTTCAAACGCACAACTGAATTTCCTTAGTAAAATTGATTTGGAAGAACATCTTTCACCTACGCGGGCAAACGGCTTGCTGATGATGCTGAAGCAAATGAGAACTTATGCATTGGGCTTCAGCGCTAAACAATAATTAAGACAAAGGACAGATACTGCAATGGTAGAAGAAAAAAATGCTGTAACAGACAACGAAGCAAAGGCAATAACCCGGGAAGAAGTTATAGAAGTATTAAAGACTTGTTATGATCCTGAAATTCCGGTTGACATCTGGGAGCTGGGCTTAATTTATGAACTCAGTGTATATGGAATGAATAATATTTATATCCGCATGACACTTACTTCACCAAGTTGCCCTGTGGCAGGGTCGCTCCCCGGCGATGTAGAAACCAAGGTAAAAACCATGCAAGGAGTGCAGGAAGTAAAAGTGGAATTAGTTTGGGATCCGCCCTACAGCCCTTCTATGATGAGCGAAGAAGCAAAACTGGAACTGGGTTTCATGTAAGAGAAAGCACATCCTGAATGACCTTACAGGAGAGATCATATTCTCTGTATCGTCAATCTTAATGGACCAGTTTATATACCTTCCCGGGTAATGATTTTATCACCCCTTTAAACTCAAGGTTTAATAGCGCAGCCGCCAGCCGGCTGCTTGAATAATTTATCTGCAAAGCAATATCGTCAATTAAGAGAGCATCAGTAGTCTTTAGCAGTTCAACAATTGGAATTTCAGTTTCTTCCAATTCAATAAATAATGGTCGTTGGGTGGCAGGTGTTACAGTTTTGTTATCCCATCCCATATTGAAAACGAAATCGGTAGCCGATTCAATAAGCATGGCTTTATTTTGTTTGATGAGATAGTGGCAACCTGCTGAAAATTCATCATTCGTTCTGCCCGGAACCGCAAACACATCTTTGTTGTATGAGTTAGCTATTTCTGCTGTAATAAGAGCGCCTCCTTTCCTTCCGGATTCGATAACTACAGTTGCATCAGTCATGCCGGCAACAATCCGGTTACGCTTAGGAAAATTTTCTTTATCAAAATGGGCCGAACTTGGAAACTCGGTTAACAGTCCGCCATGCTTAATCATTTTTTCAGAAATATTTCTGTGCTGACAGGGATAAATCGTTGTAAAACTATGACCGAGTACGCCTATGGTAGGAAGATGGCTTTTTATCGCTGCTTTGTGTGCGGCAATATCAATTCCGAAAGCCAACCCGCTGACTACTGTAACACCTAAAGCAGTAAGTTCGGTAACAAACTGCTCCGTCCATTCTTTACCATAATCGGTTGCTTTTCGGGTACCAACGATAGCGATTGACCGTGAAGAATTCAAGTCAGCATTCCCTTTGTAGTAGAGAAGAACAGGGGAGTCCTGAAAATTCTTTAATCGCGCAGGATACTTTTCATCCAGATAAAATAGGGGAGTGATTTTGTTTTTTTGAATAAACGCTATTTCTTTTTCAACTAATTTAAAATCATTAAACCGTTTAATGTTGTTTGCTGTCACAGGACCGATACCCGGCACTTTTTCTAAATGAGCATTCTTCTTAAAAATATTCTCAACACTGCCGCAATAGCTGATAAGGTTCCGGGCAAGTACATCACCCACATTGGGAATCTGAGTGAGTTGTATCTGGTAGAATAATGGCTGCTCGTTCATATTCGGAATACAAAATAGATATTCATACTTTAAACTTCAAATCACATTTAATACTTTCGTTTTTGTCCCCGGCGGGTCTTCCGCAGGAGACCCGCCGGTATAGAATACCATAACAACCATTTTACTGTAACACCTTCTAAACAACCTTTCTTATGAAGATAATCTTTACACACTTTAATTTATTGATTAATGATTCCGAAAATGAAAACCTCTTGCAATATTGGAGTCTGAGGCAGAGAAAAAAACATTAAATATTTGGAGTTACACCTTTCATTTGTTCCCGGCGGGTCTTCGCAGGAGACCCGCCGGTATTCAATGCTACAATGCACATCTTGCTGTAACACTTTCCAAACTATCCTTTTTA
>CAYRJA010000157.1:0-3192 GCA_964424455.1 uncultured Bifidobacteriaceae bacterium
CGAAATGACGAGTTCAGACAATATCTCCTTAGAGTTTAGACCCGAAAGCCCTGATTCTGTTATGCGGGGTAATTTGCGCCCATAGAAACCGGTTTCTAACGATTACTTTGAGAGAAGTAAGTAATCTGTTATAAAATAAAACAGGTGCATTACAAATACTCAGTATGCTGTAAATTTTATCCTCAATGAAAATCAAAATCATCAGTATAACAAGAAAAGAAGACTCATTCATCCGTGAAGGTGTTCAGGTGTATCTGAAACGGCTGAAACACTATATGCCGGTGGAAGAAATAATTATTAAAGCGCCGAAAGAAAAGGAGAAAGAACCGGAACTGCTGTTACAGCAAATTTCAAAAGAAGACTATGCAGTAGTGTTAGATGAGAATGGCAAACAGTTTTCATCTGTTGATTTTTCAAAATGGATTTCAGGAAAAATAAATGAAGGGAAGAAATCTGTGTGCTTTATTATTGGCGGCGCTTATGGTTTCTCTGATGATATTTATAAAAGAGCGGATGAGAAAATCTCCCTTTCCAAACTGACTTTGCCACATCAGTTGGCAAAACTGTTTTTTACAGAACAACTATATCGTGCGTTCACTATCATTAAAGGAGAAAAATATCATCATGAGTAATTCTATATTTTCTATTGATTGGCAGCCGGAAATTCATACGAATGAAATTCATTTATCTTTCGCCAGCGAAAATCACATAACCCCATTTCTATAATGTCTGTAGTTCTTCTTACCATATTAATCACTTGTGGCATTTCAATAACGGCATTTAATTCTCAGGAATTAATGTCGAGATGGATAATGTATCCGTATGCAGTCCGTCATCAGAATCAGTGGTACCGGTTTATTACATCGGGTTTTCTTCATGCGGATTGGATGCATTTATTCTTCAACATGTTTGTGCTATATATTTTCGGGCAGGCGCTTTTATACTACTACCAGTTTATGTTTGAAGAAAGTAAAGCGGTTTATTATTTCATCCTTCTTTATCTCGGCGGATTGGTAATTTCCGATTTGCCGACTTACATTAAATATCATAACTCACCGAGTTATGTTTCGCTGGGCGCTTCCGGAGCAGTCTCATCTGTATTATTTGCAGTTATCCTGATTAATCCGATGAGTTATGTATATATCTTCGGAATCATTCCGCTTCCCGGAGTAGTATGGGGTGGGTTATACCTCGCTTACACCTGGTACATGGCTCGTAAAGGCGGCGACAGAATTAATCATGATGCGCATTTCTATGGTGCAATTTTCGGAACGGCTTTCACCATTCTGCTGAAACCCGAATTGCTTCCCGATTTTTTTGATAAGATTTTGTTTGCTTTGGGAAAGTAGAAGGCAAGGATAAAAGGCACAAACTGTTGCATTTGAAACTTGAATTTTAGCTGATTGTAACAGAAATGAGAGATTTAAAAAAACGGATATGACCGGTTTCCCCAAGGGAATATATTTAATGAAAATTTATAATGAAGAAACTTCAGTGACAAAAAAGTTTATCATTCAATAAGAAAAGAAAAATAACTGCATCGGAAAATAAACTATAGGGAGAAACTCTATGGCTGTGACATCTTATCTATTGTCATCCCCAACGCAGTGAGGGATCTCATCATTGAACATTGATATGTCTCGTTCCTCGACATGACAGGGAGAATTAGCGGATGCTTCCTCGTTTCCGCAAAGTCCTTATGTAGTTTGGGGACTTTGATGCTGTAACACCGTAAAGTCTTCTGCGAGAAATTGCGCGGGGACAGAAGCCACTTATATCCACTACAACTTATGTTGTATTTTTCATGTTGCCGTAAAGAGAAATCTTTGTCCCTTTCTCCTTCTCACTCTCTATGGTGAGTTGTGCGCCTATTTCCTCCGAGCGCTGGCGGATGTTCTTCAATCCGTTGCTGAATGTGCCTACTTCTGATAATTCAAATCCACATCCGTTGTCAGAAATACTATATTCGAATTCATTTGCACTATTCAATTTGAAAGTAAGTTCCGCTTTATTAGCACGAGCATATTTTACTGTATTGTTCAACACTTCTTTTGTAATTAAAAAAATATTTTGTCTGAATTCGGTAGAACACTTAATGTCATCAGATTGCTCTGGAAAATTAATTTCATATTCAACATTATTTTCTTCCAGCAACTCCCCTGCATATTGGCGGATATAACCCAGCGTGTTTCCCAATGTATCATACGCAGGATTCACTTTCCAAACCATCTCACTCATCTGCCGGCTTAAATCCTGCGAAGTGGATTTCAGCTTATGCAACATCTCACTCGTTTTTTGCCTGTTCCCCTGATGCTGCATGGTTACTTGGCTGAGAAGCGATATCCGGCTCAACCCGCTTCCGATTTCGTCATGCAAATCTCTTGATAATTTTTGTCTTACTTCATTCATCCTGGCAAGTTGGCGTGCTTTATTTTTTATTCTGATATTATTTAGCGATAGTAATGCAATGACTATTATCAGCAGCGCAAACAAGAATCCTACATATTGAATAATCTTCTGTTTCTCCACTTGTGCTGTTTTGACTTTGTTCTCACTGTTAAGCAGCGCAATTTCTTTATCTTTCTTCTCTGTTTCGTATTGAATCTTTAACTGAGAAATCTGCTTATTCGATTGCTCATTCAGTATGCTGTCTTTCATATTGGAAGATAGTTTAAGATATGTATAAGCATCCGAAAGATTGCCTGTTACACTATCTAATACGGATAACTGCAGATAGCTCACCTGCATTTGATATTTATTTCCCGTTTCCTTAGAAAGTGTCAATGCTTGATTAAAATATGTTCTCGCTTCGTTGTACTCACCCAAGCTAACGGATAAACTACCCATATTGACATAACTGGTAACAATACCCTGTTTGTCTCCTAATTCTTTTATTACATCTAAAGCGGCAACATAATTAGACAATGCCTTTTCATATTTATTTTGCTCTCTGTAAATATTTCCAATATTACCTAAAGAGTAAGCTATCAACTGCTTCTGCCCGTTATCCTTTGCTGTCTTCAATGCTTTTGAATAATTTGATAAAGCTTCTGCATAATTATTCTGGCCTTCATAAGCCGTTCCGATATTGTTGTATGCCATTGCAATATTTACCTTATCATTAATCTGTTTGTATATTGATAAAGATGTATAAAAACTTTTCAGCGCTTCGGGATAATTATTCTGTCTTAA
>CAYRJA010000158.1:0-3068 GCA_964424455.1 uncultured Bifidobacteriaceae bacterium
ATTACTATCCGTTCGGTTTAGTTATGAGCGGGATAAGCAGCAAATCTTTAAACTTCGGTTCACCAACTAACAGAAAGAAATTTAATGGAAAGGAAGAACAACGGGAGGAGTTCAGTGATGGCAGTGGTTTAGAATGGTTGGACTACGGCGCAAGAATGTATGATAACCAGATTGGGCGATGGATGGTGATAGACCCATTGGGTGAGAAAGGAAGAAGGTGGTCGCCATATACTTATGGTTTTGATAATCCAATGAGATTTATAGACCCTGATGGAATGTGGTCTCGTGATGCAAATGGAAATCTTGTTGCAGACAAAGGAGATAATGCAAAAACTTTAGCTAAGTATTTGCATGTTGATAATAAACAAGCTGTTGGCATATTGAAAGAAAATGGTTTTACAGCGAATAAAAAGGGGAACTATAATATAAAAGCCGGTAATGAAATTAGTTCTCCGATTATAACTACTAAGTTACAATTGAGTGATAAAGCGACTGAATTAGTACAATCATTAAACAAAGGCATTGAAATAAACAATAAAATTATCGGTACGCTTAAAGAAGTAAATGGAGAATTAGCCAAAGGGAAAATGACCAAAGCCCAGTTTGAAGAGAATGAAAAAGTTATAAAGGATGCAACCAGTGGAGACCCAAGAAGCGGAAATGATGGAGGTAGGCTTGTTCGTTTTATGGAAATGAATAGGGAGAATGCAAAAATAGATAAACAGATTAATGCTAATAACTCTGAAATCGGAAGCCTTGAAAAGCAGAACGCAACGTATCAGGAGAAAATAGAAACTTACACGGAGAAATACATTATTAAGTAGTATCAATAATTTACAAGAAGGTTATGAAAAAAGTGCTTTCATTTTTTATTGAATCAGTTTTTTGGATTCAACTATTTTTTGCCCCTGTAGGTATTGGAGGCTTGATTGCTTTATTTATTTACATCGGGAATCAGAAGTTGTTGTGGCTATCAATAACAATTGCAGCTGCTTCTATAGTCATCGGCATTGTATATGCTGAAAGAGTAAGAAGAAAGCACGGTACTTCCCGATACGCATCAAAAATAATAGGGACACCTGATATCTGGCCTGATGAATATCCTGAAGAAATAGAAGCAAGAGAAAAAGAACGACAAATGAAGGAAGCCAAAAAAAAGAAGAAATAACAAATACAAAAGCCCGGCGCCGCCGGGCTTTTTATTGTGCTATGAGTTGCGATAGATTATCCTTTAGTTTTTTGTTTGAAACAGCCAGGTCAATCATTTTAAAGATGGCTTGTTGTTCATCTTTACCAAGTGTATCAACGAGAGAAATTTTTTCCATCAGTGTACGGTTCTTAGAATTTACTTCTTTAAATAGTTCATTAGCCTGAAACAACTCTGTGAGTTCAACACCAAGAGCTTTAGCCATACGAACCACCGCAGAAAATGAAGGGTCGGTTTTACCGCCTTCAATACGGCTGTACTGTGCTGTATCCATTTTACAGGATAGAGCCACCTCTTTTTGAGATAAGCCTTTGGCTTCTCTTACCTTCTTTAAAGCTTGTCCTAAGTTCATATCAGATGCTTTATTGCACCACAAACCTACCATAATAAGCCGTTTTATACAATTACAGGAAAGCAATATTAAAATAAAATTGTGTAATATTACATTTTGTATATTTTTGCTTCATTGTCTAATCAATCAATAGATTTTTATGGAGCAGAGAATAAATACAACGAACCCGGAGGCAATGACCTACCAGACCGAAGAAATCACTTACACCATCTTAGGCGGCATCAGGCTGGAAGGACTGGACAGGTTGAGAGTAACGATAAAGATTGAAGTTGTAAACAGGAAGTTCCAGCACTACTTAAACAATCCCGATATAGCAGCGTTGGCGATACGGCAGAACTTAGATTTATACAGCATTACCCAAGTAGAAAAATTAGCCAGGTTAATAGCTGACCGGCTGGAAGTTGGCGTAACAGCAGTAAGCAAAGATTTATCCGACATCACAAACGAGTTAGAACGTTACCGGCTACAGCAGATAGAAAGCAAGCAGCAGGAGCAAAAAAATAACATCAAAATATTAACCGAAGCAGAGAAAGAAACAGCGATAGAATTTTTGCAAGGCAAAAATTTATTACAACGGACAAATGACATGATAGGCAGGAGCGGCATTGTTGGTGAAGAACTGAACAGGCTCATCATGTGGTTAATTTATACCAGCAGAAAAACAGCGAAGCCCTTGCACATTATCAGCATGGGCAGCAGCGGGACAGGCAAAAGCCACCTACAGGAAAAAGTTGGTGAGTTGATACCGGAGGAAGATAAAATAGAAATCACAGCTTTAACAGAGAATGCATTTTATTATTTTGATAAAGCTGCGTTAGGTCATAAGCTGATATTGATTGAAGATTTAGACGGGATATGGAAAGCATTATATCCATTAAGAGAACTGCAAAGCAAACAACGCATCAGTAAAACAGTAACCATCAAAGACCGAAACGGCAATACAAAAACAATACACCTGAAAGTTTACGGACCTGTTTGCATTGCAGGTTGTACAACGAAAGAAAGTATCTATGAAGACAATGCCAACCGGTGTTTTTTAATACATCTTGATGAAAGCCCGGAGCAGGATGAAAGAGTAATGGACTATCAGCGAAAAATCAGTGCCGGCAAAATCAATACGGCAGAAGAAGCGAAAGCAAAACAGTTATTGCAGAATGTACAAAGTGTATTGCAACCGATAACAGTAATCAATCCTTTTGCAGAACAGTTGAAAATACCGAATGAAGTTTTTAAGAAAAGAAGAACCAATGCACACTACTTAGCTTTTATAGAAGTCATTACATTTTTTAAACAGTATGAGAGAGAACAAAGAGTTGACGAAAGCACAGGGGAAATATTTATTGAAACAACAGTTGAAGATATTGCAGAAGCCAACGAGTTATTAAAGCAAATCCTTTTGAGAAAATCCGATGAACTGAACGGCGCCACAAGAAACTACTTTGAAGAACTGAAACAACATCTTATTAAAAGCAATCAGAGTTCATTTACGAGTACATCAATAAGAAACCA
>CAYRJA010000159.1:0-2958 GCA_964424455.1 uncultured Bifidobacteriaceae bacterium
GAGCAGTTGGTAGCTCGTTGGGCTCATAACCCAAAGGTCACAGGTTCGAGTCCTGTCTCCGCAACTCAATCAAAGCTCTCTGTATTTTCAGGGGGCTTTTTTATTATTCACAATATTTATTTTGCATTCTGCATTTTTACAACTCGAAAAATGGAAGCAGCTAAACAACATAAAGCAGGATTTGTAAATATTATAGGAAACCCCAATGCAGGCAAGTCCACTTTGCTGAATGTATTAGTAGGTGAAAAGATTTCAATTGTTTCTCCCAAAGTGCAGACCACACGACACCGTATTCTGGGAATTGTAACACAACCGGATTACCAGATTGTTTTTTCAGACACGCCCGGCTTGCTCGAACCAAAATATGAGTTGCATGAAGCGATGCTGAATTTCGTAAAAGAATCTTTAGACGATGCCGATGTGCTGCTTATCATTATCAGCATCCGTGAGAAATTAAATGACTGGCAGGAATGGATTCCTAAAATTAAATCACTGAACAAACCCTTTTTTATTTTACTTAATAAAATAGATGATACAGATGAAGAGAAAGTAAATGATGCAGTAAAGATGTGGAGTGAGAAATTCGAAACGGAAAATATTATGCCGATCTCTGCACTGAATAAAATAAATACAGAAAAAATCATTCCTGCCCTTCTCCCCTCTCTTCCCGATGCGCCTCCATTTTACGACAAGGACGAACTGACCGATAAAAGCGAACGGTTTATTATTGCAGAGATGATTCGTGAAAAGATTTTCCAACAGTTTCGCGATGAAATTCCTTACTCTGTGGAAGTGGTGGTACAGGAATTTAAAGAAGAGAACAAAACGGCTGACGGCGGAAAAGATATTATTAAAATCAGAGCAGATATATTTACCGAACGCGAATCACAGAAAGCCATTATACTGGGCAGAGGCGGATTGGCAATAAAGAAATTAGGAATAGCAGCAAGGAAAGATATAGAAGCGTTTTTGCAGAAAAATATTTTTCTTGGTCTTACTGTTAAAGTTCGGGAGAACTGGAGAAAAGATACGGCGGCATTAAAATTTTTCGGCTACAAAAAATGAATAATACAGTTGCAATAGTTGGAAGACCCAATGTAGGCAAGAGTACTCTTTACAACCGGCTGATTGGCGAACGCCGCGCCATTGTGGATGATGTGAGCGGTGTTACACGCGACCGTCTTTACGGTTTTGCCGAATGGAACGGGAAAAATTTCAACCTAATTGATACCGGTGGCTTTGTAAAAAACTCAAAGGATATTTTTGAATCGGAAATCCGAAAGCAGGTACAGATAGCAATTGATGAAGCAGCAGTATTGCTTTTTTTAGTGGATGCCACTGTAGGTGTTACAGATCTGGAACTTGAAATTGCCGACATGCTCCGCCGGACTAAGAAGAAAGTCATAGTGGTAGTGAACAAGGTGGATAATACTGAACGGATGTATGAGGCAAATGAATTTTACAGCTTGGGATTTGAAAGTGTGTTTTTTATTTCATCCATCAGCGGCAGCGGCACAGGCGAACTACTTGATGAAATTGTTCAGTTCATTGATGTTTCAGCCGATGACCCGGGTGCGGGGCTTCCGAAATTTGCCATTGTTGGTCAGCCGAATGTGGGTAAGTCATCTCTGCTCAACGCACTGATGGGGCAGGAAAGAAATATTGTAACAGATATTGCAGGCACTACGCGCGACAGTATTCATACCCGTTACAATCTTTTTCAAAAAGAATTCCTGCTGATTGACACTGCCGGCATCCGTAAGAAAGCCAAAGTAGAAGAAGACCTTGAATTTTATTCAGTGATTCGTGCCATCAAAGCGCTGGAAGAGGCAGATGTATTATTGTTAATGATTGATGCACAAACCGGAATTGAACAACAGGATTTAAAAATTTTCAGATTAGCTCAGAAACGTAAGAAAGGGGTTGTGCTTATTGTTAATAAATGGGATAAGATTGACAAATCAGACAAAACAATGAAATTGATGGAAGAATCCATCAGGCAAAAAATTGCACCATTCTCCGATGTTCCCATTATTTTCACTTCTGTAACAGAAAAACAGCGAATATATAAAGTTATTGAAGTTGCGTTAGAGGTATATGAAAACCGAAAGCGCCGTATTCCGACTTCAGAACTTAATGAGTTGATACAAAAGGCAGTTGAGGAAGTGGCGCCACCCTCTGTAAGAGGTAACTTCCTGAAAATAAAATATGTCACCCAGTTACCTTCGCCGACACCGGTATTTGTCTTTTTCTGTAATTACCCGAATGATGTAAAAGAGTCGTACCGCAACTTTCTGGAGAAAAAACTGCGCAATACATGGAGTTTTAAAGGTGTGCCTGTGCAAATCTTTTTCAGAAAAAAGTAAGACTAAATTAGGGATAATTAAATTCTTATTTATTTTTGCGCCCATTATTAAAAATTCACAAAACTTTCAACCCAAATGAAAAAAATTTTTTCAATTTTAGCTGTTAGCGCTGTGCTCTTCTTAGCTGCTTGCAATTCAAGCACTGAAAGCACTGAAAGCACTGATTCAACTGCAACAACAACTACAGAAGCTGTTGATTCAGTAAAAGCTCCGGTTGCAGATACTACTGCTATGGCGCCTGCTGACACTACCAAGAAGTAACCGTACGGTTGCATAAACAGGTACCTTTTATGCAAACACTTCGATAAGAAGCTGTACAACTTCAACAAAAAACCCTCTGCCCAGCAGAGGGTTTTTTATTTTATTCAAATTATTTCTTCTGTAGGATTTTCAACGCCTCTTTAATATTCTCATCCTCCTTATTAAGTGCTTTATAGAAAGCATCTCCACCTAAGAGGGCGCGGGAAATGTAAGCTGTGATTTGCTTCAATAGGTAAGGTGATGATTTTTTCCAGTCCGCATCTGTCCAGCTTACCTTTTTTGAAAGAAGAAAGCGGCTGAAATCAACTGACAAATCGGTCATATCTGTTTG
>CAYRJA010000160.1:0-2894 GCA_964424455.1 uncultured Bifidobacteriaceae bacterium
TTCTCAAACGGTAATAAAACTTATTCCCCTATTTTTGATTCATGCAACAATACCTATAGTAATCGTAAAACATTATCCTAACTCTTCTTATAAATAATTGGTTGGATATTTGAATTGCCGTTTTATAAAAACCTCATGAGAAAAATATTTGCCCTACTTTTTCTTTCGCTATTTACATTTCAGTTTATTCAGGCACAGATAATTGATCCAAAGTATGTACCTGAATCAGTGAAGAAAAAATTTGAAACTAAGTTTCCTGATGTAAACTTTGTAACATGGACACAGTCTGACCCCGGATTTATAAATGCAACTTTTACTGCCGATAAACACAAGACGGTTGCATTGTTTGCTACCAATGGCGGATGGATAAGCACAGAAATCAAACTGAAAGAATCTGAATTTCCAACAGAGGCGTTGAACTGGATAAACACAAACTATCCTGATAAAAAATTTATATCAATAGATAAATCAGAAACTTCTAAAGGAATAGAATACGAATGTGAACTTAGAAGTGCATCAGGGAAATATCGCCTGACTTTCTCTCCGGAAGGAGGTTTACTGACTCAGAATAAGAGCAGTGAAAAATAATTCTTCATTAAAAAAACGCCCTTTGGTGACCAAAGAGCGTTTTTATTCTTGTAATATCGGTTGCTAAGAAACCATCCTCTTCAACTGTTCAGATTGAGTTCCCATATTTTTTATGCGTTTCATTTCATCATCTGATTCTTCAAGCGCCTGCTTGCGCGAAGCAATGATACTACGATGATCAATGCCTATAATTTTAAACTCAATTGTTTTACCAAGTAAGAAACGGTAAGAATTGAATTCATAAATATCAACTTCCGATTTTGGAAGGAATATTTCAATTCCTTCAAAATCAATAAGTAATCCTCCGGCATTAATATCTCTCACTTTTCCATAAAGTGTGATTTTATTCTGAAAGGCATTAATAATTTTTTCTAAATGCTCATTTTGGATGAATTTAACATTTAATGCCTCATACACTCCTTTCTTTCTTGTGGATGGTATTGCTTCAAATTCAACCTCATCATTAGTGTGAGCAATCCGGTAATCCTCAATCATTTTGGAGAAATGCAGATAAACACTGCCGAGTTCAGAATTATCTATAGCGCCAAACCCTTTATCTTTATTGTAAAAGATTACTCTCCCATTATATCTTTTGTCTTTTTCCATGACTTAATATTTTTTAGTATTCAATACCTATAACTGCAATTTTATGAAATGAGTTTAAATAAGGATTAATTTTTAGAATCATTATTGGCTGTTTTGTTACTTCATAAAATATTCTTCTATTTTATTATTCAAATACGAAACAGGTTTATATACCCAATAATCAAAATCCATGCAAATTTTCACCTACTCGTATTTTCCATAGCTTTGCTTTATGAATTTTCTTACAGTTGAAAATATTAGCAAATCATTCGGTGAAAAGGTGTTATTTGAAAATATCAATTTTGGACTGGAAGAAGGACAAAAGATTGCACTTGTAGCCAGAAATGGTGCAGGTAAAACTTCATTACTGAAAATAATTGCAGGTCAAGACACTCCTGATGAAGGATTTATATCAAAGAACAAAAGCATTACTATTGGTTTTCTGGAACAAGAGCCAATATTCAATGAAGAACAAACTATTCTTGAAAATATTTTTGCCGCTGACACTTCCGCGCTTCGCATTATAAAAGAGTATGAATCGCGGGCTGAACAGCACGAATTGAATCCTTCGCCGGAGAACTTCCAACTGTTACAGGAATCCATTCATAAAATGGACGATGCCAAAACATGGAATTACGATTCATTGGTAAAACAAATTCTTGGCAAGCTCGGTATTCATCATTTGGAGCAAAAAATTTCTTCGCTCAGCGGCGGGCAACGTAAGCGAGTAGCATTAAGCCGCGTGCTGATAGAGTCTCCTGATTTATTAATTCTTGATGAGCCAACCAATCATCTCGATATTGAAATGATTGAATGGCTGGAAGGATACCTTTCAAAAAATTCCTCTGCCGTACTGCTTGTAACACATGATAGATATTTCTTAGACAGAATCTGTGATGAAATAATAGAGCTGGATGACCAGCGAATTTACCGTTACAATGGCAGCTATAAAGGTTTTTTAGAGAAGAAGGCGCTGCGTGAATTCAATGAAGAGAGGGAAATAGACAAAGCAAAAAATCTATTCAGAAAAGAACTTGAATGGATTCGCAAGCAACCGAAAGCACGCACCACAAAAAGCAAGTCACGCATTGATGCATTTGACAAAGTAAAAGAGAAAGCATTCAAAGACACCTCTGAACAGGAAGTAGAACTGCAAGTGAAGATGAACCGGATTGGAGGAAAAATTCTTGAACTGAAAAAACTATACAAGAGTTACAACGGCTCTCCCGTTGTAAAGGGCTTCGACTATACATTTAAGCGGGGAGAACGAATCGGTATCGTTGGTAAAAACGGTATTGGTAAATCTACTTTTCTGAATCTTATCACCGGGCGAGAGCCGGCTGATTCAGGGAAAATAAATGTGGGGGAAACAATAGTATTTGGTTATTTCAGTCAGCAAGGTATTCAACTGAGAAATGACAAACGAGTAATAGAAGTCGTAAAGGATATTGCCGAATTTATACCAATGGCAAACGGCGGCAAAATGATGGCTTCAGAATTTCTTAAACTATTTCGCTTTCCACCGGAACAGCAGTTTACTTATGTTTCTAAACTTAGCGGTGGCGAAAAGAGAAGATTATTTCTGTTAACTGTGCTGATTAAGAATCCAAATTTTCTTATTCTCGATGAACCCACAAATGATTTAGACTTAATCACTCTTGGTATCCTTGAAGATTTTCTGTTACAGTTTCAGGGTTGTCTGCTAATCGTTTCTCATGACA
>CAYRJA010000161.1:0-2862 GCA_964424455.1 uncultured Bifidobacteriaceae bacterium
TTATACCCACTTAAAGTTTGACTATCAATTATTTTAGACCCGAAAGCCCTGTTTTGATTAGTAAGAAAAGAATGGCACAATAAATTATTGGTTTTCTTTACAATCTTTGTTCTTATTCAATCAGGGATATGATAAAATCCTTTTTCATTGCTTTCATACTCTTAATAGTTTCAAATCCCTTGCTTGCTCAGAAAGGGATTATACACGGAACAGTTACCGACAGCTTGACTAATAAGCCGCTGCAAGGTGTAGTAGTCACAACGGGAAATACAGGAACTGTAACAGACGCAAAAGGAATTTATCAATTAGAATTACAGGTAAACTCTTATCTGCTTTCGTTTAGTTACACGGGTTATGTTAAACAAGAAAGAGCCATCCACCTCCAACCAACAGAAAATATGGAGTTAAACATTTCACTGTCACAGAATGTAAGAGAATTGGATGCCGTAGTTATCAGTGGAAGTAAGTTTGAAAAGAAGATTTCGGAAGAAACAGTTTCTATGGAAGTGCTGAAACCGAAATTCATTGAGAGTATCAATGCAACGAGGATGGATGAAGCCATCAGTCAAGCGCCCGGTGTGAATGTAATTGACGGACAGGCGAATATTCGCGGCGGCAGCGGATTCAGCTATGGTGCAGGCAGTCGTGTGCTGGTGTTGGTGGATGATATTCCACAGCTTGCAGCGGATGCAGGAGATGTGAAGTGGGAGTTTCTGCCGCTTGAAAATATTGATCAGGTAGAAATTATCAAAGGAGCTTCATCAGTACTGTATGGTTCATCCGCACTGAATGGTGTCATTAATATCCGAAGCGCCTATCCGACTTCTACTCCTGTTACAAAAATTAACTTCTATCAGGGAATTTATCAGAATCCGCAGCGGGAAGAATTGATATGGTGGAATGGTAACCAGCCGAATTATACAGGCAGCAGTTTTATGCATAGTCAGAAATTTGGTCAGTTTGACCTGGTGACAGATGGAAATATTTACAATGAGCAAAGTTTTCGTGAGGGAGAATATTATCAACGGGTAGGAATTGGTGCGAATACGCGTTATCGCTTTAAACATATTGATGGATTGGCAGTTGGAGTAAATACAAACTACCTCTATGCCCATACCGGAACATTCTTTATCTGGGCAAATGATTCGACGGGCGGATACCGCCCGTTAGGCGGAACAGACACTGCTACCACTACACTGGGTATTAACCGCTATCATCGTCTGAACATTGATCCATTCCTCACTTACTTCAGCAAATCAGGCGATAGACATTCTTTGAAGACGCGTTACTACCAGACCAAAACAATTTCAGCAGGCAATAAAAGCACCAATGCTAATTTTTATTATGCTGAATACCAATACCAGCATTTGTTTCCATTCGGGCTTCGTGTTACAGCGGGCATCATGGGAAATTTTTCTGATGTCATTGCTGATTTGTATGGTAATCATCATGCGGATAACGAAGCGGCATATATTCAACTTGACCAGTCAATCGGTAGCCGGTGGAGTTTGGTAGCAGGCAGCCGGTATGAATTATTCCGTATTGATAAGGTTGTTGGAAATTCTTCTCCTGTTTTCAGAGGAGGAATTAATTTTCTTGCAGGCAAAGCAACACACTTCCGTGCAAGCTTTGGTCAGGGTTATCGCTTCCCGAGCATTGCAGAAAAATTTGTAAATACCACTGTGGGAGCGCTGAAGATTTTTCCTAATCCCAATGTAGAACCGGAGCGCGGCTGGACGGCTGAAGCAGGAGTTAATCAGGGTATCCAACTTGGGAAACTGACAGGATATGTTGATGCTGCAGCATTTCTTTCCCGTTACAATAATTTCATGCAGTTTGTTTTCGGTTTCTACCCTCCTTATCCGTTTAAGCCGGGTGATGCAATTAATATTGCTGACCTGTCCAAATATCTCGGTTTTAAATCCGTCAATCTTGAAGATGCAGCGATAAAAGGTATTGAACTGACAACAGGATGGCAGTTGGAAACAAAGAACCTTCAATTCACACTCTCAGGAGGTGTTACACTAATTAATCCGGTTGACTTAGCCCGGAAAAAAATTATAGACAGTACACTTTCCGCCAACTCAAATATGGAACAAACGCTGAAAGATTCGCTTAGAAAAACAGAGACATTAGAATACCGGTCTAAAACAACAGCAAAACTGAATTTTGATGTGAGCTACAAAAAATTTTCTACCGGAGTTTCGCTGCGTTACAATAGCTTTATGATAAATGTAGATCCGATTTTTGAAGGCAATGATTCCAACCCGCTGTTTGCTGCTATTTTCAGGGCCAATTTTCCCATAGTAAAAGAATACCGCAAAGAGCACGATAACGGTGACTATATCTTTGATTGGCGGCTTGCGTTTGACATCAATAAAAATGCGACTGTATCATTTGTAGTAAAAAATCTACTAAATCATGAATATGCTGAGCGTCCGGCTATGATTGAGCAACCACGAAATTTTGTATTGCAGGCAAATTTCAAGTTTTGAGTACTGTTGTAATTCTTTGGCAACAAAAAAATTATGTATTAGCTGTGAGTTAGAAAGAAAATAAACAGGATGATTATTTCCTGTCAATAATTAATCGTTTGGTCAGTGTCATACCGTTGTAAGACAGACTGTAGAAATATACACCTTGCCCAAGATCTATCGGGTCATAGCTGATAACATTCATTCCGGTTTTTGCATCAATAGTTCGGGTGTATAATACGCCTCCTACTAAATTATAGACATGGAATTCCACCAATCCACGGCTCGGAACATTGAATGAAATATTTGTTTTGTCTTTCACAGGATTTGGATAATTCTGAGATAAGTCAAATCTGTTTCGGTTAATAGATGGAATACCGGTGTTTAC
>CAYRJA010000162.1:0-2819 GCA_964424455.1 uncultured Bifidobacteriaceae bacterium
TGCGCTCGGAATGACAGGAAAAACGAACGGATTCCTCGCTGTGCTCGGAATGACAACAAAAACGAACGGATTCTTCGCTCCGCTCAGAATGACAGTGTTGTCAATTTGTAATTTGTAATTTTTCAATTTGCAATTTAACACCGCAAAGTCCTCTGTGAGAATTCTAAGGCAAAACCAAATTTATTTTCATAAAGATTTTATTGCTATGAAAGCTCCATCATCTTGTACGGTGTTCCTCTTTTAACAACCGCAAAAATTCTGATAGCATTTTGTTACGCACCATGTTGAGTGAACTCATTTTAGTTTTACCTTCTTTCAATCTTCGTTCATAGTAAGTTTTCATTTCCTGATTGCACTGTATGACTGTCATGGCAATGAGATGAAATAGGGACTTAATCTTCTTATTTGCCAGATAGCTGACGGTTGTTTTCCCGATAAAGGTACCTGAGCGGTTTTCATAGGGCGCCGTGCCGCAATAAGCTGCGAATTGTCGCCATGTATCAAAACTGGTAAATGCCTGTGTGTGTACGAGCATGTAGCAGGAAATAATTTTCCCTACACCCCGGATACTTTGCGGGGGCTAAAGCAACCAATTATCGTTTAATCTTTATTGCAGCTTCATTTCATTCTACACAAACCCCTATTAATCCGGCGCTTAGGCAATCTGTTCATTACTTTAGTGTAGCTGGCCACTCGTTTTAGCTACCTTTGTAAAAACATTTATTTATGGAAACACTTGCTAACCTTTCTCCCATTGAACTGGAAGAAAAATATGGAGCACACAATTACCACCCGTTACCGGTGGTGCTTGAAAAGGGGAAAGGAGTATTTGTATGGGATACAGATGGTAAGCGTTATTACGATTTTCTTTCCGCTTATTCTGCTTTAAACCAGGGACATTGTCATCCGCGTGTTATCCAAGCATTGGTTGAACAGGCGCAAAAACTTACCCTTACTTCCCGTGCTTTCCATAATAATCTGCTTGGTGAATTTGAGAGATATACAACTAAACTTTTCGGCTACAACAAATTATTGCCCATGAACAGCGGCGCTGAAGCAGTGGAAACAGCTATTAAACTCTGCCGCCGTTGGGCTTACGATGTGAAGGGAATAAAAAAGCATGAAGCAAAGATTATCGTTTGCGAAAATAATTTTCATGGGAGAACCACAACTATTATTTCATTCAGCAATTCTCCGGAATCTAAAGAAGGATTTGGTCCTTATTCTCCCGGATTTGAAATGATTCCATACAATGACATAGGCGCACTGACTAAAGCATTGCAAGATAAAAATGTCGCCGGTTTTCTGGTGGAGCCTATCCAGGGTGAAGCAGGAGTTATTGTACCTGACGATGGTTATCTTTCTGCTGCCTATAAACTGTGTAAAGAAAAAAATGTACTCTTCATCGCCGATGAAATCCAGACCGGTATTGCGCGCACCGGAAAAATGTTAGCCTGCGATTACGAAAATGTGCGTCCTGATATTCTCATTCTTGGTAAAGCATTAAGCGGAGGTACACTTCCTGTTTCTGCCGTACTCGCTGACGATGAAATCATGCTTACCATTAAGCCCGGAGAACATGGCAGCACTTACGGCGGCAATCCGCTTGCCTGTGCAGTTTCAATGGCTGCTCTTAAAGTAATTGCAGATGAAAAACTTGCCGATAATGCCTTTCGTCTTGGAAATATATTCCGATCTGAGATAAATAAGTTTGATAAAAAGATAATCACCAAAGTTCGGGGCAAAGGACTTTTAAATGCAATTGTTGTAACACCGCATAACGGAAAAGATGCATGGGACTTATGTATCGCCTTGAAGAAAAACGGACTTCTCGCCAAACCCACACACGGCGACAGAATCCGGCTGGCTCCGCCGTTAATTATGACTGAAGAACAACTGCTGGAATGTGTAGCAATAATTAGAAAAACCATAGAGGAATTTTAACTACATATTCCTCTCGTACGGGGATATAGACTAACTTTAGTATTAATTTTGGATAAAGGTAAGGTGCAGACTTTTATAACTTGATTGTTACTGCATACTAAAATTTTCGAATTAATTTATAGTATATTGCAGAAAATAACAAAACAAAAGGCGGCCCCCTCTACACTAGAACCGCCCTTGTAAACAAAAAATGAGGCACCTTCAATATCACCCCACTTTTGCTGTTTTTTATTTACTCACATTCACTTTAGCTGAGTAAATATTGTTACCTATCATTACACGAACAAAGTAAGTTCCATCTGTTACAGTTCCCGGAAGTGTAACTATTTCATTACTGTGTCCGTCATTGGTTTCACTTATTCTTGTCAGTACCGTTTGTCCTAAAATGTTCATCACCTCTACTCTCACCTGTACCGCATCAATGCTCAACCGGCTGATGTCTAATGTGAATTGCCCATTATTCGGATTCGGATAAATACTGATTGCTTCACTTTGGTCAGCTGAAATAATCTGTGTGGAAGGTGTTTCAGGTGTCAGCATTTCTTCTTCCCTGCATCCCGATGAAAGCGTAGTGATGGTCTGAACTGTTGAGGCAGGTCCGCCTATTACATAACCATTGCATGTATAGTTCGCCTTCACATAGCAGGACATCTCATAGCTCCTGCCTAACCAGTTTACCTTCAGATAAGGACTGATGGGTGGCGCCGGTGAATTTACCGGATAGGAGTTCCATATTAATGTTCCCGTCCTTTTCATGAAGAACTGATAAGTGCTGACCTGGTTTTCAGAACATATTTCTCTGTTCCATGAACCGGTGAAGCCGCTGCAGGTCGGATTACTCAATACCAGATTACCAATCGGATTGCACAATGGCT
>CAYRJA010000163.1:0-2764 GCA_964424455.1 uncultured Bifidobacteriaceae bacterium
CATTTGCTACAACCATTGCATTGGCCAATGGTATCAGTCTGGAAACAATCAGTAAGATACTGGGGCATACCAGTACCAAGATTACATCACAGTATGCCGTAGTAACTGACCACAAAGTCAGTCAGGAAATGCTTCAGCTTAAGGAAACACTCCAACATAGAAAATCAATGTAAGAATAGAAAGGTGCTGGTAAATTCCGGCACCTTTTAATTTAAAATTTAACCGAGTCTGCTATTATTACGGTAATACACATACAAATTACGATGAGGGCTAATTAATTATTTGTATTCTTCCTTTCTCGTAGGCATTAATCAGAAAAGCATATTTCTTTAAGAAAAATAATGGTATCTGAATACCCACTATCATTGTGAAAATATGCTGATGCGTTTGTGTTGTAACACCAAGCTCGTCATTTTTAATCAATTCACTTAGTTCAGGATTATTTTCAAAGTACTGTCTTTCATAATCTTGAATATAATCGTAAATTAATTTTAAATGCTCCATTACTGAATCATAATTCTTTGTAACTTCTTCTGCCCCTTCTTCACGTAGTTCAAATGTAGCATACTGTTTACCGTCCTTTGTGTATTTGATACTAACATTAACTTTATTAGGGTCAACAATCAGGTCACCTTGCTCATTCAACAAAACCGGAATCCCTCGTTTTATTAATTCATTATAAGCTTGTAGGGTTTTTATGGATGGCTTCTTCACGGCAGCAGCTTTCTTCTTTTTAGGCTGATTTTTCATATTTGAAAATTGAAGTATAAATGATTAAAATCCGTTTTTTACTAAAATATAAAATCTATTTGACACACCGAGGTCTTTCCCTTGCACGGATGTTTTTTCATTTTCAGATAACAGAAGAATTACTCATCAAATACCCAAAAAATCCAAAAACTGCCCATGCAGAGAGCTGAAAGCTAAATTTTGCATGAAAACTTTCAGCACAAGATACCTATGGCTCCACGTCCCTTCGTCACCAACTTTTTTCTAAACTACCAAAGGTTACCTTCGGAAGCTGGTGATTACTCATATCGTGAGGTAGTAGCTGTTGTAACCCTTGGTTGTGCAAGTCCTCGTTGACACCTTCAGTCAGAGCGAGAGTTTTATTAGCTACGCCTATAGCTGACGACGACGTTGTTTTATCTCCAATCGTCAGTTGCCATAAATCTTCATTTTTATTAAGCAGCTCTTTTCATGCTACTGCAGGAGTAAAAATGGGTAACGGTACCAAAGGGCACCAAAAAACCTAAACTTTATATTTTGGATTGTGCCGAACAACCATTAGAGGAGCCCGGACTTGCGAGGCAGGATTTCAGGTGTTCCTGAAACTGCACTTAAGTGGTTAATTACGAGGTAAATATACAACTTTTTTGCACCTTTACCAAGGGTTTGACCGTTTAATTTTTAGGGTTAAAATAACCTGCTACATTAATCTTTCAAACCAAAACGAAGCATGCAATATACACCCCGCCGTAAGCCGTTTCCAAATCTTCTTGAAGCTTTCTGTAATCTTTATAACTGCTTTAACAATAGAAGCAATCAGCTTCCTGCATATATGGAAAAAGCAATGAGCGGTTCTTGGCTTAAATGGATAAGTTTTTGCCCCGTTGGAAGTATTACCAGGATGAACTGAATAAGCTGCCGGTAAGCCATTTTGATTGGGAGTATTGAGATATTACTGAATAGCAGGAAGAATATTCATGCTATGTAGAATAAGTGCAATGTTAATTTCCGAGTAGCGTTCTGCTAATATCACCTAATAATTAAATCGTTTTACATTCTCTTTGCGTTACTTCCTCATGCTAACATCGCATAAAAAAAGGGCAAGCTTATGATTATTTTCTACAATAAAATTCGACTCAGAAAAAAAAGTCTGATAACTGCAAACGTTGTTTGTTTCTTGATAAATAATTCGAAGGACTTCATTCATAAAACTACTATCCATGATGCCAAAAGCAAATCCCTCCCTTTTATTTTTTGATTCAAGTAGCATTGTATACAAAATCATAGTTGGCAGGTCGATTTTAAAATGATTCCGGTTGCCTAAAGATTCAAACGCATAAGACCCGCCATGTCTTTCTTCAAATTCATCAAAGAAATTATATATTGGTTGGAAAGTTTTTTCTGTTACTGGTGGTGATAAAAGATTTCCATCATCTACATTCAGTGATGCGTATGCCATTAGTCTCATAGCAACAACAGCTCTGAATGCATCTGTAAAATTTGTTAAATCCTTTGCGCAGGTTTTGTTGATACTAGAATATGATTTGGCATAGGACTTTGCAGTATCTCCAATAGAACCGGGAGCAGTTCTTAATTGTATTTTCAGAAGATTGTCCATTCTAAGCAATTTATTAAATTCACAAAATGTAATCTGTAATAATCACAAATTTTCTGACTCTATTAAAGATACTTCTTTCCCTGAAAAATCCACCAAGCCAGACAAGTAGGAATGTAATTGTGATTTTATTGTGTGCAGGAGGTAAGAGTACACTTCCCAAAAATACACCCACTCATAAAAGTGACCTTCCTGTACCCCCTCCCTTTGTAAACTGAAGAATTGAAAAAAGGAGCAACTGTAATTTACAAAAAATCTTTTTAGGCATATAAAAAGTAAACTGAATCACACCAAGGATTATTAACCTGAAAAGTTAATCCTGCAGGGGGAAGTGTGCCCTGCACCCGCAGCTGCCATTGCACTCTGCAGCTCACCACAGAATTCAACCATTCCCTTACTCCCACAGGTAAAAGAAAGCCT
>CAYRJA010000164.1:0-2232 GCA_964424455.1 uncultured Bifidobacteriaceae bacterium
AGTTTTTTTGCAAATATCCCCCTTTCTTATGTAAGCGACAATTTGGTATGCACCCTATTGTGAACTACTTTATCAGTTACACGGATAAATTTTTTAATTTCTTTCTCTGTCCAATTTGTTTCAAGATATTTTATGACAGCAGCAAAAGTCTTTTCAGCTTGCGATGTCCATATTATCTTTTTAGCCATTTGCTATATTTTTTCATCATCTGGCTATGTGTTTTCCCGTCACCCGTTTTGGACTCTTCCAATCCAATCAATACTGATGCCTTTATTTCATCAGGAAGTTCATTCCATAAATCCTGTTCCTGTTCTTCTGCAAAAGTTTTAACTACTGTCAGAACAGCTTTCTTTTTTTTCTCTGACAATGAAGAAAGATAGTGTGATATCTGCTTATCTAAATTCGGAACTTGTGACATAATGAAAGATTTCTTGTGGTAAAGTTAGAAGAATGTTACTATATAAACTCATCCATTTCCTCTGTTGTAAGCTCCTCTATTGTGAAAGAGGCATCTTTTTATCCAAGCAGGATTACCCACAGCGAACCTTACGCTAAGTTTTTGTAATTTGTAATTCACGAATTCGCAATTCGTCACTCGCAACTCGTCATTCAACTCTCTCACCGGTAAATGACGCAACCAACTGAGACGCTTTCTCCAACGCATCCGGCAAATATTTGTTCACCACTGTTTCATCAAAATATTCTTCGTACTGCATTTCCTCCTTTGCTTTTCTGACCCGCTCTTCTATTTTATCCAGCGACTCGGTAGCGCGTTGTTTCAATCTTTCCTCCAAAACATCTGCAGAAGGCGGCTTAATGAAAATGGAAAGTGCGCTGTTGCCAAATTGCTTTTTCAGATTCATCGCTCCTTTTACATCCACATCAAATATCACTATCTTATTTTCTGACCAAAGTTTTTCTACTTCAGACTTTAGTGTTCCATAAAAGGCATTTGAATAAACTTCTTCCCATTCTGCAAATTCATGATTGGCAATTTTGTTTTTGAACTCTTCAGCGGAAATGAAATAATAATCTCTGCCGTTAATTTCTTCCGGTCGTTGTTTGCGGGTGGTTGCCGAAACAGAAAAAGCAAGTTGCGGGAAATTAGTGATAAGATGTTTTACTATCGTCGTTTTCCCTGCACCTGACGGAGCTGTTACAATAATGACTTTGTTATTCATTCATTGCTGTCGTTCCACAGAAAGCAAAGAACACGATGATTGAAAATTCTCCGCTGTGTCGGGAACGACATAAGGTTTTCTAATTCATGTTCTTAATTATCTCATCTCCAAACTCTGAACATTTCAGAAGAGTGGCTCCGGTCATCAATCGCTCAAAATCGTAAGTCACTCTTTTCAATGCTATACTTTTTTCTAACCCTTTATAAATGAGAGAAGCCGCTTCTAACCAACCTAAATGTTCAAACATCATAGCGCCGCTGAGGATGACTGAACCCGGATTCACTTTATCCTGATTAGCATACTTGGGAGCCGTTCCGTGTGTGGCTTCAAAAATGGCGTGACCTGTTACATAGTTAATATTTGCGCCGGGCGCTATGCCGATTCCGCCTACCTGTGCCGCCAGCGCATCGGATAAATAATCTCCGTTCAGGTTCAGTGTTGCTACTACATCAAAATCTTCAGGACGGGTGAGTACCTGCTGTAAAGTAATATCTGCAATTGCATCTTTAATCACGATACCTGCTCCGGGTTTGCCTTCCGGAATTTTGCACCACGGTCCACCGTCTATCTCCACTGCGCCAAACATTTCTTTTGCTACTTTATAACCCCAGTCACGGAAAGCGCCTTCCGTAAACTTCATAATATTTCCTTTGTGAACAAGTGTTACACTTTTACGCTTGTGTTTAATTGCATAAGAAATTGCCGAATGAATCAGTCTTTCCGTCCCTAAGTAACTCACCGGTTTAATTCCGATACCTACCTGTACATCCGTATTGCGTTTCCCTGCACCGGTTTCTTCCAGTTTTTTTTGCCACTCCTCTGCTCTTTCTTTTGTACCAAAACGGATTTTATCAAATCCTTTTGAAAATTCTTTCTGTAAAAAGTCTAATACCTTCTGTGCTTCTGCAGAACCGGCAGTATATTCAATACCGGCATAAATATCTTCTGTATTCTCACGGAAAATTACCATATCAACTGCTTCAGGTCTTTTCACAGGAGAAGGTACGCCTGCAAAATATCTTACCGGTCGAAGGCATACATATAAATCCAG
>CAYRJA010000164.1:2242-2762 GCA_964424455.1 uncultured Bifidobacteriaceae bacterium
AATCTGTCTCAGCGCCACATTAAGCGAACGGATGCCGCCGCCAACCGGAGTTGTCAACGGACCTTTTATTCCTACTAAATATTCCTTAAACGCATCAAGTGTTTCATCGGGTAGCCAGTTCTTCGTCTGATTAAATGCTTTTTCTCCTGCAAGCACTTCTTTCCACTCAATTTTCTTTTCGCCTTTGTATGCCTTTGCTACTGCTGCATCCATTACCCTTACGCTTGCTTTCCATATATCGGGACCTGTACCGTCGCCTTCAATAAATGGAATTATAGGATTGTTGGGAACTTGTAATTTCCCTTCTTTTACTGTGATTTTATTTCCTGACATGATTACTTAAAATTTTGCGCAAAGATAGCAGGTCAGGTTGCATTAAAAAGTTGCAGAAGCGATATAGAACAATTTGCTCTCTTTATTATTCAAAAGCAGAATATAGCTGAACAAGAAATTTACTGTTCTGAAAGGTGTTGTTGCATGAATCAAAAATAGGGGAATAAGTTTTATTACCGTTTGAGAA
>CAYRJA010000165.1:0-2759 GCA_964424455.1 uncultured Bifidobacteriaceae bacterium
TTTATACCCACTTAAAGTTTGACTATCAATTATTTTAGACCCGAAAGCCCTGCAGAAACTATTTCATCATTTCTAAATCCATCCCGCACTTTGTACATTGTCCGGTTGATGCGGATGTAATATCAGGGTGCATCGGACAATAATAGATAGAGCTTGTATTTAAATTTTTTACTGCGAAAAAGCGAAATATTAAACCTGCAGTAGTTTGATGTTTTGAACCAACCTGTGTATAATAATCGCTTGTGTTTAGATATTGATAGACGGGGAAATCGGATGTTGCAAAGAAGGTTAATTTACCCAGCGTGTAACTAACTTGTGGAGAGAAGAAAACTCTTTTATAGCCGGTGGCTTCAGGAAAATAATTGGAGGGTTTGCCAAAGAGCAGAATGTTATTATTGATTTTCATCCTGTCAGCCCATTCGTAGCGTGTCTGCAAGACAATTCCGAGGTGATTGAAAAAAGATTTTCCGGTGAAGAGAGCAACGCTTGTAAAGTCGCCTGACTTTTCGCCATTAGGATTGTAACCTTTTTTAATGTAATAAGCATTTGCAAACATTTGGAAATTCTGCTTTGTCCAACCGTGATAAAGAAAAGTGTAGAAAATAATATCCTGTGCACCGGAAGATAACTGAACAGATGTGGGCTTGTTGACAAAATAGGTTTGTCCCGAAAAGGGCTCAATATTTCCCGCTGAATCATTGTAACTGCCCAGTGGAATTTTGTAACCTGTTCCAATAGTAATTTCATAGTGATGGTTTCCTGATTTATTTTTGAAAATATTGTAGCGTGGAAAAAGAATGAGGTCGCCAATCCCTTTTGATTCGTATGTGGTTGCCGGATCGTGATCAAGTCCTGTTTCTTTTTTCTTAAAATAATAACCGGCTTCGAGAGAGAAAGTGAATCTTCTCGTTATACCATATCCAATTTTAAAATGCTGATAGCTGCTGTTAAAGCTATCAAAAGTTCTGACCGAATCGGCAGCGGTTTTATTTTTCTTATAGAATTTATCAGTGTTAACAAACTGAAAATTAGAACTGAGTTCGACCTGACGCTCCTGTAAAACTCCCGTAGATGCCTCACCCGTAATAGAACAGCCGCTACCTCCAGCACAGCATTGTGCATTGGTATTTGTACTGAATAAAACACCCGTACAAAAGAGAAAAAATATTTTTTTGAATATTGTCTTTATTGTCATGAACCGGAATTTGAGTATTGAAAAACAACTGATACTATAGTTAATCGGCTCTGTATTGTTTGCTACTCTCGGGATAAAATCGCAGAATTATTTTTCTTTTACAAGATTGGTAAATTGTTGATGGACACCGTCAGAAAATTTAATCAGGTACATTCCGACTGCGACTGTATCAAGATTAACTTTTATTTTATTATCTCCTGCATTAAGATTTCCTGTGAATATATTTCCAATATATTTTCCTTCGAGATTGAATAGCTCCAGAATCACATTAGAAGATTTGACAAGATTGAATTTTACTTCTGCAGAGTTACCCGAAGGATTAGGAAAAACAGTAAGCGCACTTGCTTTGTTGTTTTGTTCATTGATTCCGGTTGCAGTAAGCGCAGCATTGATTGCATTTTGTAAATTGGTTGAATTGATGCTGTTGTTTGTGTTGTAAAAGACGGTGTGATTAGTTCCCCCAACTACTACCACTTTTGGCATTCCGGTTGAGCCGTAATGGTTCATGTTGATAGAAGCATTTGAAAAACGGATTGTGTTTGTCAACCCGTTTGTATTTGCCCAACTGTTAATAGATGAGCAGGCAGTATTTGCGTAATCATCACATAAATACATGTGTACTGTGTTTGGATTACTTAATGCATAACTCTGAACAACATTATAAGAGGTAAGTGCACCGCCAACACAAGCTCCGCAGGGCATTACCCAGCAAATGACAATGACTTTGCCTGCGTCCAAATCGTCAAAAAGTGTATGAGAATTTCCATCGCAATCGTTGCAGGTGAAATTGGTTGCAGTTTGAGCTACACTAAGCAACGAAGTAAAAAACAGAATAATACTTAACAGATATTTTTTCATTCTTTTATATCTTGAGAAATTAATTTATTACACATGAAAGAGATTAACCTAAATGCTACACAATGCTCGCAAATGTAAATCTATTATTGTTAAGTGTAATTACAGCATGAGACAAAAACTTGGAAACGATAGCATCATAATCAGAGTGTAAGTTCTATGGTTTTTTCATCGCTTCGCTTGTGCTAAGTAGGATAACAAAAACTTAGTCATTATCGGCAGATAATTTTGTCTTTCCAATTCCACCATTTAAGTTTTCCTTTATCTTGTTTGTTTGCCGGTGTTTCTGCGAAATATACGGCACACCTAAATACATAAAGCAAACATCTGTCCTGAACACAGCCGGCATATTGATTTGATAACTCATAAAGTTTTTGTGGGTCTTTGCCTTTCAGGTCGTTAATATGCCTGATTCCAATGTTGTATAAATCTGTTGCGATAGATTTCCCAACACCCGGAATGGTTGTTAATTCTTTTATTGGCAGTGTTGTAGTCATTACAGTTGAAAATTATACAGTTGTCACAATATAGTAAGGCAAATTTAACTATTAGCTTTTTTAAATCCGGCGTACATACTTTAATAATCATTGTCAATGAAAATGTGTTTGTCAGATTGTAATGTAGAGCATCTCTCTTTCGGAAACCACTGCATTCGGGTGCATACCAAATTGTCGCTTACATAAGAAAGGGGGATATTTGCAAAAAAACT
>CAYRJA010000166.1:0-2428 GCA_964424455.1 uncultured Bifidobacteriaceae bacterium
ATACATTTCTAATGACCGTCATTAGGATTGGTGGTTCTATTGAATAATTTGGGATAAACTCCCATATCACCACATGAGGAAGTGATTGGATGCTTTGACATAACCAGCCGTATTCTACTGGTTCCGGGGGTAGCTGTTAATGGGATATCAACACTGACATGAAAAATATCATAATTGGGACCTGCTTCATTTTGAATTAGCCATTCCCCTGTATCATCAAAGTCGCCATCTCCATTAAAATCAATAAATACATTCTCAATAGTGGGGTCATTGCTATTATAATCAGCAGGGTACATATCGAAATCTAATTGAGTGCCAACGGTAGTATTTGCTAATATGTTGGATAAATACTCATAATTTGTTGACCAAGCAGTGTATTGCCATCCCGAAGAGAGTTCCACATAGTAAATGCGGAAATAGCCATCATCACTATTCGCCGTGGGTGTGCAATAAGTCTGACTGAATCCTGCAAATGGCATGGCAATCATCAAAGAAAGAATTGAAAATATTTTTTTCATATAATTTAGTTTGTGTTTAGAATTGGATGGACATAGTTAATAGCATTCTCTTTAAAAGTTCAGATGAATACAAAATCTTGTTGCACAGAACTGTGTTTACTGTCCTGCTATTAAAACAGTTGATATAAAAAATTACGGGCGGTTGGCTTTGCCAACCGCCCGCAATTAATCTTTTTGCTTTATGTGTTACACTCAGCGAATTACTGAACAATCATCTTCTGAGTCAGCGTTCCGGAAGCAGAAGTAATCTTCAGAAAATAAATACCCGCTGATTGATTCGTCAGGTCAACGGTAAAGGTATTTTCTCCTGCTGTAATACTTTTTGGTGTTGAATAAATTTCTCTGCCCAGCATATCTGTTACAGTGATGCCAACCGCCTCTTCATTGTCAAAGTTTGCTGTTACAGTAAACATTCCTGTACCCGGATTCGGATAAACTGAGAACCCGCTGATTCCTTCACCGGCAATAGTTTCCATTCTTGCTGCCGGAGCAGAGGTAGTGAACTGATTCAGTTCCGACCATGCGGTAATATCTGTGCTGCTGCATAATGTCTTAACTTGCCATTCATAAGTGGTACTGGAGTTCAGCCCTGTAATGTTCCTGTGTGTGGCATTAACGCCTGTATTAAGCGGAGTCCATGTTTCTGAACCTTCTTCCCTGTAACGGATTCGTTTTGTTACAGCAGAACCTATCGTCCATTTTAAGTTAGCGCTTGTTTCGGTAATGTTGTTTACACTCAGGTTGGTTACATTGGTACAGGTGGATAGTGTAGTGAAATATTGTGATGCACTCCAATCTGATGAATCTGTACCAAAAGCCCGAACCTGTACTTCATAATCAGTGCCTGCTTCCATTTCACGCAGCTTGCGGTCATTGGAATTGATAACTGCATACACCCAATCATTCTGACCGGCTATGCTGCGGCGGGTGCGCCATTGTGTGGCACAGCCCTCTGTCCATGTTGCCATTGCCGTTGAAGTAGTAATATCGCTCACTGACAAATTAATAGGTACAGCGCCCGGATATATTTGATCATTATTATCATCGCAGTCGGTGTTGTCTGCTACATATCCTACCGGCTGCTCATTAGCAAATTTTTTGTTATTCGCATCACCAAAGCCATCGTCGTCATTATCTAAGTACCATAGTTCCGGAAATATGATTCCGTAATCATTAAACTGTCCATATTGAATATTATCGCAAGCAGAAGAAATATCAGCAATACTAACTGAAATGCGCATCATACTTTTCCCATGTGTAGCATCTAAAGGAATACCAACCGAATAACTGAAAAGGTCTTCAGAAGTTGCAGATACATTTTGAATCACCCATTCACCATTATCTTCAAAATCACCATCATTATTAAAGTCAATGAATAAATTTACCTTTAGTGTTCCTCCACTGCTATATGGAAACAATGAGAGTAATTTGTTAGTGCCGGGAGTAACATTTGCAGAATGAGTTGCTGAATAATTTACATATCCCTGACTCGATTCCGGAAAATTCGAAAAACCAAAACTGATGTAATTTAGAAAAATTGCTCCCCCATTGGTGGAAGCCGAAGGTGTACAATAAGTCTGACCGAACCCTGCAAACGGAATGGTAATCAGCAAAGAGAGAATAGAAAATATCCTTTTCATATTAGTTTGATTGGTGTTTAAAATTTGAATTAGCATAGATAACAGTATTCTCTTTAAAACTCAGGTAAATGATCAAATTTATTTTATACTCCTTTGTTTATTGACCAGACATTAAGAAAGCCGGATACAACAAAAAACTACGGGCGGTTGGCAAAGCCAACCGCCCGTAATTAATCTTTTTGCTTTATGTGTTACACTCAGCGAATTACTGAATCATCATCTTCTGAGTCAGCGTTCCGGAAGCAGAAGTAATCTTCAGAAAATAAATAC
>CAYRJA010000167.1:0-2413 GCA_964424455.1 uncultured Bifidobacteriaceae bacterium
ATGCGCTTTAATTCCTGTGTTGCTTTAATCTCATACATATTAAATGGTTTTTCTTTCTCTTAGATACGTGTTCTCAGGATCTAATTTTATCACAAATACTTCCTCTTTCACCAAATTGTCAGCACCATACATGTTTTCTATATGCGCACGATATGCTTCCATAATTTTATTGGGTGCAAACTTCATTGACGGTGTCAGAGTACTTTTTTCAAGACTCAGTTCATCATCAATTACCATAGCGTATTTTATCTTGGAAAATTTTTGTGTTAAACCACAATTTGCTTCACGCAAACATCCCTGGAGACATTTACCAAGTTCCGTAATACTTCGAGGGCAAAAACAACCTTCGTCAGGCGATACTTCGTAGTTAGGATGATCAAGTGCTTTTTTATTAGGAAACAACAGTGCAACCGGATACTCTTTGCCTCCGCCCACAATCATTGCAAACGTGATGTAATGACATTTAGTCTGAATGAGTAATTCCATTTCGGTAGGAACAACTTTCTCACCATTGGTCAATTTAAATATCCTGTCTTTGCGTGTGATAAGTTTTAAGCCTGTAGGTTTAATTTCACCAACATCACCGGTGCAATACCATCCATCCTCTGTAAATGCTGATTTGTTGGCTGCATCATTTTTATAATATCCTTTCATCACATTGGGCCCTTTCACCTGAATTTCTCCATCAGTAGAGATTCGGATGGAAACACCGGGAATTGGTTTTCCTACAACTCCTGTTTCACGTTTCAATTTAGGGTCAGTAATGGTACAACAGGGAGATGTTTCTGTAAGTCCCCATCCTTCCATCACCGGAATACCTCGTTTTTCAAATTCTACAGAGAGATTTTCAGGAAGAGATGCTGCTGCTGTAAAAATAAATTTCAATTTGGAATGGAAAAATAAATCTTCAGCTTCCTTATTTACTTTCGTTAATTCTATCAATGCCTGATAAACCTTTGGGACACTGAAAAAAGCACTTGGTTTTACCAGTTTCCAGTTTTCCATGATTTCTACCGGGTCTTTTCCATAGCTTGATTCCAGCATCAGAGAAGCTCCATTATAAAGAGCTGAGAACCGTTCAAATATTCCTCCGAAGCTATGATGCCAGGGGAGGTAAGCCAACAGACAATCATTCTCATCCAGTTGCCACACATGAGATAATGCTTCCTGTTGTGATAAAATATTTCCATGAGTCAGCTGCACACACTTTGGAATACCCATTGTTCCTGAAGTGTACATGTTTAAACAGATCTCATCAGAAGAAGCATCATTACACAATGGTAATTGCTTTTGATCATTATCGGACAGCAATTGGCTGAACGGTATAAGATTCGTATGCACATTACTGGTAAGATTGTCAAAAACAAAAATTCCTTTAATAGCGGGATGAACAGAAACTCTGCTTAGCTGCAACTCACCTGCAACAGCAATGAATTTTGCATCAGAATGATCAATAAGCTGATCAACTATTTCTTTGTGAAAAAATGCAAATATCGGCACACTGATTCCTCCCCCTGCCATCACAGCCATTTCGAGCAGGAGCATTTCCAGTCTGTTAGGAGAATAGATTAATATTTTATCTCCTTTTTCAAAACCTGTTTTTTTTAGATTGGTATGAATGGTCTGAATCTTGTCAAAGAAATCTTTCCAGATTATCCCCTGATATACACCATTGTGTTTTTCTGCATACACAATTTTTTCTGCAAAGCGCAAAGCATTTTGCTGCAACATTTGGGCAATATTGGGAATACCTGCTCCGGGTTCAATATCTGACTTTATCTGCCTCATGATCTCTTATGCTGGTATAGCTTGTTTTTCCTTTAGTTTTAAATGGCGGAATCCTCCCCATAAAGCAGCACCCAGTGCTCCTGCATATATTGCATCAGGATGTGATTTAATTTCAAATTTTTTCCCTGTTTCCTGCAGTTGTTCTTCAAGAGCCTGAATCATTCCTTTGTTAAGCGCCATACCTCCTGTTAGAATTATGGGTGATTCTGCTTTTAGGGAACTCAGTAATTTGATAATCCGTCCTGCAATTGAAATATGAATTCCCTTAATTATATCAGGAGTTGAAATTCCACGTGAAACCATGTTAATTACATCCGTTTCTGCAAGAACTGCGCAAATGCCTGAAGAGACTTCAGGTTTTTGGGATTGCAAAGAAACATCTCCTACTTCTTCAATAGATAGACCAAGATACCTTGAAATATTTTCAACAAACTGTCCTGATCCTGATGCACACTGTCCGGTCATTTTATAATCCTGCACTTTTGCATCAGGCGAAATTTTTACAGCCCGCACATACAATGCTCCCATGTCAACAACTGTTTTTGCATCCGGAAAAAAGAAGTTTCCTCCTCGTGCATGTGTAGTCATTCCATAGAAATGACCTCTCTTCCGTTTTACCAAATCC
>CAYRJA010000168.1:0-2186 GCA_964424455.1 uncultured Bifidobacteriaceae bacterium
TTTTTTTAATTTCTTTTGTCATTTTATTTTGATTTGTGAAGGGCAGCCGCTAACATTGCATTGCTGCAAGCAGGGCTGACGTTCCCTGATTTAACTTCTGTATGTAATTCAACTTTCTGCATCTATTTTACTTTTGTGCTTTAAATCCCTGCCTGACAGCAATGCCTGTCCGTTAATATAGCCGCATGAAAAGAAGGCGAAATAAGACAAGTACCAACGAAAAAGGAGAAGCGCCTCGGTGGATAGACTTATTTATCGGCAGGAGTTAAAGTTTTATTTTAACCGATGCTTCGCCTCCTATAGCTATGTTGTTATAAGGTTTGTAAATATGATCAGTGCCGGTTATATCGGTGTAAGGTTCATTTACTCCATAGGTATTAGCATCAACAAATCCAATTTGGAAACGAGGCGCAATATTTAAAGAAATAGTTTTAGAAACAGGAATACAGACGCCGATAGCGACAAACATTCCTGCATCATAGCTGCTCCATCCGTCCATGCTCGATGTACTATTATTTTCAATTAGTTTTTCAGAATAGAATTTTGATCCGTTGTAGTAATAATCAACAATGGCGTTAATATGCGAACTTTCTTCAGCGGCGACTAATGCGCCTACATAGGGTCCAAAACTTGTATAAAATCCGGGTTTGTTTGAATGTCCTGTTTTAAAGTTCAATGACAGAGGAAAATTGATATAGGTAAGCGTTGTTCTATCGCTTGCCGTGCCTGATATTTTAGCATCGTAAAAAATCTGGTTGGTTTCATCATAAATATTTTTCACGGTGAAGGGGAAATTGCCCGCCGTTAAGGTGGAATAAGGCGCTATCTGAATGCCTATGCCAATGTAAAAATTCCGGTTAATTTCTGCATTAACCATTAATGAAGGGAAACATTGAAAAGTTGATGTATAATATAGAGCCGGTTCATCGTTATAATTTCCTGAAATTATTTCAGTGGCGGCGAAGAAAAGTTTTGGTTCTATGGAGAATCCGAATTTAGATTCGTCCGGTGTATTTTCTTTTTCGGGTTTTGTCTTTGTTTCAGGTGTTACATCTTCTTTAGTAATTTTCTGAATTTCATCCATTTTAAACAAGATAACATTACCGTCTCCTGTTTTTATTTTTATGGATTCATTAGGAATTTGCTCTATGATCATTCCGCGTATAATGCTGCCATTTTTCAGGTAAACGACATCTTTCATAGTTTGCTGTGCAATGGCTTCTGTCACGATGAACAGAAATAGAATGGCGATTATTTTTTTCATAATGGTGTTTTTTTTTCAGGTCAAATATAATAATGGTGGCGGATTATTTCACCGCTTGTACTATCGGCTCAATTAGTACATCGCAGTAAATGTAATAATGACATTCCGCTATTTTTTTTTCGAGGTCCTCTTTGTCAGGATGGTTATAAGACATTTTTTTTTGCAACTGTTGTAAGAAGTCTCGTGTCTCATAAGCTTGTTCTCTGAGGGCAGCGTCCTCATACCATTTGCTAATATGTTTAACGCGGAAACTCTTGCCGTCCAATTCTATCCTATCGGCATTAGGAGGAATCGCTCTTGGATCAATAATTCTGAATAAAACTGTTTCAGGTTTTTCGTGGTGTGCCACTAACCAACAAGGTAACGCTTTCATTTGGTAAGTTTAATCATCATTCACAACATCTCCCTGCTTCATCTGTTTGAGTGCATTAATTTGCAACCGGAGTTTTGTAACTTCCAGATAATTTTTATAGGCAAGAAACGCAGCTATAACGAATAACAGCAAGGTCATTACCGTGAGCGGGATGCCGATAGTGCGCAATAGTTTATTAAAAGCAAGGGGTTCCATCGAGAAGTAGATTAGTGTAATATTCGTAAAGAAGATATTCGCTGTGCATCGGGTGTTACAGTTTTTTAATTTGCTTATGCACCAATCCTGCCGGTACTAATATGCCACCTGCCCAGTTCAGCGTGTCTATAAGCGGCTGCATCCATTCAGGATTGAAATGCCATATTGAAATAACCACCTGCGTAAGCAGGAGCGAAAGGAACAGGCAGGACCCGCCGATGTTGGTTTTCTTGCCGTTTAAGAAAGAGAGGATTTTTGACATAATAAGTGTTTATTTTTTTTTCTTAAAATATTTGATTGATATAAAAATTAAGAAAATACAAACAACCACTAAAGCACCAAATTTGAACCATC
>CAYRJA010000169.1:0-2153 GCA_964424455.1 uncultured Bifidobacteriaceae bacterium
ATGAATTTTACCTGTCTTCTTTTCAGACTATCTACGATTTATAATTGGTATAAATCAAACAATACAAATTGAAGCGCTGGTGATAACCTCAGTGGTAAGAAAGATATTTGTGCAAAACCCATCTCTTTTTGTGCAAAACATTTTTGTCTTTTACTTGGCATCGGTATTCTCAGAATGATATTTTCACTCTTCGTATTTTAAGTCATTCAAAAATTTCCTGCTTATGAAAAATAATCACCAACTTACCTCAAGTCAGGCACAGCGCACACAGCACAGCACAGCACAGAAAGTAGCACACCAAGTTACTGTTTCTCCTGCACAGGTTCGCATTATCCTTTAAGAATTTTTCCTTTCAGCTATCCTTCTGTTGAGGAAGGATCAAATAATTTTTATAACGGACAACTTTAAAATTCCTTTCCAATGAAAACAATTTTTGCCTGTAGTTTTATGATTCTTTTCCTGCTGAATGTAAATCGTGCTTCGGCGCAGAATTCACCGCTTGATATGCAGTTCCGGTTCCGCGACCATTCCGGTGCGTTGCATGATACCATTGTGACTTGGCTCATGTACCATTTCTGGGTGCAATCCGACAATTATCCGGCGTATGTGAAATGGAAAAATCAACCCTTTGCCATTTTGAAAGTGGGAAAGCACAATGCAGCCCTGTTTACCGACTCGCTTACCGGCTATTCGTCGGGCGATATAGTCGGGTTGGCTTTTTTCAAACGGGGTAACACAGGCAGGTTCGACATTGATTATGTAAAAACCAATGTCTGCTCCTTTGTGAATCATGCTGAGAAGCCGAACATGGAAATTGTTTCCACCGCTAAAGGATTGTTTTTCCGTGCCAAAAACAAAATCGGACCCAACACGGAACTGACGGTGAACTACGGAGAAATCAAAACCATTGCAGGAGCGGATCCTTCCGCCAATAAAATGCTGGCAAAATGAAAAGTGTAACAGTTAAACCATAAAAAAATTACGGTTATGAAAACCTCATTCACTCACCGCTTGATAAAAAGAACAGGAATAGCGGTATTCTTATTTAGCTCCCTGCTGCTTCCTGACCGCCTATCTGCACAGGGAATGGTGGAATACCTGTTACTTGCAGTAGGCGCTAACTGCGAGCAATCGGTGATTATGCTTCCCGACAGTTTGTACCGGCACATTGACAGTGTGAAGGCAGAAGCCACGGCAATGCTATTCGATGAGCAGTTTAACCTTCAAAGCGCCAACTATGATACCGTGCAGTTGAATGATGCAGGTATTTTTCAATATCTCGGTAATGTGATATTCGACGAAACAGATACCGTAGCAAGCAAGCGGCATGGTTACCGCTTTCTTGCCAACCAATTTTCCATTCCAACCGGCAACATAGCCGTTGTCAGCTTCAACCTGAAATACAGGGGCAACTGGGTGGGTGCTGCCATGACTTTTCTGAGATCCTGCTCAAGATGCTCCTGTCCTACGCGGCTGAAAATGTTTTACCTCTACAGCATACTCCCGAACCTGGTGTTTAATAACTATGAATATCCCTACTCGCAGTACAATACCGATTATGGCTCATTGGATTCATACAGCAAGGAGGTAATTGCAACTATGCTGAACTGGTATATTAACAACGATGAGCCCGCCACTGAAGACTATGATGAAATATTTGACATGGAGCAAATCGGCTCATCCCAAACCATTGCCGCCTTTTGCAGCGGCGGCACAATACACGCTTGCGACGGGGAGCGGGAACTGTTTCAGTATCTTGAAACCATTGAAACCCGCCTGTTACAGCTCGGCAGTGAAAACGCTGATACTGCCAGCGCCATAAATAGTGAGCTGCTGGTCTATTCTGTCACTCACTGCTTTGCTTCCAACAACTATTATCTTACGCTGTACGAAACCAATAATCCCGACGGATATGAACTGCTCGCCTATCCTATTCACGCCAATCACCCGACTTTAAATTTAAAAGTAGTGTATGACGGCTCTGAATATTCTGCGTTTGGTTACAGTTACAACTGGGAAAATTCAGAAGCAGGAATAGTGTACGACGGAGGCGGTGAGTTTTCATATACGAATGGGTTTGCGGCAGCAACAGAGGCGATAATCCCAAATTATTCAATAGAACCACCAATCCTAATGACGGTCATTAGAAATGT
>CAYRJA010000170.1:0-2009 GCA_964424455.1 uncultured Bifidobacteriaceae bacterium
GTTTTTGTTTTTGTTCAGATTGTTTTTTATGAAAAAGTCAAACACCTCTTTGCTGGTAAAGCGCGGAAAGTAACCAAATTCTTCTTTCAGTTTTTTATTGCTGAGCACCGGCCGGTATCGCAAAAAATTAATCTGATTAGCCCCGTATTGACTTAATCCTGATTTCTGTAACACAAACAATCCTGCCTTGAGCAGCCCAGCCGGTAAGTTCATATATGGTTTTTGAAGAAGGGCAGCAATTTCTTTAACCGTAAGGTATCCATCACCGGCTACATTGTAGATGCCTGATTTTTCTTCCACCGCTCCCTTTACAATTATAGCTGCCACATCTTTATCCCAAATAAATACAAAAGGAGCATCAGTGCCTCTAATGCCCAACACATATTTCCTTTTAAACAGGTCGGTAATCTGATTATTCGTTTCGGCACCAAGAATAGTCCCCGGCCTTAATATCAACTGTTTCATGGCAGGAAAATTCAACCGGTAGTTTGCCAGCATGTTTTCAATTAATCTTTTATGGCAGGCATAGGGAAATTCTTCATTGCCGCGTATAGCATCGGTTTCGCTCAGCCATTCAGGATTATCGGCATAATAGCCGTAAGCGGCTCCGCTGCTGGTTACTATAAACTGCTTAACCTTATTCGCTACACATGCTTTCAAAACATTTTCCGTACCCAATACATCTACCGAATATTCGAAATCGCGGTTGCTCTTTTTGCCAGGCGAAACAATCGAAGCCAAATGAATAACCGTATCTATACCATACTTGCCCATGCAATCGAAAATATCGGCATGGCGGATATCTCCTGTTACATAATGTGCACCCTTCAACCTTTTTTGCTCTTCAATTTCCCGTACATCAAAAGCAACAAGAGTTGTTATCTCTTTATCTAACCGGGCAAGTGCCTCAAGGGTACACTTACCTATATATCCACCCGCACCAGTAACCAGTATAGATTTGCTCATTTTTTCACTCGTGTTGGCTTAGTTAATTCCCCTTTATCATTTGTAAAAACGATTGCTGACTTAAAATGATTGTGTTGAATTCAGTTTCTCATCGAACTCCTGACGGTTTATAATATCGTTCTGTATATTTCTTCCCAACCGGGTGAAATAGGCAGAATACCCCGAAACTCTAACTATCAGGTCTTCATACTCTGATGGATTTTCCTGTGCCCTTTTCAATACTTCGTTGTCAATTGTATTTATCTGTATATGATACCCGCCTTTTTTGAAATAGGTTTTAACTATGTTTTCGATAGCTGTTAATCCGGTTTTATTACTTATTAGTTGATGTGGAAACCGCAAATTAACTGAGTTGCCATAACCAATTTGGGTTTGATCAATTTTAGCGAGCGAATTTAAGGCAGCAGTAGGTCCAAGTTTTTCAACACCGTTTGATGGAGAGAAACTATTTGACAAGGGCTTCCCTGCTTTTCTTCCATCAGGTGTTGCCGGTTCCATTTTTCCTTCAAACACATTCAAGCCATAGGATATGAAACTTGCTTTAAAGTGTCCGCCTGAATATCTTTTTTGCTGTTTTACTATGCTACAGAATTTCTCAACAATTTCAACTGCAAGCAAATCAACTTCATTGTTATCAACGCCAAACTTAGGCCCATGCTTCAGAATGTTGCGTGTTCTATCCTGCTTTCTGAAATCAACTGAAATAGCTTTTCTAATTTGCCTGAGGGTTAATTTTTTCTCTTCAAAAACATATTTTTTAATAGCTGCAAGTGAGTCGGCTGCCGTAGCCATACCACCGCCTCCAATATTGCCGAAATTATATTTTGCGCCACCCTGTGTGGCATCTTTCGCGTTTTCAATACACCCGTCAATGGTAGCAGAGATGAAAGGATTGGGATAATTATCTGCCCAGATTTTATCACGGATATTTGTAGCCTCAGCAGCAGTTTTAATCATGAAAGTTAGTTGCGCGTAAAACGCATTCATGAATGCAGAGAAGCTCTTGAATTTTTCAGGATTACCCGTATCGGGGCCATCCTGAT
>CAYRJA010000171.1:0-1958 GCA_964424455.1 uncultured Bifidobacteriaceae bacterium
CGCAACGTGTTCGTCGTTATCGCGAAGGGCAAGGAACGCACCGTGTATCTTTGGGTGAAGCGTCTTGACGCGGCCGTCCATCATTTCGGGAAAGCCCGTAACCTCAGAGACGTCCATCACTTCGAATCCGGCTTCGCGAAGGCTGCGTGCAGTTCCGCCGGTCGAGATCAGCTGCACGCTGAGCTCTGAAAGCACGGCGGCAAACTCGCTCAAGCCTGTTTTGTCTGAAACGCTCAGAAGAGCACGTTTTATCTTTATATTGTTGGACATTGTCGATCTATTGAAATATAAGAAGGCAAAATAAAAACAAAAAGAGCGGCTTCACAAGAGCCGCCGGATCTAGGATCTTTTTCGCGCGCCTGAAAACGTGCGGGATGCGGGCAAATCGCGTCGTAATGGCTGCTTGCTCTTCGATCTTTCCCCGCTTAGAAAAAGAAGCGGCCAATGAACAGAAGGCTCAGCACCAACGCAATTGCGTAAATGACGACTTTGATAAGACTCATAAAGATAAAATACTCTAATAAAGAGGTTTACCAGTGTTCTTCGCCAAGGGAGTACTTATCGAGAAACAATTATCTTATTTGTTCGCTAGGCTCAAGTCAATGCGAGCGAACACCGCCACTCGTTTGATCGCGTTGGCGGCGGTATTGGTTGCCGTCTGCTCGACGTTTTCCTACGGGCAGGCGATCGGTGCTGAAATTCGAGTCGATGCCAAGACCAATTCCATCGAGGTCGCAGGCAGATTTCTTGACGGCGGCGAAATTCGGAATATCGCGTTCGAGCGTGAATTTGCGGGCGTTTCGGGGCTAGCTGAACGAATTTCGCAGATGAGGACGCTAGGGGCGAATGGAAAAGAGGTCACCTCAAAAGCCTTCGCACCAGGTGAATTTGCGGCCGCTGAAAGCATCGGCGCATTTTCGTACACTATCCGTCTCGATGCGCCCGACCGCACCGGCCAGGCTCACGTCTCATGGCTCAAGAACGGCCGCGGTGTCTTATTTCTTGGCGACATCTTGCCGCTGGTTCTTGGTAAAGCTTCGACCTCGGCGACTGTGCGGATCATCGATCAAAAAGTAGGCGTTGCCGGCGGCTGCTCTTCTTTGGCTGAAGGGAAGTATGAGTGTTCCGACCGCGCTTCTGCGGTGTTTGCTCTCTCGCCCGATCTCCGCACGGTGAAGACGGCAGAAACTGAGCTCAACCTTCTGATCGAAGGTGCTTGGAATTTTGACGATCAAGCGGCCGCGAAAGAGGCTGCTGAGCTTTTTGGAACATATCGCGAAGTTTTCGGCGGCTCTCCGCAAGGTCCGTTTGAAGTTGTCGTAATGAAGTTTGCCGATGAGACGCCGCCCGGAAGATTCGAAGCTGACACGCGCGGCCGCACCATCGTAATTCTCTCATCCGACGCGCCGTTCAAGTCGCAATCGATGCAGCGTTTGAGTTTGCAGCTTCGCCACGAACTGTTTCACCTTTGGCTGCCGAACGGCGTTGCATTGGCGGGCCGATACGACTGGTTTTATGAAGGCGCCGCACTTTATATGGCGAGCCGAGTTGGCCTCAAGACGAATCGGATCCGATTTGACGACCTTGTTTCGCAGCTCTCGACCGCGATCGCGTTTGACCGGACTTCGCCAAAGGGTGTTTCTCTTGTGATGGCAGCCGACACGCGTTGGCAGGGCAATGCGACGAAGCTTTATGCTCGCGGGATGCTGGCCGCTTTCATGCTTGACCTTGAACTCTTGAAGCGGAGCAAGACAAAGCATTCGCTCGAAGATGTTTTGAGGAAACTTTTCAGCACTCACGACCGTCGAAAGGCTTCAAAGGTTGACGCGGATCCGGCGATCATCGAAGCGTTTTCGGCCTTTAACGGCACAGGGACGTTCGCAAAAGAGCTGGTCGATCGGACAGAACCGCTCAACGTTGCTGCGGCCCTTGAAAACTCGGGGTTTGAGCTTGCTGAC
>CAYRJA010000172.1:0-1697 GCA_964424455.1 uncultured Bifidobacteriaceae bacterium
CGAAATGACGAGTTCAGACAATATCTCCTTAGAGTTTAGACCCGAAAGCCCTGATAGTTTCTGAATATTTTAGATAGCAAAATCTCGCACCACGAAATGTCTTGACTTGAAATAATTTACATAAAAGTTATCTGACCAATAAGTGTTTCATACTCTATTTATTTCACTACCCATGTTGTTACACCATTATGTGTAAACTGGAATCTGCCGATTTCACCTCCAAACTGTTTTAGCCGGTCAATCACTTTGTAACGGGATTGCGCAGGGCAAAAGAAAAACATAAATCCTCCTCCGCCCGCACCTGAAATTTTCCCTCCTGTAGCGCCTGCTCTCAAAGCAGCGTCATAAATTTCTTCTATCATGGGATTACTGATTCCTATAGCGGTTTCTTTTTTCCATTTCCATCCTTCATTCATTATTTCACCAATCATCTTCAGTTCCCCTTTAAGTAATGCTTCTTTCATTCGGATGGCTTGTTCTTTCAGGCGGTGCATAGCTTCCACAGGTTTATCTTTCTTTTCCGATATATTTTTTACCTGCATATCAATAATGGTAGATGACAGCCGACTGGTTCCTGTGTAATACAACACAGTGCAGAACTGCAATTCGTTCAGGTATTTTTCTTTTATCCGTAACGGATTTACTATTACTTTGTCTTCTGCATAAAACTCAATCAGATTAAACCCGCCAAATGTGGCAGCATATTGGTCCTGCTTACCACCTGCCATATTCAAATCTTTTCTCTCTATTTCATAAGCAAGTTTTGCAGTTTCATATTCGCCAAGAGGAATATTCTGCCATTCAGTAAATGCCGAAAGTACTGCTACTACCAGCGAAGACGAAGATCCCAACCCGCTGCCGGGTGGAGCATCTACATAAGTAGAAAGACGAAAACTTAACGGCTTACGAGTATAATCTTTCACTATTCTGTTGTAAATCCCCTTCAGCAAATCGAGTTTACCATCAATGGCAAGTTGACCGACAGACTCCAGTTCTATAATTTCATTCCTGTCAATGGCATGAAGAATAATTTTCCCATCATCGGTTGGTTCAATGGAAGCATAAGCACTGAGATTGATTGTGGCATTAAGTATTACACCGCCAAACATGTCGCTGTAAGGACTTACGTCTGTTCCTCCTCCCGCTAATCCTAACCTTAGCGGTGATTTACTTCTTATAATCATTATTTTCTATTAATAGGGCTAAAATAACAAGAAGATGTATAGTGGAACAGTATCAAAAAAATGCTTTTCAATAATATGTTGTGAATTATTATTGTTTGATATTAAAAAATAAATATTAATCTTTGAGATAATAATTTTAATTCAACAAAAAATGAAAACAGGAACAGTAAAATTTTACAATGCAACCAAAGGGTATGGTTTTATCAAGGCAGATGATGAAGAAAAAGAAATCTTCGTTCATCAATCCGGCTTAGTGGATGCCATTAAGCAAAATGACAAGGTCACTTTTGAAATAGGTGAGAATAAAAAAGGGGTAGTTGCAGTTCAGGTGAAAAAAGTCACCGAATAACCCTTAACCTTAAAAAGTCAAAGGGCGCTCTGAATTTTCTGAGCGCCTTTTCTTTTTTTACAAAATATTTCGGTTCACGGCTTTGCGTAGTGGCGGCATTTTAGCACTGCCGTTGATTAGAATTACTATCGTTCAATTTAGCACAAATGTTCAATAGAAATCCG
>CAYRJA010000173.1:0-1667 GCA_964424455.1 uncultured Bifidobacteriaceae bacterium
TAACGGTTTCTTTTTAAGAGAGCTAATTGCCTTTTTTATATCGCCGTCATATTCTTCAATCCTTTTCTTAACAGTTGTTTTAATTGTACTCTTTACAATGGCATCACTGTTTTCAAATATCCTTTTTAGTGGGACATTTCTTTCTATAGTTTTTATTTTTCCATAAACACTTTCTTCACTTAATGCGCCGCGTGGAACGATTATCTGTTTCTGTATTAAAATTCTCTTTCCATCCTTTTTAATTTTTCGTGTTCCGAGAGTGGCAACCTTTTTTCCTGATTTAAATGACACAAGAATTTTTGCAGCATGTTTTTCTATTTCATCTGTTGTGAATGGGCGTTGACTCAACAGATATTTATCAAGTAATGACAACTTTTCTTTGTAGTCAATATTTTTGGTTGTACTATACATTTCCTCTCTTGTCTGTGCTGCATTAAGGGTATTAATGCGTTGAATAAACCCTTGCCGGGTACAGGCAATGGCAAGTGCGTCAACCGCATGATGACGATGGTCATCCCGCTTTGTCCAACCGGTTATTTTTTCTCTCTTGTGTGTTTGCCCGTTGCTTCCATATTCTTCAGCTATAGTCAATCCAAGAGTTTTATATTTAGGTAACTGTAAATTCATCAGCACATCATCCCACCCCCAAAGTTCACGTAACTTCGCAGTAACTTTACCACTTGTTACAAATACATCCCGACAAATCTCAGATAATATCTCTCTTGTCTTACGGGAGATATATTGAGTTTCCCTCAGTTGTCGTTCAATAAAGTCAGGTGTAAGGTCAGCAGATGCCATTAATAATTTCTTACGTTTTGTGTTGCTTATTTTTTTGTTTTCCTCAATACAACTTACAAAGTCATCAAGGTCTTGTTGACTTCTGGTTTTCATGTAATCAAAAGCGAGCATCTTATTCTTTGCATTTTCTCCACTATTATACTTTCTGGGGCAAATAGTTTTGTTGCTGAAACTATCATCAAACATTACCGATTTAGGAATGATATGTTCAATGTCGTATTCTCCATTATATAATGCGCCAATAGAAATCTGTTTTACTGGTTCATAAGGTGAAACACCTTCAAACTCTTCCCAAAGTTTGTATCGTTCTATATCTCTGCGCGACACTTTCTTTTTATTGAATTCAGGATGCTCATTCAGTAATTTCCTGATTCGTTCATGATTCTTTTCTGCCTCATTAATCCTGTTATATGTATCATTCCTATCTTCTCTACTTTGTTTTAATTCTCTTGCTAATTCTATTCTTATTTCATCAGGTTTCCCATATTGCTCTATGACTGCATTAACCAAATTGATAGTTTGATTCAGCATTTTTTCTACAACAGGCTGTCTCAAAGAATTTTTTGGAAGTAGTTCAAGTTTGTTCTTTAGTTTTCTGTTAAGATTTTCTTCTTTACTCAGACTGTTACTATGATTATAACCAGCCATATTACACGCTTTGTCATAGGTTAGCCCATCTTGCAAATAGGGTAGGATATTGCGCATTGCCTTTGCAGATTTATTTCCAAATGCACCTTTTGTGAAATCAATAGTTGAAAGAAATTCAGAGTTCTCTTTTGGTATTGCGAATTTTTCAGTTAGAGCTTTTATCAACTCTTTCTTATCTGCAATTGAATATATACAGTGCCAAAACTGATACAAAAGTTCCT